>CAYZUN010000015.1:0-31828 GCA_964481625.1 uncultured Sulfurimonas sp.
TTAGGATCCATGGTTTTCATCCATGTTACAGGAGTTCAAGTCTCCTCGGGGTCACCATTTACACTTATAAACTCCCTATTTTATCGCCAACTCTAATTGTAAAATTTGAAACATAAGCACATTTAGTGTAATGTCTGTTCCCAAGCTAATGCTGTTTGACAAATTAAGTTGAGATCATCATGCTTTGGTTCCCACGAGAGAGCTCCTTTTATTTTATTATTATTTGATATTAATGTGGCTGGATCACCGGCACGACGTGGAGCCATGTCGACTTTAAAATCAATGCCACTAACCTCTTTCATAATACCAATGACCTCTTTAACGCTAAAGCCGCGTCCATAACCGACATTGAAAATATTAGAATTATTACCCTCTCCAAGGTACTCTAACGCTTTTAAGTGAGCTGATGCTAAATCATCTACATGTATATAATCACGAATACATGTACCATCTGGTGTATCATAGTCCTCGCCAAAGATCATCATCTTATCACGACTGCCAATAGCTGTTTGAGCGGCTACTTTAATGAGATGGGTTGCATTTGGAAAACTCTGTCCGATACGATTGTGAATGTCCGCTCCGGCAACATTGAAATAGCGTAAAATTACATGGGTAAAATTGCGATTTGCTATGGAAGCATCACCCAATACCATCTCGCTCATCAATTTACTCGTACCGTAAGGGTTAATGGGCTTTGTTGGTGTCGTTTCTGTTACCTGTGGTACACTAGGCTCACCATACACGGCAGCTGTAGAGGAGAAAATAAAGTGTTTGATACCGTATTCGTTACACAGTTTAATTAAATGCGTCGTATTAACGGTATTATTCATGTAGTATTTGAGTGGATTCTCAACAGATTCGGGTACAACAATACTTGCAGCAAAATGAATGACAGCATCAAATGAAGCTGATTTGAAGATATCTTCAATCTTACTAAAGTTTTTCAGATCCTCATGATAAAAGGTAATCTCTCCTTTCCTTGTCTTTTTGTAAATCTGATTTAATGTATCAATTGTTTTTTGATGCCCTGTTGATAGGTTGTCGATGACTGAAATACTGTGATTTGTCTCCTCAATTAACTGTTTGACAACATGTGAACCGATGTAACCAGCAGCTCCCGTAACTAATATATGCATTATTATCTTCCTTGGTTTTATAACTATTGTATTATTGGCTTAAATCTTGTTGTTAATTATATACGAAGAATTTATATTTTCACTTAACAACATAAATTTAATAGAGTTGGCTTTAATATTTGGTATGATAACAAAAAAGTTTTTAGGAATATCAATGCTACGTTTTGCACCTAGTCCAACCGGTGATATGCATATTGGAAATCTCCGTGTTGCTCTATTTAATTATATTACTTCGATTCAAAGAGATGAACCGCTTATTGTAAGAATTGAAGATACCGACACACAGAGAAATATTGAAGGAAAAGATAAGGAGATATTAGAACTTCTTGCCCTTTTTAATATTGAATATAAAGATGTGATTTACCAAAGTGATCACCTGAAGTATCACCGCACAATGGCGATTCAACTGCTGCATGATAAAAAAGCATTTAGCTGTTTTTGTACTCCAGCTGAGCTTGATGCAAAGCGCGAACTCTCTAAAAAGAATAAAAAGCCATTTCGTTATGATGAGAAATGTACGCATTTAAGAGCGGAAGAGACGATTGATAATATGAATCCTTTTACGATACGACTGCGTAAACCTGATGAAGATATCACTGTAGTGGATATAATCAAAGGTGAAATTACGTTTTCAGCATTTGATGTTGACAGTTTTATTATTATGCGTCAAGAGAAGTACCCTACCTATAACTTTGCCTGTGCGATTGATGATATGATCAGTGATATCTCTTTGGTTATTCGTGGTGAAGACCACATGAGTAACACACCAAAGCAAATTGCGGTTCGTGAAGCTTTGGGTTACGATAGAACAATTGAATATGCACACCTGCCAATTATCTTAAATGACTCCGGTAAAAAGATGAGTAAGCGTGATGATGCTTCTAGTGTGAAGTGGTTGCTTGAAGAGGGGTATCTTCCCGATGCCATCACCAATTACCTTATTCTCATTGGAAATAAGACTCCTAATGAGATATTTACACTTAAAGAGGCAATAGAGTGGTTTAAGCTAGAGTCTATTTCAAAATCTCCGGCACGCTTTGATATTGATAAATTGAAATTTATTAATCGAGAGCACCTTAAATTAATGGATGCCAAAGAACTTTCACGTTATGTCGGTTTTGCAGATGATGAAATTGGCGCGTTGGCACATCTTTATTTAGAAGAGGCGGGAACGCTTAAAGAGTTGCGCTCTAAAATTGAACCGATTTTTGCGCAGAAAGCAATTCCGGAGATGTTTGTTGATAGTGTTGAAGCCCTTAAAGCTGCCATTAAAGCAGCACCGTTCTTTGGGGAATATTCAGACTTTCAAAAATATACGATGAAAGAGAGTGGCTTAAAAGGAAAATTCTATTTTAAATCACTCCGTCTGATTTTAACGGGAGCTGAGCATGGTCCTGAAATTGCTGATATCTATAAACATTTAAAAAACTATTTAGCGGAGATTGTAAAATGAATGAAATGATTTTAGGACTTGGAGGACTCGTTCATTCTCTTATTAATGTTTACATCTGGGTTGTGATTGTTGCAGCACTTTTGTCTTGGGTACGTCCTGACCCCAATAACCCGATTGTACAAATTTTGTATCGTGTAACAGAGCCGGCATATCAGTTTGTGCGTCGTTATATTCCAACGACATTTAATGGCATCGACTTAACGCCATTGGTTATTATTATTGGTCTTCAAATTATAGATATTTTATTTGTTAATATCTTAAACTCTATTGTTTCGTAACAGTAGAGTTCTTTTTTTCATATTCCAGTTTAATTGTATCAAGATTTTCATTTTCAAACTTTAATAGTAGGTCATTGCGTGCTTGAGTATCAAACTTAATGAGGTAGTAGCGGTTCCATTCATTGTTAATTGGCATTAGTGAGCGCAGTTTACTTTCACTTTTGAGCTCTTGTACATCAACAAAGTTAACGCTGTTTAGTGTGAGGTTATATTGTGGATCACTTAGATTAGATTTGAAAAAAAGACGTTTGTCGTTTGCGAGATAAAGAGCAATAAAAAAATATTCACCATCACGGTACTCATCAGGATAAACTTTATTTAAGTAGATACTTGAGAGAATAGCTTCCGTTTCAAAAGATTTGGCAATAGTTCCTGTTTGTAAATTAGAAATAGCTTTCTCATAGTTTGAATCCATTTTGAAAAAATCGAATGCTGTTGTTTTAGAGCATCCTGAAAAAAGAAACATTATTAGAGCAAGAAGTGATAGAAATTTCATTAATAAACCTACCTTTTTGATGGTATTTTAGCATAGCAATGCTGTGGTTAAACATTTTTTTAATGATACTTTTTATATAATCTCTTCAATAATTTACATGTAGGAAATCTAATTTGAAAAAACGTCTCGCTGTTGCATTTACAGGCCCCTCAAATAGTGGTAAAACAACGCTCATTTTAAAAATAGCACGTGAACTGATTCATGAGCATAAGCTTCAAGTTGCTATTGTTAAGAATGATCCCAAAGATAAAGCACAATTTGATGTTCCGGGTAAAGATAGTTATAAATTTTCAGATACGGGTGCTGAAGTTGTTGTCACGTCACCGACTCGAACCACCCTCTTCTCTCAGCGTCACAAAGAAGTCGATGAGATTATCGAACTTTTTGGAGATTTTGATGTTTTGCTTGTTGAGGGTCTTAAAAATCTTCCGCTTCCTCGCATTAGTATCTTTAGAGAGAAAATTGATGAAAACTATTTCCCTTACATGAACGCATTAGCGATTGATGACTCTATTAATCTAAATGAGTATGAGATCCCGAAAAATGTAGATGTTTTAGACCTAAATAATCCACAGCACGTGATTGAGTGGATATTATCTCACGCAAAGGCAGTATAATGAGAGATATTTTTGAAGCAATTCAACGCAGTTCTATTCGTATTAAAAAAGCGATCGATGTAAAAGATATTGGCTATTCGCAGCAAGAAAACAGTTCGGGTGAAACACAACTGCAGCTTGATATTCAGTGTGACATGATCATAGAAGAGGAGTTCTCAAATGTGGCATCGATTCATACGATTGCCAGTGAAGAGAAAGAGCATGCCGTAGAGCTTCATGCAGATGGGCAGTATTACATCGCTTATGATCCGCTTGATGGCTCGTCACTCGTTGATGTTAACCTGAGTGTCGGTTCTATTTATGGCATTTATGAAAAAAGTTTTGACGGTCCTAATTTAGTAGCGGCTTGTTATGTTGTTTTTGGTCCGCGCGTTGAGATGGTATTTACTCATAACAAAACAAAACTTTACCTGCTTCAAGAGAAGAATTGGGAGTATGTCAAAGAGATTCGCTTAAATGAAAAAGGAAAACTGAATGCTCCCGGCGGGACACAGCAAAACTGGCAGCCGTATCATAAAACGATGATTGATGGACTTTTTAGCGAAGGCTACCGTCTTCGTTATTCTGGTGGTATGGTACCGGATCTTCATCAAATTCTTCTTAAAGGCGGCGGTCTTTTTAGCTATCCGGGAACATCAGATAAGCCTGATGGAAAACTCAGAATGTTATTTGAAGTATTTCCTTTTGCCTTTGTCTATGAAAAAGCGGGTGGATTTGGCATTGATGGCAAACAGAGACTTTTGGAGTTGTCACCATCACATGTTCATGACACTTCACCATGTTTTTTTGGTTCAAAATATGAGATAGACCGGGTTCTTGATGTCTACGCAGACAACTGATACCTATGCACTAAAGCTTGATGAGGCAATAGAGAAGCTTAAAGCATGTCAGCAAGAACATCAGTTAAAAAGCTGTTCACCATGTGAAAAATATCTGGAGTGTGACCTTCGGAAACAGTATGTTAAAGTTGTTTATGAGAGTATGTCCAAGGGTGATACCGGTGGATTTGAATTTTAAAATTTTTAAGGATATGAATTAAATGAGTTATTATATTACAACACCAATTTATTATGTCAATGGTGAAGCCCATATTGGACATGCGTATACTACTTTTATTGCTGATACATTAGCACGATATAACCGTCTCATCGGCAATGATACTTTTTTCTTGACGGGTACGGATGAACATGGTCAAAAAATTGAAGAATCTGCCAAGCGTAATGGTAAATCAACAAAAGAGTTTGCTGATGAGATCAGTGCAACCTTTAAACATCTTTGGGATGATTTTGACATTAGTTATGACTACTTCATACGTACAACAGATGATGACCACAAGCAGTTAGTTCAAAAAGCGTTTCTTAAAATGTTTGCCAACGGTGATATCTATAAAGACTTTTATGAAGGTCACTACTGTGTCAGTTGTGAGACATTTTTTCCTGAGACACAGCTTGTTGATGGTGAGTTCTGTCCTGATTGTGGACGTGCTACTTCAATTGTTAAAGAGGAGAGTTACTTTTTTAGACTCTCAAAATATGAGCAGAAACTACTCGATTACTATGAAGCACATGATGATTTTATTCTGCCGCGCTCTCGTAAAAATGAGGTAATTAACTTTGTTAAGAGTGGACTCAATGACCTCTCTGTAACACGAACCAGTTTTACATGGGGCGTAAAACTTCCCGATAGTCTTAATGACGATAAGCATGTTATGTATGTATGGCTTGATGCTCTGCTCAACTATATTACCGCATTAGGTTACGGTGGTGATGATGAGAAGATGAAAAAATATTGGCCGGCATCAATGCATCTTGTGGGTAAAGATATTTTACGTTTTCATGCCATTTTCTGGCCGGCATTTCTAATGAGTCTTGATCTGCCGCTTCCGCGTCATATTGGTGTTCACGGTTGGTGGACACGTGATGGTGAGAAGATGAGTAAGTCAAAAGGTAATGTTGTGTTTCCTAAAGAGGTCGCTGAGCATTACGGTTTGGAGAATTTCCGCTACTTTATGCTTCGTGAAGTTCCTTTTGGACAAGACGGTGATTTCTCTCAACGTGCCTTTATTGACCGGATCAACTCTGACTTGAGTAATGATTTGGGTAATTTACTCAATCGTATTATCGGTATGAGCGGGAAATATTCTGATTTTCATATTGATAGTAAAGATGTTCTTTCTTTTCATGCCAAAGAGATAAGTGCAGTCAATGAAATTCTTGATAGTGTTGAAGGTCACCTTGATAACTTACAGTTTCACCGTTATTTAGAAGACCTATGGAAACTTTTTACTATTGGTAATCGTGCCATTGAAGAGCATGCACCATGGGTGAAAATAAAAGAGGAAAAAACTGATGAGGCCTTAGCTACTGTGGCTCTTGTTGCTAATATTTTAGCCAAAGCTTCAGTACTGCTTCACGCGATTATGCCTCATACGACCAATACTATTGCTGATGCATTAGGCTTTAGTATAACAACTGAGAGTTACCACGGTCTTATTAAAAATAAAGATCTGCTGGCTCCATTTGATATTAAAAAAATACCACCACTTTTTCCTCGTGTTGATGAGCCGTTAATGCCCGAAGCTCCTAAAGCGATGGTAGAAGCAGAACCAAAGCAAGAGGAGAAAAAGCCTGAAGAAGAAATTGATAATTTAATTACTATCGATCAGTTTTTTGAGACCTCATTAAAAGTGGGTACGGTTATAGAGGCCGAGGAAGTTCCTAAAAGTAAAAAATTGCTCAAGCTTCAGGTTGATGTGGGTGAAGAAAAACCGCGTCAGGTGATTGCCGGTATTAAAGAGTTTTACAGCGCTGAGTCACTATTAAATACACAAGTGTGTGTGGTTGCCAACTTAAAACCTGCAAAACTGATGGGAATGCTCTCTGAAGGAATGTTATTAGCAGCTAAGGACAGTGATGGCCTTTGTCTCGTTCGTCCAGAAAAACCTAAGCAAGCCGGCACTTCAATCGGCTGAGAGATTTTATGCTTATTGATAATATTGTCTCTTTAACGTTTGGAGTATTGCAAAACAGTCCAAATGTAAGAGATTGTTATGAGATTATTTTTAAGAGTTCTGAGGTAAGACGCGGAGATCTTTTTGTTGTTAACGATGATAATTCTGTTGATGAAGCGATTAGAAATGGGGCATACGCCCTGCTTTATGATTGTGATATGCCAATCAGTGACAGCGAGATTGCATGGATTAAAGTTGATAATGTAGATGCCGCTGTTACTAAAATACTACGGTATCAACTACTTGATTATGGTGGTGAGATCATCTCGTGTGGTACCGTTTTTCTTAATATTGCGCAGACACTATGCAGTGATGAGCGACTTGTTGTTTTAAATACTACTGAATTAGAGGCAATTTATAAAGTTATTCAAAAGCTTTCTTACGACTCAATCTTACTTCTTAATGAACAGCTTTTAAGCAGTACTATTTTTCCTACATGTAAATCATACCAAAGCTCACGGAAGCAACACGTCACTTTAGTTGATGGTTTTCTGTTTCAAAGCAGTTTTTTGTTTAATGGCATCTATTATGACCAGCAACGAATTTCTCCGTTACTGTTACCTTATTTAGAGAATTGTTTGGACTTTTTTAAATTTAAAAATTTGAACTATACCATTAGTAAAGTAGTATTAATTGAGCATTTTGTACCTCTTTTTGTGAATAAGGCACTTAAAATTAGAGACTTTGGTGCAACGGAGCGTGTTGTTATTTTTGAGAGTGAGACAAGACTTTTTGATGAAGCGGTACTTTTTTTAAAAGAGCGTGCATCATGGTCTAAAATTGTAATTTTAATACCGGAGAGTATTAATATTATTAAATATGATACTCTTGAATATAGAGTTTTTAATTCATCTGAAGATATAATCAAACAACTTCAAACCCAAACGTTTAACTTTGCGTTGGTGTGCCATGACAGCTCAATAAAAGAGCAGTTTAGGGAAGAAAAAAAAGCAGAACAGTTACTGTTTGAACTATAAGGAATTTTTGTGGACAGAAGATCATTTATGACGGCATCAGCAACGGCTGGTTCTGCACTGCTACTGGGTGGCTGTAATGAAGATAATCGCGTTGCTATTGATTATTCAAAGCATCCCAAAAAGAGCACTAAATCACTTGACTCTTTTAATGTTAACAGAAACAGAAAAGTTGTGCTCAAATTAGCAACAAGTTGGCCGGCACACTTCCCTATTATGGGTACAGGTGTTGAAAAATTTGCAGAAAATGTTCGTATTGCCAGCTCCGGTTCTTTAGAGATTAAGCTTTATCCAAAAAATACATTGGTTCCTGCATTAGCGGTTTTTGATGCCACAAGCAGCGGTGAGATTGACATCTTTCATTCGGGTCCCTATTATTGGAAAGGTAAAAACAGTGCCTTTTCACTTTTTAGTGGCTTCCCTTTTGGCTTTACGGCTGAAGAAATTAATGCATGGATGCTCTATGGCGGTGGTTTAGAAATTTGGAGAGAGCTGTATAGCAAATATAATCTCTATCCTTTTTTAGGCGGCAATACCAATATTCAGATGGGTGGATGGTTTCGAAAACCGATTCTCTCAGTTGAAGATATGCAGGGACTTAAAATGCGTGTTCCCGGACTCGCTGGTGAGGTATTTGCAAAACTGGGTGTCAATCCTATTTTACTGCCTGCCGGAGAGATTTACACTTCACTAGAACGTGGTGTCATCGATGCAACAGAGTGGGTTGGACCGGCACTCGATGTTAAGATGGGATTTTATAAAGTAGCACCCTACTATTACTCAGGATGGCATGAGCCCGGTTCCATTTTAGAGCTCACTTTTAATAAGCACTCTTTAAAAAAGTTAAGTCAAGAGCATCGAGCTATTATCGAGATGGCTGCGTCGCAGATGAATGCAGAGATGACCTATAAATTTCAGTATGAAAATGCCAATACCATGGAGAAATTAAATGAGTATGGCGTGATACTCTCGCAGTATCCTGATGATGTGATTGTAGCGGCTAAAAAGGCTCTATCTGAGGTTTTGAATGATTTACGTCAACAAAATAAAGACTTTAATAGGGTATTATTATCTGCAGAGGAACACTTCTTAAAAAGTAAAGCATGGAGCAGCGTGAGTATGGATACCTTTTTAAAAGTGCGCTAATAATTTTAAATACATTACAAAAGAAAGATAGTTTACAAATGGATTTAGTTCAACTTACCGATTATACAATTTCTGATCTGCTTAAAAAAGATGTTGTTCTCCCCTCTCTTTATAAAGAAAGATTCGAAGCATATGCAAGAGAATACAATATTGATTTTCATGATGATGCCTTTGTGGCACACAGCAATGAAGAAACAATTCAAAAAGCTAATGACCTTCTTAGCTCTACTAATGAGAAGATTGTTAAGCTATCTTCCACAACACAAGATGCTCAAGATGCAATTCGAGATGGGGATAGTGAAAAACTGCAGCGTGTCAGTAGTGAGGTAGAACAGCTTAAGAATGAAATGAAACAGCTACAAGCTAGAGTTTACACGGATCCGCTTACCGGAAAATACAATCGTCAGTGGGTATCTGATATCTTTTTAGATAATAATGGTATGTTTGATAATAGCGGCTCTTTAATTTTTGTTGATTTGGATAAATTCAAATTCATTAATGACACGTATGGACACAATGTCGGTGATAAGGTTCTTATCTATATTTCAAATTTTTTAGAAAAAAAATTTACTAATTGTGAGCTTATCCGTTTTGCAGGAGATGAGTTTGTTCTATTCTCATCTTCTACTCATATTGATACGCTTCTACAGAGCTTTGCTCAGGCAAGTCGGGAGTTGACCCAGAAGAAAATTAAAGCGACTAATGGTGATTTGCTTGAACTCGATTTCTCTTTTGGTATTGCGTCGTATGTCAAGGGTGAGAATTTAAAAAGCATTATAGCAGTAGCTGATAAACTTATGTATCAAAATAAACACTCTAAAAAGTGTTAAGGTTGAAGTTTGCGCAATGCTCTTTCTATCTCTTTAGCATCTTCTAAATAGTTCTCAATTAACTGATGAAATGCATGGGAGTGGTTCATATGTTTAATATGAGCGAGTTCATGAACAATGATGTAGTCAATCTGCTCTCGCGTTAATTTCATAATGGCACTGTTAAATGTCAGCTTCTTATGACTATCACAGCTTCCCCATCGTCGTTTCATCTTTCTAAAAACAATGCTTTGAGGATAAAGTTTCATAACTTTTGAAAAATATTCAACACGTTTTGGAATGTAGATTTCGGACTCTTTTTTATAAAAATTGTTATAGCACTTTTGTATAGTCTCAGGTGTTTGAACTTTCAGTCGCTTAATTAAAGTTCTGAGTTTAGAAGCCGGTTCACTCTCAATTGTATATTTTTCTCCTAAAAACAGGAGCTCTTTACCCAGTGTTATAAGAAGCTTTTGATTAACACAATATAACTGTGCTCTAATCCACTGCTCTTTTTTTTGAATAATCTCAATAAGAGCATCAACATCTTTAATGGGCGTTCTAATAGAGACACTCCCATCATTTTCAATTGAGATATAAGTATGCTTCTGTTTTGGCTTATGCGTATGCGTAATAGTAAGTGCGTTGTAGTTAATGATCTGTTTCATACGGTATTGGATCGGTACTATTTGCAAGACTAAAGCCTTTAAGCCGTAGACGGCAACTATCACATACGCCACATGCAAGTTTTTCATTTTGATAGCAGCTCCATGTTAAATGAAGGGGTACATGTAAATTCATGGCTTGCAGTACAATCTCCTCTTTTTTAAGGGTTACTAGCGGCATGGCAATGGTAATATTAGTTTCATCTTTAGTGCCAAGATTAATACTTTGTGTTATGGAGTCAATAAACTTAGCTCTACAATCGGGGTAACCGCTGCTATCTTCTTCAACCACTCCAATACTAAGAATTTGGGCACCCTCTTTTTCTGCAATGGCAGCAGCAATACTTAAAAAGATACCGTTTCTAAAAGGGACATAGGTAGCCGGAATGCCCTCTTGTATTCCTGAAGTAGGAATATTAATGCTCTTGTCTGTCAGTGCCGATGCTCCGATATCTTTGAAAAAGTCCATATCAAGTGCATACCTGTTTTTTACATGTAAATTATCACAGATATTATGAAAGCATTCAAGCTCTTTGCGCTGGGTACGTTGTCCATAATTAAAATGAAGACCAACAATATGGTAACCTTGCTCTTTAATTAAGTAAGCTGCAAGTGTCGAATCCATGCCACCACTCATAATACAAATCGCTTTTTTATTTGTCAATGTTTTACCTCTTAAAATAATAAGATAATTGTATCATATCTGGGTACAATACGCTTTATGATTGATTTTGAAAATAGAACTGAAATAATAGTTGATATCACCCCTCTTGAGGCTATTAAAGAGTATCTCAAAGTTGGGGACATTGAACTGATTATGACGGATGATGACGATATTAAAACAATAAACAGTGAGTTTCGCTCTGTTGATAAAGCAACGGATGTATTAAGTTTTGGGTATGAAGAGATGCCGATGTCACCTGTTGGTAGTATTGTCATCTCTTTAGATTATGTAGAGTATGTAAGTCATGAGTTGGGTCATAGTTTTGAAGATGAATTAGCACTGCTTTTTATTCATGGTTTATTGCACCTTATGGGGTATGATCATGAGTGTGACAGTGGCGAGATGCGTCGTAAAGAGGAAGCGCTTATTAAACAGTTTAATCTACCTAAAAGTTTAATTGTTAGAAACGAGGAGTATTAATGGATTTTGCTATTTTTACGGTAGCTATGGCAGCGTTAGTGTACGGTGCAGACTTTATTATTAAAGAGTCAGAACGTATCGCACTGCATTTTAAGATATCGCACTTTGTTATTGGTGCAACATTGGTTGCTTTTGGAACATCACTGCCTGAGATGGCTGCCTCAATTATGGCATCATCGGCAGGTAAAGCTGAAATGGCAGTGGCCAATGTGGTTGGAAGTGTGATGTTTAATATCACCATGGTTTTAGGAGTTGTTTTTTTAATAGCACGCTCTATGAATCCCAAACGTGATCTTTTTGCAAAAGACAGTGCCTGGATTCTTTTTCCGGTTATTGTTTTTCTTATTATGATTTTAGATGGTGAAATTAGTCGTTTTGATGGCTCTTTGTTTCTTTTGCTGATGGTAGCGTACTTGCTCTTTCTCTTTAAAGATGTAAAAGAAGACCTTGTTGGTGAGATTGACACCGATTTAGGTAAAGAGAAATTTAACTGGACTAAGACAATAGCACTGCTTAGTGTAGGATTTATTCTCACTATTGGCGGAGCAAATTTTATTATTGAAAGCGGTAGTTCTATTGCACGGATGTTCGGTGTTAGTGAATGGCTTATAGGTTTATTTCTAATTTCACTAGGTACATCACTGCCTGAATTAGTTGTCTCTATTGTTGCAGTTAAAAAAGGTCATGCAGATATGAGTATTGGTAACATCATTGGCTCAAATGTGGCGAATTTTTCGATGGTTCTAGGCAGTGCTTCTCTTGTTGCACCTCTAGCGATCAACTTAGAAGCAACGCGTTATGATATTACATTGATGGTTGCGTCATCACTGGCATTGCTGCTGATTCTAGCTAATAAACTTTACAATAAATCTGCAGCGATTTTACTTTTTGTACTGTTAGCACTTTTTCTACAAAATTCACTACAGACCATATAATAAACATATGGGCTTTGCCCATATGCTCAAATGATAACGCTTAGTTCTCCTCAGTGGAGAGCTCACGTGCAGAACCGCACTTTTTATAATTATCTATTTTTGATATACCCTTTCTCAAGCAATCTGTCATAGATACTTGAGACAATCTTGCCACCGGCTGAACCGCCATGTCCACCATGTTCCACTAAAACGGTCACAATATACTGAGGATTTTTGTAAGGTCCATATGCTGTTAGCCACGCATGTGAGCGTGTATAGTACTCCATATCTTCTTCTCTGATACGTTCTTTTATCTCTTGGGGGATTGCAACGACTTGAGCCGTACCGGTTTTTCCTGCGATTTTGATTTTAGAATTTATATACTTAGTTGCCGTGCCTTTTTTATGGTTACAAACCTCATACATAGCGCGTTGAATTAGTGGCAGCTTTATTTTCTCATCAGGAGTTAAGATATCTTTACTGATGGTGTAATTTTCAATATTTCCAATTTTTTTTGTAATATAGGGAGTAATAAGTTTTCCTGTTGCCATGAGTGCAGTGAACTGTGTCATCTGAATTGGAGTAACAAGAAAATCCCCTTGACCAATGGAGCTGTTGAGTGTCTCTCCAATGTACCATGGCTGATTGTACTTTTTGCGCTTCCAAGCACGGCTGGGAACGGTGCCTATAAATTCACGAGGAAGGTCGATTCCTGTTTTTTTACCTAAGCCGTAGCGCTTTAATATATCACTCATGCGTTTAATACCGACTTTGAGGCTTCCTTTATAAAAATAGTCATCACAACTTTCACTAATGGCTTTAATGAGTGATGTCTCACCGTGTCCCCAACGCTTCCAACATCGAAAATTACGGTTACCCAACTTCATTGAGCCGCTGCACACAGATGATTCCCATTCACTGAGTTCGGTTGTAACGTATCCAAGTCCCAAGCCCGTTTTAATGGTGGAACCAGGTGGATAAAGACCATGAATAATTTTATTGGTAAAAGGAATATCAGGATCATTGATGAGTATTTTCCACTTCTTTAAAGAGATTCCTCTTACAAAGGTATTTAGATCATACTCAGGATAGCTTCCTGCTGCCAAGACTCTGCCATCAATATCCATTACCACTACGGAACCGCTTTTATCTTTAAAGAGTGTTGTTATGTAGTGCTGTAGTTCTAAATCGATATTAAGCTGAATATTCTGATTCTCTACAGGTTTTAGCAGTGAAAGTTCGGCAATTTCTTTATTAAATGCACTGACTTTAATGGTTCTCTCGCCTGCACTTCCTTGAAGATAACCGTTATAAAACTTTTCAATCCCACTTTTACCCATAGTTCCAATAAGACGCGCATAAGGATTGTTATCCATATCTTTACTATTTGCTTTAGCAACATAGCCAATAACATGTGCTGCTACGCTACCATTGGGATAAAAACGTTTTGGTGCTGCAGTGATTTTAACATCTTCAAGTAAATTGAGCTTTGAGTAGATGGGAATAATCTTGTCATAAGAGACAAAATCAACTACTATAATAGGATTGTGATAGTAGCTCGAATCACGACGTCTATAGAGTTTTAATAGTTTTTCATAGCTAAGATTGGGGAGTAATGTCACAACAGATTTAATGATTTTCTCCAAATGATTTTTATCACGAATATGGGGCTTAATTGCAATTTTAAATCCAAGCTTATTGATTGCTATAGGTTTACCGTTAATATCACTAATTTCACCGCGAATAGGTGCGATTGCTTCTACTCTAATCGTATTTTTATTGGAGAGTGTCTCATAATATTTATTCGACTCTATACTTAAATAATAGAGTCTGACAAGTAGTGTAAACCATGCTATAAAAAAGATGGAAACAATAATTTTAGTTCTCATAATAGTGTTATCACCAAAAACTCTATAAAAATATAAAAGATAAAAAGGCCATCAATACTAGGAAGCGGAAGCCAAAAAATAGTATTAAGTACGACACTATAAAGCCAAAAACCGACATAAACAAAGAGTACATGTAAAAAGTGGATACACGCTTTACACTTTAAGATTTTTTGCAATGTTGGTACCAACAGATAATAAAGCAGTAAAAAATAGAGCAGTAAACTTAATGTTAAATAACCATAACTTGCTTCATAGACGATTAAGTAAGCTAAAATATATAAAAATGAGGAGAGATCATTTTTGTCAAAAAGTTTGATAAAATAAAAAAAAAGAATAGCCAGAAGCGGTGGCATAATAACATAGATACTCGATATGGCTGTATAGATGCCAAAGAGTATAAAAAGCGTTGCCGCTTTTATAATGTTTTGATGAGAGAGACTTCGTTGCATATTGGAAAATGTTTGCATTTGATACAATCAGCCCATATTTTATGTTCGGGAATCGATTCTTTAGGGATCTCTACGAAACCTAAGTTTTCAAAAAAACGCTGTTTATAGGTTAAAGATAAAATCTTTTTTAAGCCTAAATTTTTTGCTTCATCAACACATAGATTGACTAAGGTAGAGCCGACATGTTTACCCCTATAAGCAGTATCAACAATAAGTGAGCGAACTTCAGCAAGTGCTACCGTATGAATATGAAGCGCAACAAAAGCAATAAGCTTTTCATTGTCATATGCCAAGGTGTAAGAGCGAATATTAGTTGATATTTCATCATCATTACGAATAAGTATTGTTCCCTCTTCTACTTCAGGTAAAACAAGGCGCTGCATTAAAGCAATATCACTCAGTGTTGCTTTTTTATAGGTTATCAATGCTATTATCCTCAAAAAGTATTTCATGAATTACATGTAAAAGTTCTGAGACACCTCTTTTTTTACTATTAGAAATCATTAAAGCATCAGGATAGGTACTCTTGAGTCGGTTGAGTTCTTTTTGGTTGAGTTTATCAATTTTAGTGAAAACTTGTAAAATATATTGATTTTCTCTACACGATTCTTTTAAGAACTCAAAGACAGATTTATCAATTTCGAGATTAGGATGGCGTGAATCAAGTAGATGTATAAAAAGTTTAATTTGAGAGCGCTGTGAAATAAATTGTGTTAAGTTTTTCTCCCAATCTTTTTTGATTGATTTTGAGACTTTAGCATAGCCAAAACCTGGTAAATCAACAAACATCGAATTACGTTTGTCTCCACTGTCCCGATCTAAAAAAGTGATGTCAAAATAGTTAATTAGACGTGTTTTTCCAGGAGTTCCAGAGACTTTAGCTAGTGATTTTCTACCACTAAGTGAATTTAAAAGTGAACTTTTTCCCACGTTAGAGCGTGCCATAAAAACAACTTCATTTTGCAGTTCATTCTCTGGAGAAAGTTTAACATTAGGAGCCGATGTTAAAAATTTAGAATCAACAATCTCAATCATCTTTTGTCTCATCATCATTTATTTGAAATGTCATAGTGACGGGTTTTGTACTGTCACCTTGAGCCGTAGCAGTACCTTTAGTGAGATTAACAATAATAGTGTCACCTTTAATTGTATTACTGCTTCCTATTTGTGTTAAATGGACATCATTATAGAAGCGGTACTCTTTAATAAGTGGTAAAAAAATAGCTTTTTGAGCACGTCCTTTGTAAGCATCCGTATTATTGGCATGGATCATAAATGTAACATTACCGATGGCCACAAATTTTGTAGGTTTTCTTTTTTTGTCAGTAAATATCTCAACACTGTCTGCGCTAAGTTGATCGTTGCCTTTATTAACGGTGACATTTCCCTTAAACAGAGTAACGCCTTTTGTCTCATCACTTTCAAAAAGATCTGCTGAGACCTTTAACTCTTCTGCTGTTAGGGGCAATAGAAGCATTATGACAAACGGAAGTATTCGTAACATTTTATTTGACCTTATTTAAATGGTATGTTGCAGTGATGGTTTTGGCTTTAACTTTTTCACTTTCACTATTATACTGAAGTTCATACCCACTAAAGATCCCATCACTGCTTTTTAACTCAAACTTTCCTGTCGTAGAGGCATTTTTAGTTTTTTCATCATATTGGGCTTCATCGCTTGTAAACATAAAATTATTCCCTTTTTTATAGACAACATTGCCATTTAAATAGAGTGTTTTATCTTGATACATTGCCCGTGTTGCTATCATTTTTTGCTGCTCTTGGGCACTGTTGTTAGTATAGTTTAAATCATGTATCTCATAACGGTTACTATAGCGTTCTGCGTAACTGCCTTGAAGCATCATATCTAAGCCATCTAAACCAATATTGTAAAGTTTAAAATTATGTAACTCCAACATTGCGGTGTCGTTATTGTCAAACTGTTCAATATCCATAGGTTTAAAAAAGAGATAAATGACCAATAGCAGAAGAAATAATAGTGAAAAAAAACCATTAATATTTACTGCCATAGTGCTAAAAATTCTTGTTCTTTACCATTTTTTTGAATGATTCTTTCAATCATCTCCCTCACAGCTCCATCACCGCCATTGCTATTTAACACAGTGTTCACAATATTTTGTATGTGGTGTGCTCCATCTTTGGGTGTATAGGATTCACCAACAATACGTAACATATGGTAGTCATTCAAGTCGTCCCCAATTGCAGCAACACTTTTTAAGTCGATGTTAAGTTGTAATAGTAGTGAGCGAAGTACTTCTTCTTTGTTTTTAATACCTTGAAACAGGTGTTGAACACCAAGTTCATCAGCACGTCTTTTGACAATAGCAGATTTCCTACCCGTAATAATAGCCACTTCTCTACCCATTTTGATCCAACTCGAGATTGCTAAACCGTCTTTGACATTAAAGGATTTAATTTCATCTCCATTGGCGCTGTAGGTAATCTTACCATCGGTAAGACAGCCATCAACGTCTAAGACAAGCAGTTGAATCAAAGCACACCTTTAGTGCTAGGAATACCTATGTGCTCATTTTTACTCGTTGCTCGTCTTAGTGCAACAGAAAGGGATTTAAAAGCCGCTTCAATGATATGGTGACGATTTTTACCACGCTGATAAACAATATGAGCTGTAATGCCGGCATTTAAGATAACAGCTCTGAAAAACTCTTCGGAGAGTTCAACATCAAAGTCCCCTACTTTACCTTCAATATCAATATCATAATGCAGATAAGGGCGGTTGCTTAAATCAAGATCACAAGCGACTGAAGCCTCATCCATCACCACGGTAGCACTTCCAAAGCGTTCTACTTTAACAATGGGATAGATCGCTTCATTGATTGCTTGGCCTAAAACAATTCCGACATCTTCAACACTGTGGTGATCATCAACATGGGTATCACCTTTACATGTAATTTCAATGTCCATCAATGAGTGTTTTGAAAAACTTTCTAGCATGTGATCAAAAAAGCCCACACCTGTGTTTATTGTGCTTTTTCCCTCACCATACAGATTCAGTTTCAAAGTGATCTCTGTCTCTTTTGTTTTACGGTATTTCTCTATCATCTTAATCCCTTACAATAAATGAGTGTTCAAAATGTCCGGCTGCAATAAAGTCACGTGCCTCATCTTCACTTTTATATCCTTTTAGCCATACTCTAAATAATCTTCTATTATTATATTCTGTATCTTTTATAACTGTACGATATCCAAGCGTATTGTCATATTTTTTCTGTGTAACCATTGCCCCTTCAATACGCTCAAATGATGCAATTTGTACGGAATAAGAGCTAACCGTTTTACTTTTAGGACCTCGCTGCAGTGCGGTCTGTGTTGGAATATAGTTTGCATCTTTACGCTGAAATCCTAAAATTTCCAACTTAATAGGAGTGGTTCCGGAACTGAGCATATTAATACGACGTGCTCCCTCTTTTGAGAGATCAATGATTCTACTCTCTACAAAAGGCCCTCTATCATTAATGCGAACGACAATGGATTTGTTATTTTGTTTATTGGTTACTCTGACAACGGTATTCATCGGCAGTGTCTTATGAGCAGCGGTCATAGAGTGCATATTGTAAGTTTCACCGTTGGAGGTCTTTTTTCCATGAAAATTAGGACCATACCAGCTTGCACGTCCATGCATTGTCTCACCGACTTTGACCACAGTAGGATAGTATCTCTTACCTCTAATAGTATAAGGGCGCATCGTAGCTTTAGTATGTTTTACCTGCTTTTTTGAATAGGAGTGCTCTGGTAATGTGTTATCGACTCGTGTACTACAACCTAATAACAAAAAGAGTGATAGTACTAGAATGAATAGTTTTATCATTTAACTCGCAGCCTTTCGCCGATACGTAGCATGCTACCCGTTAGATTGTTGACATATTTTAATTTTTTTACTGAGAGGTTATAGAGTTTGGCTATTGAAATCAGTGTATCGCCATTTTTAACAATATAAATATCTTTTTTGCTCTTCTTTTTTGCTCTTTTTTCTGTAGAATCAATAGGAATAATCAGTTTTTGCTTGAGTGAAAGTTTATTATTTTTAAGGTTATTAAAATCTTTGATTATGCCGTATTTTACTCCATACCTTTTTCCGATTTTTGAGAGGCTGTCACCTGAGACGACTGTATGTACCTTGTATATCTGTTGAAGATCAGTCGGTTTATACTTCTGTTTGAAATCTGCAAGTTTTATGTAAGGAATGTAGAGGTCATAACTCTCTTCATAGGGAGGGATGAAGTCATATTTTAGATGGGAGTTTAATGCTCTTAACTCATCTGAAGGCATGTCAATTAGTTTTGCAACTCTGCTAATACGTTCACCCTTAGGAAGCTTTACAACAGAAAGAGAGTAAGCACTCGCACGATTTAGGAGGTAAGCATACTCACTTTTGAGTAAGAATAGTTCGTTTGATGCCATCATAGCAAACGCTACAATTTTACGAATATAGATACGACTCTCCAGAGGAAGATATTTTTTCTCTGGATCAAGCAGCGTCTTTAAATCATCGGTGCCAGCTTTTTTAATTGCTGAATTGACACGTCCCTCGCCGCAGTTATAAGCAAGTGCTGCTAAGTACCACTTGCCAAATCTTTTGTGCAGATAAGTAAGATATGTTGCAGCTGCTTGAGAAGACTTTATGAGGTCCAGACGTTCATCAACATAATCATTGATGTTGAGACCAAGTGTCTTTCCGGTTTTTGGCATAAATTGCCATAAGCCTGCTGCGCTTTTATGTGAGTAGGCTTTAAGATAAAAATTTGATTCCGTCATTGCTAAATATAAAAACTCTGAAGGAATATTTGCTTCAGCGAGTATGTTTTTAATGGTAGGAATAAAAAGGTAAGCATCCATCATTGAGTTAAAAAAATGTCTATGGCGTGAACTCTCAATATTTTTTTGAAGCATCTTGTTGAGTACGGCATCATTTAAAAAAGTTGAGTCAATATCGAATGATTCAATAATCTCAAGATCTTTGTGATAATTAGAGTCATATATGAGCGTTGCATGTAAAGAGCTAGAAACAATGAGTATGATGAGAACAAAAACTTTAAGCATGTGTTTCCTACATTCAAATTTAAAGCATTAATTTTATCTAAAAAATATTAACAATAAGATTAGAGATACTCTGTACTCACCTAAATTTTAAATAGTTTGGTTGCATTACGCGTAGTTAGTGCCTCTATATCCTCACGCTCAATCCCTAGAATTTCAGAAATTTTATCTGCTACAAGTATTGTATAAGCGGGTTCATTGCGCTCTCCACGATGAGGATGCGGTGTCAAATAGGGCCCATCAGTTTCTATTAAAAGGTTTTCCAGTGGGATTTTAGGTAGCACATTAATAAGTTTACGCGCATTTTTAAAGGTAATGACACCGCCTATACCAAAATAGAAGCCCTGTTTTGAGAGTGAGAGTAACTGCTCATCAGCATTATAACAGTGCAGCACTCCCCCTACTTTAGAAGCATCCTCTTCAAGTAACAGCTCTTTTGAATCACTGCTGGCATCTCTAATATGTACAATCAGAGGTTTTTTGTATGTTTTTGCAATAGCAATTTGTGCTCTAAAAATCTTTTTTTGACGTAACTTCTCAGACTTTTTCTCTTCATCACTGCCCTCTAAACGATAGTAATCAAGTCCACACTCCCCTACTGCTATGCATTTTGGATGCGTGATATAGCGCGTGAAATCTAGCTCATCAAAAGCATCCATGTCATACGGATGTATTCCTACAGCAAAATAAATTTCATTATATTTTTCTGCTAATGCAACAGCCTTGTCAAGTGTTTTAGGATCAGCTCCGGGAATGATGAACTTTATAACGTTATTTGCTTTTGCACGGTTAAGTAGGTTGTCAAAATCATTGTCATAGCGACTATCATCAAGGTGTATGTGAGTATCAATTAGCATTTTTATCTTTCAGTTTTTTTACATGTAAAACATTTTTAACCATCAGTACTATAAAAAAGAGTGCAGTGACGCTTGCAAAAAAAGCGTAAAGATAGAGGCTATTTAAGAAAAACTGTATGCCAAGTACTACACAGATAATAGCAATTACGAAACACATTGGGCACTCTCTAATAACTCTTTTGCAAAAGAGCGTGCTTCAGCAGAGATTGATGTTCCGCTAATCATTCGTGCAATCTCATCTTCACGTTCTGCAGGGTTGAGTTTTTTAACTCTGCTTTGATTCTCTTGTTTGTAGATTAAAAAGTGTTGATCTCCCATTGAAGTGAGTTGCGGCTGATGTGAAATAACAAAAATTTGAAAATTATTACTCAAAATTCTAAGTACTTTTGCAACACTCATCGACTCTTCACCGCTTAAGTTGGCATCAATTTCATCGAGCATTAAAACTCCGCCAGAAGTTCCCATGAATTCGGACTTTATTGCTAAAATTGCAAGGCGTAACCGATTAAATTCTCCTGTACTTATATTATTTAATATAGTACCATTTAGTGTGAGTGTAATATGGTCTTTTCCAAGATCACAATACTCAGTAGATGAAAGCTCTAAAGATGCATCTCGAAGATAGAGTTGCTTTAAATAGTAGTTAAGACGATCTTCGAACAGATTAAGTACATTGGTTCGAGTTTTTGTTATATGAGCTGCCGTATCAATCATGCTTCCATGAAGTTGATTGACCTGTAGTTGCAGCGTTTCAATAGTCGTGTCAATATTTTCATATTTATCAAGCTCTTGCATCTTCTGCTCCTTATATAAAAGTGCCTCTTCAATGCTTCCGTAACGACGTTTCAGTGAAGAGAGTGCTTCAATGCGATCAAGTAAGGACTCAATATCCATCTCATCTAAACTTTCTAACCGCTCTCGTGCTGCATCAAAATGTGCACGTAACTCATTCATAGCATCATCAAAAAAAATGCTCTCAGCGTCAATCAGGCTAAGTGCTTCACTGACTGCATGTTCATGTTGAAAGATTGATTCGGCATTTTGCAGATGCTCTTGGAGTTTCTCTTTTTTAGAGAGTGACTTTTTTATGTTAAGCAACTCCTCATCTTCGCCCTCTTTTGGGTCAATTTGTGTAATTTTATCAACTTCAAACGCGGCAAATTCTTTAAGCTCTAGGATTTTTTTCTGCTCTTGCAGCAGTTTTTCAAGCTCTTCGAAGGTGTTTTTGTGCTTATTGTAGTGTTCACGATACTGAAGTAAAAGGTTTTGGTGTTTGCTGTCACGCTCTTTTGCAAAAGAGTCGAGCAGTGCTAAAAGGTTACTGTTTTGGAAATCGCTGTAATCTTTGAGACTAAGATGCTTTAAGGTCTGTAAACTCAACTCTTTAAGAATCTTTTTTGAGGTGCTTTGGGAGTTGACGAAATAGCGCACTTTCTCTTTTTTTATCTGACGAAATGTATTGCTTTGGCTACTCTCAATGCCATAGCGCTCTTCATTTATGGGCCATGTGACATCAA
The DNA here is from genome assembly GCA_964481625.1 of uncultured Sulfurimonas sp. Lineage (GTDB taxonomy): Bacteria > Campylobacterota > Campylobacteria > Campylobacterales > Sulfurimonadaceae > QNZR01. Next base: position 22,434 of record CAYZUN010000015.1, read on the forward strand.
GCTCGCTTAAACCGGCTTTGGCGTCGCTGATGCCAAGTGTTGCTAAAATAGAATCCATTAAAAGGGATTTTCCACTGCCACTGGGACCGGTAAATACAATGAGACCTTTTGAAAAGTTGAGATCAAGTTCTTTAAAGCTCAAGAGATCTTTAAGGTAGAAGCGTTCAATCATCTAATCACCCCAGCTTAACTTCTCTTTTAAAACATCAAAGTAGTTAAACTCTTTTTTATGAATTAAGCGTGCCTGCTCATCCGCAAGTTTGATGCTGATGCAATCTCCTTCATAAAACTCATAAATGTCTTGACCATCAATAATTGCCAATGCAATAGAATCCAGAGTTTTCACTTTCATTCGAAAATGGCCGGGAAGGACAACGGGACGCTGTGTGAGCGAATGGGGAGAAATTGGAGTCAATACAAATACTTTTGTCATTGGAAAAAGAATGGGACCGCCTGCTGAGAGGTTGTAAGCCGTTGAACCGGTTGGTGTTGAGACAATAACGCCATCACCATAATAGGTATTAAAAGCTTGATCGTCAACCGTGACATTGAGATGAATCATCTTTGAAATAGAGGGTCGTGTGAGTACGATATCGTTAAAGGCAATTATCTTCTTCTCTCCTTCTTTTGTTTCAATGATGGCTTCGAGCATAGAGCGTTTATCAATACGATAGTCTTGCTCACATATTTTTTGAATAAAATCTTCAAGTTCTGAGATATTGAGATCTGCCATAAAGCCAAGTTTTCCGGAATGAATTCCTAAAACAGGAATTTGGTAAGCATAGGAACGGCGTGCGGCAGAGATAAGGGTACCATCTCCTCCAATAGTTACTAAGGCATCACAGTTCTGGCACAAAAGCTCAAAAGGCTGCCCTAAGACACCAATCATACTTGCACTGTTATTGTCAATAAGCACCTCAATACCATATTTTTCAAAAAGTGTTTTAGTCTCTAAAAAAATATCTTTAAGTTCTGGTGTTGAGGGTCGCAGTATGATGCCGACTTTTTTAATATTCTCAGGTTTCAATGGAGTTCCCAATAAATTTTTTTGTTAATTATATCTTAACTTCCATTTTACATGTAAATTAATGACGCTGAGCCCACGGGATTTAATAAAGGGCAGCTCTAAAGTTTTGTTTTTACTACGTCTCCAATAAGTTTGCTCAGTTCTATACTTCCAAAGTCTGTAGCATGTTTATTGTAAGGAAGTAAAAATTCAGTTGCCTTGGTTGACGGATATTGCTGATAATATTTAAGTAACGGTTCATAAGTTGAGATGAACAATGAATTTTTTAAATTTTCATCTACAAAAGTTCTTGTTTTTTTATAATATTGGGGAATAATTGTATTTTCTTCATCTCCTTGTATGAGGTAGGGAAACCAAGTAATAAAAAGAGGAATATTATCTTCTTTGGTCAGATCGTTTAAAATTACCAATAACTCTTCGAGCTTTTTTAATTTTTCAGGATCAAAGTTGTCTTTTTTAATTGCCGGTGTAGTAGGTTTTTTCCTAAGTAAAGCAATAAGCGGCATATAAATTTTTTCAAATGAAAGCTGGAAGTTTTTTGCCACAAAAGTCTGTACAGCTATTTCTCTTCTTTGGGTTCCTTTTACCGGTTCTATAAATGTGAATGACCCATCTTCCGTATTGACAAGGCCTTTTCCATAATATCGCATAATTTTTGGGTAAAGTTCGGTGTTGACATTACCTTCTAAATCATTCTCGCATATCATGTAGATTACTGCATTCGGTTTTAGTTTACGCAGTTGCGTCTGATAGTTAATAATAACTTGATTGGTATCAAAGCCTCTTACTCCGGTGTTAAATACAATGGTCTCTTTTCCTAAAATGTCATTGAGCGCTTTTGGATAGGAAGCTTCATAACTGTTTTCAAAGGCAGCTGTTGTACTGTCTCCAATTGCAAAAATGACTTTTTTGTCTTTTATTGACTGCTCATTAAAATCTTCACTATTTCTAAAACCTAAATTATTTAATGTTACCTCTGCATCATATTCGCCTTTATGGCGACTTTGCCATCGAAACGTTTTATTTTCTACATTAGTATGACCTACAGGTTTGACACTTTTAAATACCTCATAAGTATGGGTAAAAGAAGAAACAAAATTTGAATAAATTAAATCAATCATTAGCCAAAGAAATATAAAAAATAGATTGATAAAAACAATAGTTACTATCGGGTGCTTCTCAAATGCACTACTCTTTTCTTTAGTCAAGTTCAAACTCTTCTTGCCAGTTGCTGGTATCTTTAAAATCAGGCTGATCTTTTTTATAAAGAAGAAAGTCATCAATGACCAAAACATCCATTTCGGTTCTCATGAAACATCGATAACTATCCTGGGGTGTGCATACAATGGGTTCACCTCTAACATTGAAAGAGGTGTTGACAATTGTAGCACAACCTGTTTTTTCTTCAAATTTTGAGATAAGTTTATGGTATCTCAAGTTGGTCTCTTTATGGACAGTCTGAACTCTTGCAGAATAGTCTATGTGAGTTACTGCCGGTATTTCGCTTCTGGCAATGTTTAGTTTTTCAATGCCAAACATTGCCTTTTGCTCTTTTGTCATAGAAATTTGTTTTGCCGGATTAATCGGTGCGACTAGAAGCATATAGGGACTGTCATAGTCCATGTCATACCACTCGCTGACCTTTTCTCTTAATACGGAAGGTGCAAAGGGTCGAAATGATTCTCTGTACTTTATTTTGAGATTCATGGTGGATTGCATCTGAGTGTTTCGGGCATCGCCAAGAATACTTCTATGTCCTAATGAACGTGGCCCAAATTCCATTCTATCGTAGTGCCAACCGACCACCTTCCCCTCTTTTAGTGCATTACTGACGATATCAAGTAAATTTTCTTCTTGCTCAAAAAACTGATAATTTGCATTGACGGAGTCAAGATATATTTTGGTCTCTTGAGCAGAAAATTTCGGTCCTAAATATGCCCCTTTCATCTTGTCCATCTCATTTGGATTAATAGTACGCTTGTGGTCAAGCTCCTGGTAATAGACACTGTAAGCACCGCCTAATGCACCTCCGGCATCTCCGGCAGCCGGTTGAATCCAGATATTTTTAAAGATATTTGCCCTTAAAAGTTCTCCGTTACTAACGCAGTTAAGTGCAACACCGCCTGCAAGGCAAAGATTGTCCGAACCTGTTACCTCTTTAGCATGTCTAGCCAGCTTGAGCATAACCTCTTCTGTTATTTTTTGAACTGATGCTGCCAGATCCATCTCTTTTTGTGTCAATGTTCCTTCTTTTTCTCTAGGAGGGGCACCAAAAAGTTTATGAAGTTTTTCACTTGTCATCGTCAGACCGGTTGTATAATTGAAATAACTCATATCAAGTTTGAAAGAACCATCTTCTTTTATATCAATCAGATGTTCTTTCATAAGCTCTATATATTTTGGCTCTCCATAGGGAGCAAGTCCCATGACTTTATACTCACCGCTGTTGACTTTAAAACCGATATAATAGGTAATGGCAGAATATAAAAGTCCTAGCGAATGGGGGAAATGAATCTCTTTTAAAAACTCTATTTTATTGTTTTTTCCATAAGCAAGAGAGGTTGTTGACCACTCTCCGACTCCGTCTATGGTAAGGATGGCAGCATCTTCAAAGGGGCTAGGATAAAAAGCACTGGAGGCATGACTTTGGTGATGTTCACCAAACATGAATTTTTCCTGTATGCTCTTTTTAAACGCTTTTAATTCTTTATCTGTTAAGTTAGGATTTAGTTCCTCATAAACGGTACGAAACTCTCTTGAGAGTGTCTCTTTTAAATAGAGCTTATCTTTCAACCATACAGGCATCGACATCATAAACGACTTTAAACCTTTGGGTGCTTCAGCAAGGTAAGTTTCAAGAAGTCTTTCAAATTTTACAAAAGGTTTGTCATAAAAAGTGATGTAATCAACTTCATTCAGTGTGATTCCAGCTTCTTGTAAACAGTATTTGAGTGCTTCTTTTGGAAAATTTTCGTCTTGTTTTATCCGAGTAAAACGCTCTTCTTGGGCTGCAGCTATAATCTCTTCGTCTTTTATTAGTGCTGCACCGGAGTCATGGTAGTAAGCAGATATGCCTAAGATATACATTAATAAATCCTAAAAGAGTGTGTAAATAAATGGAGCTACCGCACTGCCTTGAGCAAGTACGATTAATGCTCCTAGCAGTAGCATAACAGTTATAATTGGTAACAGCCAGAATTTTTTTCTAACTTTCATAAAAGTCCATAATTCTATTAAAAAATTCATATTAATCCTAAAATTGGTTCTTAAGTGAACCTGGTTGTGTCTCTCTTTTAATCCAGTACGTTGCACTGCTTTTATCAAGCCTTTTTCCCAATAGGTCTTTACCTAAAAGTTTTAAAATAAAGGCAATTGGTGTAAACATTCCATAAAATAATATTATCATAATTACTTTAGAAATAATGTTCCCTACAACCTCACCAATTTTTATCCAGATTATATAAAAGGATTTTAAAACAGCAGGTTTTAAAAATGCGATTAGAATAAATATTAGTGTAATTACCAGCGCCCATAATCTGACACCTCCATTATTAATAAGCGGCCATAAACCAATTATTGAAAATATGAATGACCAAATTAAAGCAAATGTTTTTAAATCATTAAGTTTTGGCTGTTTCAATTGCTCTTCTTCCTGTATATTTGATTTATTAAATCATATCATTTTTATAATTAAGAAACTTTTATTTGCAACTATGTATTAGTATTTAAATTAAAATTTAATATAATGAAATAATATGTCTTAGTATTTATAATCTCTGAAAAATCCCCTTGTTTTTTCTTCATTAGAAAAGCAAAAGCATCGCTACGCTATAATCGCGAAAATATTATTTTGAGGATTTGCTGTTGAGAAGCCATTATTGTACAGATTTAACCATTAATGACGTAGGAGCAGATGTCGCTTTATGCGGTTGGGCAAATAGCTATCGTGACCATGGAGGGATCATTTTTATTGACCTACGTGATAAAAGTGGACTTATTCAGCTGACATGTGACCCGGCTGATAGTAAAGAGTCACACAAAATTGCTAATGATGTTCGTGATGAGTATGTGCTTATTGTAAAAGGGAAAGTGAGAGCTCGTGGCGAGGGATTGGTAAATCCCAGACTCCAAACGGGTGAGATAGAGATTGTTGTAGACGAACTTATCATTGAGAACAAAAGTGCGCCAATGCCATTTGTTATTGGTGACCCGAACGTTGGGGAAGAGACAAAACTAAAATACCGTTACTTAGATCTACGTTCTCAAGACTCTTACGATACATTTAAACTACGTTCAAAAGCTTCAATTGCAACACGAAATGTACTGGATGAACTTGGTTTCTTAGAGGTTGAGACACCAATTTTGACGAAATCGACACCAGAAGGTGCACGTGATTACTTAGTACCGTCCCGTGTACATGATGGCGAGTTCTATGCCCTGCCTCAATCACCGCAGCTATTTAAGCAGTTGTTGATGGTAGGTGGTTTTGACCGCTATTTCCAGATTGCAAAATGTTTCCGTGATGAAGACTTAAGAGCAGATCGTCAGCCTGAATTTACTCAGATAGATGTAGAGATGAGCTTTTGTGATCAAGAAGAGGTCATTAAAGTTGCTGAAACACTTTTGACAGGTGTTTTTAAAGCAGCAGGTCACGAGATTACGACACCGTTTAACCGCATGACACACAAAGATGCCATGGAAAATTACGGTTCAGACAAACCTGATATGCGTTACGACCTTAAGATGGTGGATGTCATCGATATTTTTGCACGATGTGATAATGAGATTTTTACGAACATCGCAAAAAATCCAAGAACGAACCGTATTAAAGCGCTAAAAGTTCCTGCCGGTGATACTATCTTCTCAAAGCGTGAAATGAAAGGTTTTGAAGATTTTGTACGTAAATTCGGTGCACATGGTCTAGGCTATTTTCAGATGAAAGAAGATGGTCTTAAAGGGCCACTCACAAAATTCTTCAGTGAAGACGATATAGCATTGATTATTGAGCGTACAGAGCTTGAAGTAGGCGATGTCGTTTTCTTTGGTGCGGGTGATAAGAAAACCGTACTTGATTACATGGGACGTTTTAGAATTTTCTTAGCAGAACATGAGAAAATGAACCTTATTGACAAAGATCGTTTTGAATTTTTATGGGTTGTTGATTTTCCAATGTTTGAGATTGAAGACGGACGCGTGAAAGCACTTCACCACCCGTTTACCATGCCGCGTGATCTTAACCACGAGCATCTTGAAGATATTGAATCAATCGCTTATGACATCGTACTTAACGGTACAGAGCTTGGCGGCGGGTCAATCCGTATTCATAAAGAAGCGGTTCAGACACAAATTTTTGATCTTCTTGGAATCAGTGAAGAAGAGCAGCAGGAGAAATTTGGTTTCTTGCTTGATGCACTCAAATTCGGTGCGCCTCCACATGGCGGTTTTGCAATGGGACTTGACAGGCTTATTATGATTTTGGCACAAAAAGATAGCATTCGTGATGTTATTGCATTTCCTAAAACACAAAAAGCGTCATGTATCTTAACTAAAGCACCGAGCGAGGTTGATAATACGCAATTAAGAGATTTACACATTAGACTCAGAGAGAGTAAAAAATAGTGAAAAAACTCTTTTTAATTATTGGAGCTCCCGGCTCTGGTAAGACTACAGATGCTCAACTCATTGCTTCAAAAAACTCTGATAGTATCACTCACTACTCAACAGGAGATATGTTGCGTGCTGAAGTTTCCAGTGGAAGCAAAAGAGGAAAAATTATTGATTCTTACATCTCAAAAGGTAATATTGTACCTATTGAGATAGCAATTGAGACAATCGTCAATGCCATTAAATCTGCTCCTACTTCTACTATTGTACTAGACGGTTATCCCAGAAGTATTGAACAGATGCGTGAACTCGACAGCTATTTAAAGAGCGAGAAGAACATTGAGCTTTTATATGTAATTGAAGTTAAAGTCAGTGAAGCGGTCGCACGTGACCGAGTTTTGGGACGTGCCCGCGGTGCTGATGACAACAGTGAAGTCTTTGACAACCGCATGAAAGTGTATACTGATCCACTAGCAGATATTCAAGCATTTTACACCTCTAAAAATATTTTACATGTAATTGATGGTGAGAGAACTATTGAAGCAATTGTAGATGAGATGCAAACATTCATTAAATCTAAAATATAAGACTATAAAAACCTAGGAGTAACAATGAACATAATTTTATTAGGAGCACCCGGTGCCGGTAAAGGGACACAAGCTCAGTTTCTTACAAAAAAATTTGATATTCCTCAAATCTCTACCGGAGATATGTTGCGAGCAGCTATCAAAGAAGGTACAGCTCTTGGAAAATTGGCTAAAGAAGCTATGGACACCGGAAAACTCGTTACCGATGAGATTATTATTGGTTTAGTTAAAGAGAGAATCGAGCAAGCTGATTGTAAAAATGGCTTTTTATTTGATGGTTTTCCTCGCACCGTGGTACAAGCAGATGCCGTAAAAGATGCCGGTATTAAAATTAATGCTGTTGTTGAAATTGATGTGAAAGATGAAGTGATTGTAAAAAGAATGTCAGGTCGTCGTGTCCATTTAGCATCAGGAAGAACCTACCACATAGAATATAATCCTCCTAAAATAGATGGTAAAGATGATGTAACAGGTGAAGATTTAATTCAAAGAGTAGACGATACAGAGGCAGTCGTAAAAGACCGTTTAAGTGTCTATCACGAACAGACTAAGCCTCTGATTGATTATTATAACAATCTCTCAAGTGAGGATTCATCAGTGAAATATATTTGTGTTGATGGTACAAAGGACATTAAAATTGTTCAAGACAATATCATGTCTCAATTAGCATAGAAGTTAAAAAGAACTGGAGTAATTCCCATTATCATTAGATGCCAAAATTTAAAGTTTGCAATGCATATTATTACGAATCATCTTCAAGGTGACGCATCTCTTGAAGCTCTTCAATGAGCTCAAGGCACTCCTCTTCGTCCATATCGCCGTTGTTGATTTCAATAAGCGTGTTTTTAAACTCTTTTAAAATCATTTGAGCTTCTTTGAGGTCATCTTTGTCTTCATCAGTTGCTGTTTTTTTGGCTATGAGATCATAAAGATAGTCCATGTGGTCTTCAACATCAGCGATGACCTCTTCTTCTAAGAGTTTGTATAATTTTTGTGTATTGGTCATTGTTTTCCTTTAATGGTATAATTTTACTATAATATTTAAAAAATACATGTAGATTGGTGAATTATAAACTTTTATGCAGTAATTATCGGTACAGAGATTTTAAATGGTAGGCGCTCTGACAAACATTTTGAATTTTTGAAAGAGGCACTCTGTAAGCGAGGGCACACACTATTCGCATCATTTATCATTAAAGATGACCTTGCCCTCATCGCCAATGTCTTTGAGCTTATTAAAGCGGATGACAAAGCAGTAATGTTTAGCTTTGGCGGCATTGGTTCAACTCCTGATGATTTGACTAGAGAAATTGCTGCTAAAGTATTTACATGTAAATCTGTAGTTCGACATCAGCAGTTTGAAAAAGACATTATGGAACGTTTTGGTGATGAGGCGTATCCACATCGCATTCATATGGCAGATCTTCCAAAAAACGCGAAACTTCTTAAAAATCTTGTTAACAATATGTCAGGGTTTTACCTTAATGATCGTTTTTTCTTTGTTCCGGGTTTCCCTGAAATGGCACATAGTATGGTTGAAGAAGCACTTGAGATGTATTATGCCACAAGTCCGATAGTGTATCGTAAAACGTTAATTGCCAACACTAGCGAAAATACTTTGATTAGTGTTATGAAGGAGCTTCCAGAGCATATTGAACTTTCATCACTGCCAATGTTTCGTAATAATGCACCCATGGTAGAGCTCTCTTTAGCATCAGAAGATTTAAAAATATTGACAATATGTTTTAACAATTTTAAAGAAATACTTCATACGAAAAAGATAATTTTTGAAATAATACAACCGTAAAAAGTATTTAAATTTTCTTTTAACGTTATGTCAATATAATATTAAAAACTAAAGGACATGTATGAACATCACAAAAAAAGTAAGATACACAGCAAAAGAAGATAAGCTTAAAAAATTTAAAGCATTGGTGTCTAGCATGGTAATACCTTCACGTCAAGAAGATGGATGTTTAAAATACAATGTTTATCAGTATGAAAATCAGCCAACTTCTTTTTTAGTCATTGAAGCATGGTCTGATGAAGAGTTCCTTGAAGGGCATAAAGCGTCAAAGCATTATTTACACTTTAAAGAGAATTGCGATAACCTTATTGCGTCTAAAACTACTGACAATCTTATTCTAATTGGAGAAGAAGAGCTTTAAAGTTCACTA
>CAYZUN010000016.1:0-9675 GCA_964481625.1 uncultured Sulfurimonas sp.
AACAAAATGATGTTGCCGTTTTGCTTCACCTCATCAATCACCGATTTAAGACGGTCTTCAAACTCTCCACGATATTTTGCTCCGGCAATGAGTGCACTCATGTCAAGTGTAATAAGTCGCTTATTTTGAAGGCTTGTCGGTACTTCTTTATTGTAAATTCGTTGTGCCAAACCTTCTGCAAGAGCTGTTTTACCAACTCCGGGTTCACCAATGAGAATTGGATTATTCTTCGTCTTACGAATGAGAATTTGCATCATACGGCTAATCTCTTCATCACGTCCAATCACCGGTGCTAATTTACCCTCAGCTGCCTCTGCCGTTAAGTCAATTCCGTACTTCTCTAAACTCTCTAAGTTCTCATCGGCACTTTGTGACTCAATTTTCTGCCCAGCACGTGCTGACTCCAAACTTTTGTTTAAATTACTGATATCAATATATTTTTCTAAAATCTCTTTAAACGGTGATTGGGTACTGTTTGCTACAATATAGCTGTCAACCGCTAAAAAGCTGTCGCCATTTTTTGTCATCTCTCCAACACCGCGTTCAAGTGATTGAACAAAATTACGTGAGAGTCTGATGCTCTCTTTAGTGACATGTGATGACTTTGGAAGTTTGGATGCACCACTTTTAACATCAAGTTCCATTGCTGTCTTATCAACATTAATGCGGTTAAGCGCTTGGTTTAAAACCGAATTGGAATTCGTCAGTAACGCCCAAAAAAAATGTAATGGCTCCACTTCTGCATTTTGGTTATGCAATGCCAATGAAAGTGCCGACTCAATAGCTTCCGTCATTTGATGGGTTAATTTTTCAAAAATATTATTCATTTTATAAATCCTTTAACTTTAGTTGCTTGTATTATACTAAGTTGAGTGTAGTTATGTCAAGTTATAAAAATAAAAGAAAATTATAGCTTTTGAAGGAGAGTGACGAGAGAAACTCTCGTCTAAGAAGATTATTGGAATTTTGCGTTGAGTTGTTGGAAAACCTCAAAATCAGGATTTGTAGGATCTGAAATCCATTTACTCAGGCATGCTTCATCCTCTACGCATGGATCAGTCAGCGCTTCTAGGAATGCAACGATCTGATCAACTTGTTCATTTGTCATAGAAACACTCTGATGCGGTGATATTCCCTTGTCTCGATTAATTTTTAGTTGTTCCAAAGCATGGGCGGTATTGGTTTGGACATCATTACATTGAACCTCTATGCCTACTTGTGTCAAATGATCCTGCGGATTGTAATTTTCAGCAGTTTCCGGCTCAAGCATATGACGAACGATCCCTTCAAGTGTTGTAAAGGCTCCGGAATGTCCCCACGGTCCGGTACTTGAAATATTGAGTAGTGACATATTTCTAAACTTATAATTATCTGCCTCGTTTAGTGTTATATTTGCTCGGCCATAATCTTCAGTACTATCCTCTTCATAGTTTTTACCGCGACCAATCTGCGGAACTGCCATTACGTACAGTGCTTCATCTGTAAAAAAGTCACCATGATGACATTGCACACAGTTTGCTCCACCCTCTTCATAACTGCTGAAAAAAAGAAGAGCACCCTCTTTCGCTTTATCGCTAATAGCCTCATTATCACCATCAATATAGGCTTTCCATGGATTATTAATAAAGAGCTGAGAGCGCTCAAATTCTCCAATTAATTCTGCAATATTTTCAATAGTAATGAGTGTTGATGCATTAGCATCAGGCTGGTTTAGACTTTCTTGAAAAGCAGCAAGCCAAGCGTCACGCTCTGTTTGGCTAAGATCATCATTGCTATTTGCACCTGAGAGACGCGCAACTAGATAGGCGCGAACATCCTCTTTGCTCCGTAATTCATCATAACCAAAAGCACGCATCTCTTCAGGACTGATAATAGGAAAAAGTGCCTGTGTTGAGGGGAGATTATTTACAATACTATCTATTCTTTCATAATCTTGCAGACCCGGCATAAGTATATTACCCGCTTCACCACCGTTTACCCCTTCTTCTCCTGTCTTGCTTTCTACACGATTATCCCAAAATAAAGCAACATCAAACAAGGCAGCATTGAACGTTGATGGAGTATTTCTTGGAACAGTCGGTCCACCGTCATGAAAACTATTACCCGTATTATCGTGTAAACGTCCCGGTCCCAATAGATCAGGATCTATAGCTTCTGATCCGATTGGAAAAGAGAGATCATCACCACCGCCAAGAAGCGGATGATGGCAGGAAACACAAGCGGTATCATAATCCAGAGATAACGCTTTGGTATAAAACAGTTTCATACCCAGTTGCGCTTTTGGGTCATCAATGGAAGGAATATCTCTACCTACCGATGGATCTCCGCTAAGTTGATAATCACGAATTTTTGCACTTAATTTTTTGTCCACTTCCTGCAATGAATTAGAGTCACGACTATTGCCACAACCTCCAAGCAATAGAAGTGATAATAGAGCCGAGCTATATAATGTTATTTTCATAATATTAAACTCTCCTTTATTAGTTAATTTACTTTCTATAATGAAATTATATCTAAAAAGTATAAAGATAGTGTAAATTTATTTATATATAATATTAGTTTCTATTATAACAATTAGTAGTTTTCTAAAATGTCTTGTTTAAGCACTTTTTTATCGATTACCTTATTATGTAAGGACTGAAACGGCATCTCTTTTTTGTAGATGACTTGAGCCGGAATCATATAATTTGGCAGATGTTTTTTAAGCTCAAAGATTATCTCATTTTTAGAGAGTTCAGATACCGCGTTGTAAACTAAAACTATCTCTTCTTCAATTTCAGCATTTTCTACGGAGAAGACGGCACACTCTGTCACTTCTGTAATATTATCATAAACCACACTTTCAATTTCATGCGGACTGACACGATAGCCTCGGGTTTTGATCATATCATCTTTACGACCGACAAAATAGATGTAACCCTCTTCATCCTTATAGACATAATCTCCACTGCGAACCACAATTTCATCACTCAAGCTTCCCTCTAATAGAAGAACCTTGTCTAGTATGCTAATGCTTGCAAATCGCTGTGCGGTCTCTTGCGGAGAGTTCCAGTAGCCTTTATAAATACATGTACCTCGATGAATCAACTCACCAATTTCACGAGGCTGGCACTCTTGCCCCTCTTCATTAATAACAAAAAGCTCCACATCGGGAATCGCTTTACCAATGGAGTTGGGGCGGATGTGAATCTGTTTAGGGTCTAGGTAAGCGGAACGAAAAGCTTCGGTGAGTCCATGCATTGAGTAAAACGCAGCATCTTTAAAAGTATCAGCAATATTTTTAAGCATTAACGCCGTAATGTTACCACCTGAAGAGGTGATAATACGAACATGCTTCAGGTGCTCGGCACTCGGGATTCGATGCGGATCTTCATCAAACATCTGCGTGATGTGAATCGGCATCAGTGGCAGTACTGTTACGTTGTCGTTAATTAAATAGGTAAAAAAATCACTTGGCAGCATAAACTTGTGAATAGCCAAAGTTGCTTTTTTATAGAGGGTACAGAATATCTGGTTAAGCCCGTAATCAAGGTTAAATGAAAGCAGTCCGGCAATAATATCGTCCTCATTAATATCTAAATATTTGGTCACAACACGTGCACCATCGGTAAGATTTTTGTGCGTAATGACAATCCCTTTTGGGTTTCCGCTTGAGCCAAAACTGTAGGTAATGGCTGCATTGTTATGACCCTTAATATTACATGTAATTACGTCGCTGTAACATTTATAGATCTCTTCAAATGAGACATCGGCATCTGCGTGAGCTTCATAAGAGATAATTTTGCCGCTAAAATCAATAGATTGAATCGTTTTGATTTTCGTACTATCCGTAATAATACACTCAATACCGCAATCTTTAATAATATGTTCTACCTGTTCAGGCTTTAACAGACGCGTAATGGGAACAAAAACATACTCGGTACTTAGCAGTGCTAAAATAGCTACGACTTGTTCACTACTTTTATTAGAATAGATGCCGATGCGGCTTCCATGAGGTAGCACAAGTTCATTAAAGTAGTGCGCAATCTGATTCACCTTTGCAAAAAGCTCACTGTAGCTAAGTTGTGCACTCCCCTCTTTTAGTGCAAGTTTATCCGGGACACTGTGATGTGCAATCTCAAGCAGATTTCGAATACTATTTACCGACATGTTAGCTCCTTCTTAGCGTCCATATTTTATAGTCGCTGTCTAAAATAATTTTTGGGGTGTTGTGATAATGAAGAATCTTTTTATAGAAAAACAGAATAACTGCTTCGCTCTCTTCAAAGCTCAGAACTTTTGTAATACCGCCGGTAAGTACAATAGAGTTCAATTTTTCTAAGGTCAACTCAACATAAGACTCATGATGTTTTGAGACTTTGTAAAGCACTAGAAAAACTGCAAGCTGCATTAAAATACGTGTTGCTTTTTCACTATGCTCTTCTAAGATATTCTCATTGACTTGCAAATGGTCTAGCAGTTCATAAACAAACTCATTGTTTTTAGCACTAAAAACTAGACTTTCACGCGATTTAAAGACACCGAGCTTTTTAAATACTAGACGGTCATAACCACTTGTAGTCAAAATATTATCGTGTACCAAATCGGTACTGTAATGGATATCTGTTGTCGCTCCGCCGATATCAATAAGTAAAAATGGGTCAACCACATCAAAATGCTCATTCAGGTCTGAGAGCGTTTTATTGACAATGTAAGGTGTTGAGTAAATTTGATTTGCCGTAAGAGAGTAAAGCTCTTTAATATCCTCTTTGCCAATAATATCTTCTTGGTAAAGATTGGTCAGATACTCTTTGAGCTCTTCTTCATCTACATGTAATTTATTAGTAATGATATTTTTAAAGACTTTTAAATTCTCAATATTTTCAACTAAAAATGTGCTGCTGCTTTGGCTGCCAACATAAACAATATTGTGGTAATTGACTTCCTTGAGATACTCAAGCAAGTTCTTATCAAAAATATTAGTATTACTATCAATACCGCCCACAACAATCACCACATCAATCTCTTCACGCGGCGGAGTTACATCATTTATTTTAGAGTAAAGCACCGTGTCAATAATATTAATACCTGAGTTAAATGCGATGTTAGTAGCAAATTTTAGACTAAACGATTGTGAAATACCAATAATGAGTGTACTTAAACCTCCGTTTGCTGATGAGCAGATAAAGGTATTTTCTTTAGAGTACTTCGCTATAGTATCAGTACATTTACTATTTAAATCATCAAAAATATTCTTCTCAAAATTTCTAAAGTACTGCTCAATCTTTTCGTTGCTGCTGACTTTAAAATAGGTACTGCCAATATCAATTAGTAACTTACTCATAACATCACCCCGATATCTCTAATGATTTTCTCAACAACTTTGCCATCATCGGCAATATTGAGTTTATCACGCTCGTAATTAAAACAGCGATCAGAAATTGGCACCTTGCCACGTTTGTAAAAACGGATATTGCTCTGGTCATCACGAACGGTAATGACTTCATTGTTATTAATAATATGCGGTGAAAAAGGAATGTCAATAATTCCATTTTTAATGGAGTTAAAGACTTTTCGCCATAGCGTATCTGCCTTGTCATTAAAGACAGCTTCTAAGATGTCATCAACCTGAGCGGTTAAATTTTCTTCTTCTTCCTCATCAATGACATGAGGCAGCCCATGAAGCATATTAAGGGTATATTTCACATTGGCAACCGCTTGTGCATTCGCCTCTTTCGTTGGAATTCCAAACGCCTCTTCACGGGTTTTGGTAATGATTTTATCAGCACCTACAAGCGCAGCAATAACAGTACTCGTATTAATAAGCGAGTCTGAATAGGTCTTATCACGAGGAAATGCTCCCATCCACTGATGGTAAACTAAATTAATAGTCGTATCGGTGTGTCCAAACGTATCGGCATATTTTCGTGCGAGTTTTTTAATGACATTGGAGCTCACAATATCTTGATTCATCGAACCTGTTTGAGAAAAACTTACTGAAAATGATTTCACGCCCTCTTCGAGTGAAAGCAGCATCTCAAGCAGTTGAATCACAATGACAATAGCAGGAGGTTGCAGTGTTGCTGAGAGCGGACCAAACGATTCACGGTTAATCGGCTCATTCAGACTGGAATAGGCAGCACACACTTTCTCAACATATTTCCAGTACAAAAATGCTTTATCAAGAGGAAAATTTTTAGAGTACGGTAACAAATACGTAATCGGACCGCCCTCAATCTCAAAAATACCTGAAGCAAGTGCAATTTCAACCAAAAGCCGTGCATCGGGTGTTCCATGGCGCAGACTCACCGGTGTGTTGTAGTGGGTAATCATCTTACGCGTGGTTCGATAGCCGTGATTAACAAGCGGGTAACCGTTAAGCATATTGACATCATTCTCTTCAGAGAGTGCCAACATTTTTTTAGCCATAGCATAGTCATTAAGACGAGTATTAGAGTCAATGGTTAGCGGCAGTACATCAACATTAGCTTCTTTAAACTCGCCATAAAGAGCAAAAACTTTGTCATACGTAGCAAATCCACCGCGCGGCTGAACAAGCATCTGTTTACTGGTCTTAAATTTATGCGAAATGAAAAGGTCTTTACTGGCACCTTTTATAAAATCTTTAATCTCATCAAAGTCAAAATTGTCAATATATTCATTATTAACAATGATTTCGCGATCTCGCTGCAGCATACTCATGTTTGCTCTTTTAGTAGAAGTTCCAGAGCATCAATGCCCTCATTTAAATCTGTCTGGTGAAATACCAGATCAAATCCGTATGCTTTATATTTTGGAACAATCTCTTGAGCATCCATCTCACCCACGCCCAGATTTCCACCAATCATAAAGACGACACTGCTCATATCATACTGATTCTTTAAAAGTTTCAGATCGCGGCACCACCCCTCAGCTTCACCATTAAGCGATGAGATAAGCAGCACATCAGCATCCGTTTCAATAACAGCATCAATAAACTCTTCAAGGTAGGTATTGACTCCTAAATTAAAGACTTCAAAACCACGCTCTTGCAGCGAAATTTCAATGAGTCTGTTAGCAACAACGTGAATATCATTGCCCACTACACCCGTAACTACTTTTTTCATATACGACCTAGCTATAAAATAATGGTAAAATTCTACCTATTATTCTTTTAAAATCTAATTGAGGAATTCACTATGAATTTTGATACCGCCGACCTGTGCGATGCACACAGCGATACTATAAAAGTTTTAGCACCCAATTTTATCTCATTTGGAGGCATTGAAAAATGTGCCGGAGAGATTGTTACCATCAAGCTTGATGAAGACAACAGCGGTCTGATTACACTGCTTAAAGAGAACGGTAATGGCAAAATTGCTGTCGTTGATGTAAATGAGAGCTATGTCGCCGTCGTAGGCGATACACTGATGGGTTATGCCAAAGAGAATCAATGGGCAGGCATTTTAATTAATGGTTATGTCAGAGATACTGACAACACCCTCAACATTGATGTCGGGCTCTTCGCCCTAGGCAGCTGTCCGCGTAAAAGTAAGAAAAAATCTACAGCAATACGTGACATCGAATTAAACTTTGCAGGTATTACATGTAAATCTGGTGATTACCTTTATGCCGATAATGACGGCATAATTATCTCTGAAATAGATCTTTTAGCCTAAAATAATGTAAATTATATTTGTAAGAAACTTAAAGCTGAAATTTATTGAGTTCTACGACTTAATTATTGAAACCTCATACAAAGAGTACTGATAACTCTATTTTTTAATTTCTCATCTAAAGAAGATAGTTTTTTATCTAATCTTTTTTTTGAGATTGTTCTTACTTGATGGCACAATAGTATGGCATACTTATATTATTTTACAGACTTTTTTAAGGCTTCTTCATTGGAAGTCTCATAGTCGACAACGGTACCACCATACTGTTTAGCAAACTCTTCAGCCGCTTCTTTAGTGCTAAAGGCGAATTTACCTGATGGACTCATTATGCCGTATGTTTGACCTCCAATGACGTAGTATGCACTTTTTACATCAATTGACTTCATACTTTTTGCATCAATGATATAAGGGCTCTCTTGTGGTGCTTTTGAAACCTTTTTTTCTGTAGTAGATTTCAATGTGTCAACTGTTGTATTAACATCGTGTTGTGGTGTACTTTTTTGAGTGAGTGTCTCCATAGGTGCTTCAGGTACCTTTAGTTCTTTTTGAATTTCAGGAGTTTTCTCTTGAGTAATAGCTTCTTTTACTACAGCTGTATCCGTCTCATTGAGGGCAACCAGCAATGCAGATTTTGGTGGTGTATATCTGTTAATAAATGCAGATGCATACTCTTTTGGCAGTATCTTTTTTATCTTTTTAGCAGCTCTATAGCTTTTAAACGGTTCAAGAGCAATAATAAATTGACGTCCTGAAGCTCGAGCTACACTATGAAAACCCGATTCTTTTTGAGTGGCCAAAAAACTTGAATCAAGTTTTGACTGAAATGCTTTTAATGCATGGTCAGCTTCTCGTTCTGTTGCATACGAACCAATAATAATTTTACGTTCAGAAGACGCTAAAAGAGCAATTGTAAGTGAAATAAACAAGAAAAGTATTCTCAAAATCAATCCTAACTATTTAAATATAACGCTCATTCTAACACCATTATGTAAATAAAATGTTATTTAACTGGTTCATCGGTATAAACTGCTACATTATACTGCTGTACTAATCCCTCCGGATCAATACAGTGTCGCTCAAAAAAGCTGACAATCTCTTTACGCTGACAATGTGACTCAAATGCCTCCACACTCTCCCAAATTTCATTAAACACAATGGGGTAACTCCCACCTTCGGCAAATTGATTGGCAATGTGCCGCGTTACAATGTATTGAACACAGCCATCTTCTCTTATCGAATTAGGTTCAAGTGACTGTAATACCTTAAATAACTCACTCTCTTTTCCGGTTTTTGGTTTAAACGATGCAATACAGTAAAGTTTTTTAGACATAATTCTCTTTTTTAATAATTTTAATAAAACTTGTGAATATTTTCCATGATATTGGAAAAATCAATATCATCACCCTTCTCTTTTAAGAAGTTATTTAAGTACTTTAGTGCGGCTTCCATACCTTCACGGTTCTCAATCTCGTAAATATTTCTGTAAAGCTCTGAAATAATTTCAACGATATGCTTTGAGACTGCTTTTCGAGATGCCATATAGCCGATAATCTCACCGCTATCAGCATCTTTTTTAATATTAAACTCTGTAAAAACCCAGTAAAAGCGTCCATTTTTTGCCATGTTTTTAACAACAGCATTAATATTTTGACCACTTCCAATACGATCCCACAGCAGTTTAAAAACCAACTTTGGCATATCGGGATGACGAATAATATTATGCGGCTGCCCACGCAGTTCGGTTTCACCATACCCCGAAATCTCTTTAAAGTAACCATTACAGTAGGTAATAACACCTTCTGAATCAGTCTCACTGACTAAGTAACGTTTTGGGTCAAGTACAATTTCTTCATTGAGTGGCTCAGGTCGCTCCACATCATATCCTTTAAAAAATAGATGCAATCATTATGCCACAAGTATTCTAAAAAGTTATAGCCACTTCTATTAAAATATTACGCAGTCTTTGATGACTCTTTTTAACAATCTTCATACCGTTGTAGTAGCCGATGTTTTTATAGCCTACAATATGTTTACGATGACG
>CAYZUN010000016.1:9775-29729 GCA_964481625.1 uncultured Sulfurimonas sp.
ATGACGGTTTCTTTCATATCTGTCTTGAGGAAAGCAGTACAGACTATCATTATGTAACCTATGAACTTTTTCATAAATCGGATAACTCGAAACGACATGAACATACTTCTCTTCAACTAATGTTTTTGCATGTAACAGGGTTGCCAATGTCATGGCAGTGAGTAACATGAAGGCTTTCATCATAATCTCCTTGGATTTTCTTATAGAGAAATCATAGAGATTATTTGTGAAATAATTGTGAAGTTTTACATGTAAATCCTAGAGAATTAAAAACGAGGATACAAAACCAATAAAGCCGCCAAAAACTCCGCCCCATACAACCAACCATCCTAAATGCTCACGCATCAATTCATGCACCATCTCTTTAACCATAATGGGAGTGAGTTCATCGAGACGTTTTTGGATGACCTCTTCAATAGAGTCTATTAGATCAGAACTGAGTGATGAGTTTTGTATGTGATGTGCCAATTGCGTCTCAAATGCTTCGCTACGAATAATTTTTACGACTGCCTTTTTCATCTTAGCGCTAAATGGTTCTCGAAGCTGATCTAATGCACTCTCCCCGCCAAACATATTAAGCATACCGCCAAGATTTGATTCCATAACTGTCTTTGAAAGTGCATCAAATGCCGGAGTAAAATCCGTTGACTCTACTATGGGAGCTAAATCAATTTTTTTCTCTTCCGATTCAAAAAAACGTTCCAACTGCTCTTTGGTAAAAAACTGTGTCATCATTAAATTTTTAATAGCATCTTTAAAAGCACCAAAACGTTCCTGAATGACACCCGAACCATAAAGAAACGGTACCTTTTCAAAAAGCATGTGAATCGCGAGTTGATTGGTAATGGCACCTGAAAGTGCAAATAGTCCTGCATAAAGCAGTGGCTTAGAGAGTTCACCTACCGGTAAAAACGATACTACAATAAGCAGAGCAGCTACGAAATTGGTTAGGAAGCTTTTATTCATTGAGAACCTTGTTTTTTTAAGTTCGTATTATACAAAAAATGGCTACCTTTACATAAAAATTTTATCAAGTAGTCATTTATGTTTCAAACTTTAGCCAACCAACTCAATTCTTCACCAAAAGAAGAAATTCTCGCATCAGTCAGTCTGACCCTTAAAAACAGTAATGAAGCTCCATTTTGGGCCGAGAAAACCGTGCCTTATGTTGATGCCATTCTTTCAGTTTTAATACCGCTTCGAGAACAAAATCTCCTATTTACACCTGAAGGTCGTATCAGTGACGCTCTCACACCAGAACTTTTTTTAAAATGGTGTGACTTGGTCTCACTGAAATTTTTAGCTTTTAATATTCAAGAGAGTAACGAGTTGCAACGTCTTATCAATACTCAATACGATAGAGAGCATACATCAAAATATGTTTCAATAGAACTAGAAACACTGGGAACGTATTTAAGCGGTTACATGATTAATTTGGAAAATAGAGATGAGGATTTCCCCATTGCTCATTACAATTTACATGTAGGAATTACAACTGTCATTAAGGGTATGTTATAATTACTTAAAAATTAAAGTCTTCTCATGCTGACATCCTTTAAACTTGGTAAGTTTTCGATTATCTTTTTAGTACTGTTACCAACGATGGCATTAATGCTGATTTTTCTCTATCAAGATTATGCATCAACTATGAAAAGAGTTCACGAGGCAACCTATAAAAATTTTCTCCATACAACAGAAAAACAATTTTATAATCTTGCTGCACATATTAAAAAAGACCAGACCCATACCTATGACACACCTGAGACTGGGTATCATATTCAAAGTAGCCTTTCACTTTTTGTATCTGAAACAATTTCAAGTATCATGATGATTCAAAAGAGAGATGAAGATTTTCAAACAATAACATCCGCAGCAGTTGATCCAATATTAAGCAGTGCCAATGACTTCAAGAGTGAACTGCTCCAAAGCTATAATTCTCAACAACTCTATGTTTTTACTAAAGGAGAAAATGACTACTTCATCGTACCCATTGTTAAAAATGAAAAGGTTGAACTACTTTTCTTATGTCAAATGCACCTTGTAACAATCAAATATATTGAAGAGATTGTCAATCCGTTAAATGATCTGAGTTTCAAGATTACTCTACTGCTCATCATCATTTTAGTCATTGGTTACATACGGCTCTTTTTCTTTCTGCGCCAAAGAGATGAAAGTTTTCTAGATCCGGCAACTCAAGTCTTTAATCGAAGATATTACCATGAAGTAATGAAGACATTAGACCCTAATCTCTATCAGATTATTCTGCTTCGTATTGACGACTTCGCTGCCATTAAAAACCGCTATGATGAAGAAATTACTGATATTATATTGCAGTCTGCTGCCAATAGAATTCTAAGAGTCATTAGGCGACAAGACATTTTCATACGTTTTGAAGGAGCTACATTCATCATCTTTTATAAAATAAAAAAAGATGAGATGGCTGATATTTTAGCAACAAGGATTATTGAGTCAATTTCTAAACAGCCTATTATTGCTGAAGGACTTTACATCAATATTGACCTACAAATTGTCATTAACTGTCACCCTGAAAAAAACAATACACTTCAAGAAGCTATTGAAGAAGCACAAAAAGAACTTCAACAGATGGAAAAAAATAGTTTTAAAAGCTCAGAGCAAGGCAATTTCAACTCCAGTAAAAAGTCACGAACCATCTTTGAACTTCAAGAGGCACTTAAAGAGAATCGGGTTGCTCCGATATTTCAGCCCATATACGATGCTAAAACTATGAAAATCGCTCGTCATGAACTCTTTGCAAGAATAACATCACCCCATAAAGAAGTGATTAAAGCAACCCATTTTATTGATCTAATTTCCAATGATCCTATTGGTATTGAGCTCGATATTTTTATGCTCCGCCAAGCTATTGTACTCATCAAAGAACATCATCTTATGCTTCATCTCAATCTACATGTAAATACTCTTTGTCATGAGAGCATGCAAGCTACTATTAACAACGAGTTGCAAAATGACTCGGCTATTGCATCTTATTTATGTATTGAAATCAACGGACTTTATCAAAATAACACCTTCACAAAAGAGGTAATCAAAGAGCAAATTGACTATCTAAAAGCACTCAATATTACCGTAGCTCTCGATAATCTCGATATTGAGACCATCGATTTTAAGGAGATTATTTATTTAGGTCCCGCTATGCTAAAATTGGATTATGCCACGATTAATAACGATACTTACAAGCTCATACAACTCTCTAAAAATATGAATATGAAAGTTGTTGTCAAGACCATTCAAAATGAAAAAGAGTTGCTGTATGCTCAAAAAAGTAATGCTGATTTTCTACAAGGTTACTTTTTGGATGAACCCGACTTTAAAATAAAGGAAAATTAATTGCAAAAAATTGAAGCATTAGCCTCACAACGACATTTAGAAAAAAATGAGATTGAAGCCCATTTAGAAGGTGTCGAATATATCATAATGGCTCAGCCCTCTGTTCGCGATGACTTACCCGCACCCATTCAATTTACAATTTTTTTAAATACCACAGAAGTGCTTCCGCAAGAGATTAAAAATGCTGTATTTAAAAAGTTCTGTAAACAATATGAGATTTTCAATGTCATTGATCTACTTGCAGGTATCGGTGTGGTAGGCTTTACACTCACGCAACAAGAGACTCCCATGCCACTGCACCTTTTCAAACAAGAAGAGATGTCCAGTATGGCTACGAGAAAAATGTATATTTTTGATTTTGAAGCTGACTCAAAGCAGTTCAAAGAGGTAAAAGACGGGTTGACTGGATGGAGCTATTCTTACAGTTAAACATTTTTAAGTAGTCTTTGAACTGCAGAGTGATTCAATCTCTTTGACACTCTTTACGATATCCTTAGACAAATTCTGAGAGCTTTTTTTTGTCACTAAAATATCATCTTCAATACGAATACCGATACCACGGTAACGCTTGGGTACGTTTTTATCATTTTTATTTATGTAAATTCCTGGTTCAATAGTTAGTACCATACCACTTTTAAATACAAGTTCATTTCCTTTTTCATCGCTATAAGGGCATTGATCATGCACATCAATTCCCATCCAATGGCCTACACCATGCGGAAAATATTTTTTATGCGCTCCCTTTTTCAACAGCTTTTTACATTCGCCTTTTAAAATTCTCAAGTTAATCATTCCTTGACATAACTGCTTTTCACACAGCTTTTGCAGCTTAGAGCGCTTAATCCCTGGTTTAATGGCATTAATAATATTAAACTGAACTCGTAAAACCATCTCATAGAGCTCTTTTTGAGGCTGTGAAAATTTACCTGACACCGGAAAGGTTCGCGTAATATCACTAGCATACATCTCATATTCACACCCTGCATCAATAAGCACTAAATCACCTTTTTTCAAAGGACAATCATTTTTAATATAGTGCAGTATATTAGCATTATTACCGCCAGCGACAATCGTGGTATAAGCATCACTGTATGCTCCATTACTTTTAAAAACATGCTCGATTGTTGCTTGAAGTTCATATTCAAACAACTTGTCTTTAGCTTGTCTCATTGCAGCATCATGAGCCTTTTTAGTAATGCTGAGTGCTTTTTTAATGGTTTTAATCTCTGAGGCTGATTTAATCAGACGCATTTTCTCAATTATAGGATTTACATGTAAAAAGTTTTGAGGTGATACTTTAACACTGCGATCATGATTTAAAGTTTTACAAATTATGCGGATTTTTTGAGAAAATTCATCATTATCAAATAAATCAACATAAATGTTTTTACTGCCGCAAAGTTCTTTTTTAATTACCTCATCAAATTTTTCGATGCCATATATTTTATCCATAACAAAAGATTTTTTTGCCGCTTTGACACCGAGTCGTTTTCCATTCCATAGCTCTTTTGTTTTATCGTTACTTTGAACAAAAAGTATTATCTTTGTCCCTTTAGAAGATTTCTTTAACACTAAGAGTGCATTATCCTCCTCAAAGCCACTCAAATAGTAAAAATTACTATTTTGTCTATAGAGATACTCCGTATCATTTGAACGAATTTGATGCGATGCTGATGAAATCAGAATCACACCCTCTTGTATGTTACGCAATAATGTCTTACGTCGTCGTTGATACTCTTTTTCTTTTATATTCATTCCAGGACACCTCTAAAGTGAGTTTTGGCACTCGCTCTGTAGCCAGCTATTGCTCTGTGTAACAATTTGTGAAACAGCTCTATTTAACGCAATAACGCCACCTTGCGCATCTGATGTTTCAGCAGGAACTACTACCTCTAAGTGTTTTGATGCAACTATTTTCATTCCGATATTTTTAATAATAACAAAATCCATTGAGAGTTTTACATATGATGATCCGTCATCTTTAAAATACTGCATACAATCTAAAATACGGACTTCATATCGCCACTGAGTATCGGCATTACTGCGATAATCAAGTACACTGCCAAATAATTTACTCTCTATCATCGCATTTTTTAAAATCTGCTCAATCATCTTATTGGGGCTCTGAACCCATAACGACTCACTATAATAACGCTGTTCAATCGAATCAATTGCATAATACATTCGATGATCAAGTAAGGTATTAGAACTTTGAATCGGTTCTAGTTTTATGGTAATTGACTCACATGATGAACTCTGTATCTTAGCAACATCAGGGGTGAGAAGCCGATATTCAGTTTTACTAGGGACGGTCTTTGTAATAGAGCAACCACTTATCATGATTACTAGTGCAACTAATAAATATTGAATCATTCTACTCTCCTGGACCTTTAAACTCTGCTTCTTCAAGAAAAATCAAGTCAGATGGACTCCTATTAATTCGATCAATAAGGGATTCCATTTTAATCATAAAACGCTCCATCTCCAGCATGGTAATATCAAACTGCTGCATCGGCTTTTTCATAGAGTCTGACACACTATAATGCCCTGCATCATTCATCTGTTTAAAACTAATCATTGCCGAGGCAATTGATTCATAGCTTTGTGCAACGGATACAATAGATATTTTTAATGACTCTTCTAAAAGAACCCCTTTTTCAACCAATTGCTCAACTGCATCCATCATTGCATCAATACGTTGTGTTATATTAGCACTATTATCTAAAGTTTCTTGAATATTGCCAATAGTGCGTTCATCAAGTGTCTTTTCAATCTTACTTAGTATTGCCGATGTCCGCATTAAGATTTCAGAGACCTCTTGCTGATTGTTATCACCTAAAAGTTTTTCGGTTTGATAGAGTGTCTTTGAGAGTCGCGTACCTATGGTATCTACCGAGTTTTCAATACGCTCAAAAAGAGATTTGTCAGATTTTATGACCGCAATATGCTCCGCATCTATTGGCTTTAGAAGTGTCGAGTTCTTATTACCTTTACTCAAGTCAATATAACTAAGTCCCGTAATTCCTTGAGACATTAAAGTAGCAACCGTATCAACTTTAATAGGAGTGTCTTCATGTAGATGAATCAAAATCTCAATCTCTTCACTATTTTTTGGATTAATACGCATCTCTTTCACATCGCCGACACTAATACCGCGAAACTTAACCGCTGAATTAATATTTAGACCCGATACCGACTCGGTAAAGTAAATATAATAAGGAGTCATTACATCTTTTTGTGCCGGTTTTAGCATCCAGTAAACAAAAAAGATCATGGCAGCCAACATCATTATGACTGCCGTTCCTACTAAGGTATAGTTCACTCGGTTATTCATCTTTTTCTTCCTTTAAAAAAGGTTTTAATAAACGTATTGTCAATTGACATAATATCTTCTAATGTTCCCTCCGCAACCACTTTTTGTTTGTCTAAAATAGCAGCACGATCAAGCGTTACCTCTATGGAGTCTAAATCATGTGTCACCATCACAATAGTCAAATCAAACCGATCCCGCAGTCGTAAAATCAGTGCATCAAACTCTCCTGCTGATATCGGGTCCAGACCTGATGTCGGTTCATCTAAAAAAAGTAATTTCGGATCCATTACCAAAGCACGTGCCAATGCTGCTTTTTTCTTCATTCCTCCACTAATTTGAGAAGGAAACTGTACCTTAACATTTTGCTCTAATCCGACAATATCAATTTTATATGAGACAATCTCTTCTATCAGTGCTTCACTAATGTCTGTATACTCTCGCAATGATAGTGCTATATTATCATAAATATTGAGTGAGGAGTAGAGTGCTCCAAATTGAAAAAGCATCCCCCACTGTTGTCGTAATTTTTGTGCATTACGATGCCCAATATCGTTTAACTCATAACCTAAAACATTAATGGAACCTTTTTGATATTTCTGCAGTAATACCATCTCTTTCATCAATGTTGTCTTACCGCAGCCACTAGGACCAAGTAAGCCATAAATTTCACCACGATTTACATGTAAATTAAGACCTTGATGGACAATATTATCTCCAAAGCGTGTCGTAATATTTTTGACATCAATTATCATCTCCATCAGATACCCATATTGGTAAAAATAATTGAGAAGACTGCATCACATATGATGACCATAAATATCGCTTCAACAACACTCTTGGTAGTATTGACGCCTATACTTCGTGTATCATTTTCAACCATCAAACCTCGAAAAATACCAATTGAAGCAATTAAAAAACCGAAAAATGGGCCCTTACCGATTCCAATAAAGAAGTGCTTCATCTCAACGGCTTCATTGAAACGATCTAAAAAAAGCTGCGCACTAATACCCAATTCGATACTCGCAACTACCATACCGCCGAGCATAGCCATCACATCTGCAAAAAAAATCATGAACGGCATCATTATCATCAATGCAATAATACGTGGCAGCACTAAAAAAAGATACGGATCAAATCCCATCGTTCGCATCGCATCAAGCTCTTCAGTGATTTTCATTACCCCAATTTGTGCTGCAAAAGCCGAACCACTTCGACCGGCAATAACAATAGCGGCAATTAGGGGAGCAAGTTCACGTAAAATAGAGATACCTAACATGTCAACAATAAAAATATTAGCCCCATACATTTTTAACTGGACTGATGACTGATACGCAAGTACCACTCCAATTAAAAATGTTGTTAATGCAATAATGCCTAACGCATTAATAGCACTCTCTTCAATGGCATGATAAATCTCTTTAAATCGAATACTTTTAGGATTAAAAATGTAAATAAGTAACGCAGAAAACAGTTCTCCAATAAATGCAAGAAAATCTTTAAACCGCTCATATTTTTTAATAGCTTTTTTTCCAATTATCGCGACAGGGTTAAGCTTCTCATGAACAACACCACCACTTTCATAATGACGGTCATGAATTGCATTGATGATTTTCAGATGCTCAGCACTAGCATGAAGACTACAATGTGCTCCAAGAGATCTCGCTTGCTTATTAAAAGAGTCTAGCATCAATGCTGCGGCACTATCAAAGACAGTAACAGCGTCAAGGTTCCATAAAAAAAATTTTGAAGCAATATCTGGTACAAGAAGTTTCAGCATTAAAGGTTCAATCAATGCAATATTTTTGACATTCATCTCCCCACTAATAGTAATGACAACAGTATCTCCTTGCACTTTAGCATTAAGAGAAAGGGTGCTGCCTTGAAATGAAAACAACGTCTAGAAGTCTCGCTCTAATAATTTATGCACTTTTAAAATAGTTAAAATTCGATCAGCTTGTTTACCGACACCATCAATGAAACTACCCTCATCTCTAATCGTCTCCGGTGCAGGTCCAATATCTTTTTTGTTAAGTCGGATAGCGGATGTCAGCCTGTCAATAACAAAGCCGGCCACTTCATCTTTATCTCTCATAACAATAAAACGAGTCTCTTCTGTATGTTTTCTAGGACTTAACCCAAATTTTAGACGCAAATCAATAATAGGAATAACACTGCCACGTAGATTAAATACACCCAACACATATGAAGGTGTTTGCGGAACACGAGTCCACTCAATAGGCTTAATAATCTCTTGAATACTTAAAATTGGCACGCTGTACTCTTCTTCACCAACTTCAAATCCTACAAGTTGGACTACGTCATCAATCAGTTCCATTGATGGAGATTGCTGATCTTGCTGTTTATTAATGATCTCTTGTAATTTATTACTCATAGCACAACCTTAGAAATTGAATTTAATGTTTCGTTTGACGACACTCATCAGATAATCCGGCGAATATGGTTTGGTGATATATTCTACCATACCTGCTTCAACACCGCGCATACGATCCGACTTTCCGGTACGCGATGTCACGGCAATTAGTGGAAGATTTTTATATCTACTATATTTCTTAATCTCAGTTGCAAGGGAGTAACCATCCATTCTAGGCATCTCAATATCAACAAGCATCGCATCAAAACTGTGATCACCCGATTTTAAAATATTCAATGCTTCTTGTCCATCAGCTGCTTCAATCAATGTGATACCCAATGGTTCAAGTGAGTTTTTCATAATAGCACGATCTGTTTTAGAGTCATCAACAATCATAACTTTATAATCCGCAGGTGTGTTTTTCTCATGACTAAGAGAAGTATCCCCGTCTCCACTACTACTAATAGTAGATTTAATAGTTCTAGACATCTGAATAAGATCGGCAACATCAACAATTAGGGTTACACCTCCATCACCGCGAATGGTTGCTCCAGCAATCCCTTCAATCCCCTGAAGGTACTCGCCAAGTGATTTAATAACTATCTCCTCTTGACCAACAAGCGAATCTACAATCAGCCCAATCTTACTCTCTGCAAGACCAAGCAAAACGACATAAGCATATTCACTATCATCAAAGACCCGTTCTACTTCAAAAATATCACCAATATGCACCAAAGAGAGTACCTCTTCACGCAGTCTCATAACGGAACGGTTCTCAACCGTGTAAATCTCATCTTTACTAATACGTACTGTCTCAAGAACTGAAGCAAGAGGAATAGCATAAAACTCTTCTTGAACACCTACAAGCAGTGCTTGAATAATAGCTAAAGTCAATGGAATTTTAAGTTTAATACTGGTGAACTTTCCAACTTCACTGTCAATGTCAATAATACCATTTAACTTTTCAATGTTAGTCTTGACTACATCCATACCAACACCGCGACCTGACACATTAGTCACCTGTGCAGCTGTAGAAAATCCTGGTCTAAAGATAAGACCAAAAGCCTCTTTATCGCCCATTGCATCAGCTTCTTTATCAGTAATAACACCTTTATTGACCGCAATATCTTTAAGAATATCGACATCAAGCCCTTTACCGTCATCAATAATCTGAATGACAATGTGATTTCCCTCATTGTACGCTTTTAAGTTAATCGTTCCGGTTTCGTTTTTTCCAGCGGCTTGTCGCACATCTAACGGCTCAATTCCGTGATCGCACGAATTTCGAATAATGTGAACCAAAGGATCACCAATCTCTTCAACAATCGATTTATCCAGCTCCGTATCTTCACCATCAATGACTAACTCAATCTTCTTATTTAACTCTCTTGAGAGATCACGAATCATACGCGGGAATTTGTTAAAGACTTTGCCAATAGGAAGCATACGTGTCTTCATTACGGCAATTTGCAAATCGGTTGTAACAAGCGAGACAATAGAGACAACCTGATTTAACTCCTCAAGAAATTCTTCACCCTCATAACGCTCTTCAACATCATCATTAATCTTAATAAGACGATTTTTACCAAGTACGAGTTCACCAATTAAATTCATTAAATGATCAAGTCGTTTGACATCAACGCGAATGGTCTGTTCTACCGTAGTTGGAGCTTTTTTAACTGCTGGAGCTGCTTGTGTCTCCTCTTTTTTAGACGCTTTTTTTGCTACCGCCTGAGGCGGTGGTGGAGCTTTTGGTTCCTCTTTTTTTTCTGAATCTTCTGAGCTTGACTTTTTTGCACTGCGTTTTGCTTTACTTTCAGCTTTACGCTCTGCTAAGAGTCGCTCAATTTCTGCTTCAACTTCATCGTCACTCATATCATCATAGTTGGGTTCATCTTCAGGTTCATTCGTAACAGACTCTGGTTCTTCAGCCGTCTCTTGTACTTCCGGTTCAGGACTATCTTGTGCAACTACTGCCTCAATATTACCACTTCCACCCGCTACCACATCAAGACGCTTAACACACTCTGCTACATCAACACCGCTATCACTGCTTGTATCGCGAATATTATTTAAAATACTTTTCATCAAATCAATTGATTCTAAGACAACATCCATAATATCCGAAGAGATAATCAACTCACCGTGACGTGCTTTATTAAGAACATCTTCCATATGGTGGGTCAGATGGGTCAATACATCAAAATTAAGGAATGAACTCGCTCCTTTAACGGTATGTGCAACCCTAAAAATCCTATTTAGTAACTCTAAATCTTCAGGGGTCGATTCTAACTCCACAAGATCTTGGTCTAACTGCTCAATCAACTCAAATGATTCAATTAAAAAATCTTGTAATATCTCTTGAAATTCATCCATATTTAACTCCTCCCTTACATATGTGCACGTACAATACGTGCCACTTCATCATAAAATGAGCTTGCATCAAACTTAACTAAGTATGCTTCACCACCGGCATCTTTACCACGCGCTTCACTAAAGTGGTCACTAATAGAAGAATTAAAAATAATCGGAACGTCACTAAACCGTTTATCAGCTTTCACATTGGCCGCAAAGTGAAAACCATCCATTAACGGCATTTCAACATCAGAGACAATCAGTTTAAGATGCAAGCCGAGGCTCTCTTCATACATTGCATAAAGATCTTCTAGCTTAACAATTCCCTCTTGACCGTCACTCGCTTCAACAACTTGAAAACCCATCTTCTCTAACGCATCTTTTACAATTTTTCTAGCAGTAAGACTATCATCTAGTAGCAGCACTAAACCACTAAAATCATACTCATCTTGAGGCATATCACCTGAGCTGGGTTCATATAGTCCAAGGTCTTGAACTACCGTCTCCAAATCTAATATCAATAAAACTGAGTCATCTTCAATACGTGTTACACCAGTAATTTTACTCTGATCAAGTGCACCGTTGCCAGCGCCACCGGCGAATGATGCCGGTTCAATATCTTTCCAGTTAATACGACGAATGCGCTTGGCATCATGAACCACGAATCCAATCAATACATTATTAAACTCTGTAATAATAACTCGAGAATTTTTAACAGCCTCTTCTGGCACTTCAATACCCATCCATTTGGCAAGGTTGACAACAGGAATTACTACCCCTCTCAAATCAAATATTCCCTCTATAAACTCAGGAACACCCGGCAGTTCAGTAAGCTTTGGAACACGGATAATTTCTCGTACTTTTGAAACATTAATACCGTAAATCCCCTCATATACCTCGTCACCGTCCTTTTTGAATATACGAAAATCGACCAATTCCATCTCATTGGTACCGACCTTTAAGACGTCATTTTGACTCTTCATATAAGCTCCTTATTAAAAATAACTTCTTGCAACAGTTTTCGTTTATTTATGGATTGTACAATAAAATATCTTTGATTGCAAGCAAAAGCGGCAAGGTTAATATACTCTAAATTTTCAAATTTAAATGTAATGTTTTGGTGAAAGTGCCCCTCAATAATATAATCACATCCGTAACTTTTAAAAAGCGTCATATTTGACTCAATTTTCTTTTGAAAGTCTTCAATAACATAACTTTCATCTTTAGCACTTAAATAACTATCAAGCCACTTAATAATGGCATGATTGCTTAAAGAATCAATACTACTAAGTAGCTTCAAAATGAACGACGAACGGATTAACATCAAATAGAGTCTGTATTTCCAATCACCACGATAATCACCATGAGCTAAACAGACCTTTTTGTTTTCATAATGGCATATTAATGGCTGATCTTGTATGGAAATTACATGTAACTCAGGGAAAATCTCTTTTAATTGAAAATCATGGTTTCCTTCAAGATAGAGTATTTCTATGTTTTGAGCCAATCGGTTAATAAGGTCAATGACACTGTGATTGCGTTCTTGTGTTAGAGAAATGTAACCAAATAAAAGATCAAAAATATCTCCCATTAAAATGAGCTGTGGCGTTTTAATTGCCTCGGATTCAATCGCTTTTAAAAATTCTAAGAACTCTGTCTGTTTAGAGGAATAATGGGCATCTGAGACAATAACAGCCCCGCATCGAAGTTTAAAAATACTAGGGGACATATGCGATAACAGGTAAGGCTAGTGATTCATCAAGTCCCATCATTAAATTTGCATTGGCAACTGCTTGAGACGAAGAGCCCCTAAGAATATTATCGACACTGCTATTGACATAAAGCTTCTTACCTTTTTTCTGTGCAAAAATATCGCAAAAGTTAGTGCCTGAACATGCTTTAATATCTACAGGGTTCTCAAAAATACGAACAAACGGTTCATCTATATAATACGCTTTTAAAACCGCAATCGGGTCAATATCTTCTTTTAAAAGCATGTAGGCATCAATAAGCTCTCCACGCGTGGCAGGGATGAGATGAGGCACAAGGTTGATGTCAAACTCTTTACCACATTGGAGTCGAAGTTTCTCTTTGATTTCAGGCTCATGACGATGGGAAAAGACCTTATAAGCAAAAATATTTTCATTAATGCCAATGTACTGGGTACTAGGTGAACACTTTTTACCTGCTCCACTCACACCACTTTTTGCATCAATAAAAATGGGAAAATTCTCATCAATAAAAGGAACAAAAGGAACAAGAGCTAAAATTGATGCGGTGGGATAGCATCCCGGATTTGCCACTAAAGCACTACCTTTAATTTTTTCGCGGTAGAGTTCAGGAAGTCCGTAAACTGCGGAATCAAGATGTTCTTTATCCTCGTGGGGGCAGTAGTGTTTTTCATAGGTCTCAAGCTCTAGGCGATAGTCTGCAGAGAGGTCAACAACTTTGACACCATCGTTTAACAACTCTTTTGCAAAACCCATAGAAGCCTGATGCGGCAGTGCTAAAAATGCTAACTCACATCGCGCGGCAATCTGAGTGGCATCAGCTTTTTCTACTTTACATGTAAAAACATCTTTAAGTGAAGGATGCAAAGTGTCAAGCTCTATACCACCTTCACTTGTAGCCACATAGGTAATATTAAAAACAGGATGGAGAATAAGAATTTTAATGAGTTCAATGCCCGTGTAACCACTTGCTCCAATGACTGCGACATTAATTTTGTTACTCATGACACTCAAAGACGATCTCTTGATACTTTACTTCGAGAATTTCAAACTCTTTCACACCACCGGGAAGTTTCGCTTTAAAGTCGTCACCTTCTTCTTTTCCTAAGAGCTGTTTTGCAAGCGGTGAATGAAATGAGATAAGCCCATAGTCAGGGTTGCTTTCACATCCACCTACAATCGTATAGGTTACTTCATCATCGGTACTTAAATCACACAGTACCACGGTTGAACCAAAACTGATGCGTACATGCTCTAATTCTGAGGGATCAACGATCTGTGCTCTTCCGATTAAATCGGTCAGATCATTAAGACGACCATCAATGTTTCTCTGCTGCTCTTTAGCCGCATGGTACTCAGCGTTCTCTTTTAAGTCACCTAGTTCAACGGCCTCTTCAATCGCCTTTACAACTGCGGGACGTTCAACCGTTTTAATATAGTTTAATTCACTCGATAGTCTCTCATAACCAAATTTTGTCATCGGTTCTGCTTGCACAATAGTCTCCATATAGTATTAATTATGGGAGATTATATCTTAAATTATGAAAAAAATCGCTTTGCAATATTCATAACATCATCTATTGAATCTATTGAAACTAATGTTCCATCAGGACTGCTGCTATCCACTAGGTTCGGTAGTGCATTACTAATTGTCTCTAATGCTGAATCTCCATCTACCCCTAATGCTGATGCGAAACTGCTAAGTTTTTCACTACCAAAAAGTGCACTGATTTGCTCAGTTGAAATAGGAAGGTTCTCTCCATTACCAAGCCATGATGCGGCAATATCACCTAAACCGGATGCTCCACCCATATTTTCCAGAAGTGATTGCAGATTCATGCTATCACCATCACCAATTAATTTTGATAAAGCACCCATCACGTCACTTCCACTATCGCTTCCAGTACCCTTGAGCAAATCACTTGCCATTGACATTAAATCCATGCTATCTCTCCATTGTTAAAATTGTTTTTGATTATATCATTTTATATAAATAAACAGATAGTAATTTTTTAAATATTCAATTACTGTGTAAAACAGATACTATATGACACATGTCGTATTAAGCTTATAAGCAGCAAGCTCTTTACCCTGTGTATCAATTACATGTACGGCACAGGCAAGACAAGGATCAAAAGAGTGAATAACACGCAGTATTTCAAGTGGATTTTTAGTATCGGAGAGTTTGATGCCGATAAGCGACTCTTCATAAGGTCCACGAATATTGTTAGCATCCTTAGGTGACGCATTCCATGTTGTGGGTACCACGGCCTGATAGTTAAGCACTTTTGCCTCTTTAATTTTTACAAAATGAGCCAATACCCCGCGAGGTACTTCAAAAATACCTCTGCCTTGTGCAGAGGTCGGCAGTTCCTCAAAAACATACTTACTCCACGTCTCTTCGTCATAATATTTGATATTTTCAATCATATCTGAGACAAAATTAAAAAGATAGTCACAACAGATCTGCGTTTCAACAGCACGCGCCGCATTACGTCCTACAGTAGTAGAAAAGTCCATCAATTCCATCCCTGTCGCTTCCATAAAACGCTCCATATAGGGACGGATTACCTTTGAGTGTTTCATAAATCCTATAATCATCCGTGCAAGCGGTCCGACCTCCATCGGCTTACTTTTATATCGCGGAGCCTTGATCCAGCTGTATTTTCCATCACTTTTTAGCGTACCGTCATCATTTAGGTCTGTGTAAAAAGGTTGTGTACTCTGTTCATATGGAGCTTTTGGCATCTCATCAGCATACCAAGAGCGCGATGCCTCTTCCGTAATATAGGCTTCATCAAACGACTCTACTGTATCGAAATCATGTCCGTAAATAACGCCTTCTTCAAAAAGTTGACTCGCTTTGCCAAACCTGTAACCTCCTGAACACATAAAGTTCCCGCTGCCACGGCCGGAACCTGCTTTAATCTCATCACCGTACGCCTTAATCATCATCTTCATATCGGGTATGTATGCCCGTTCAATAAAATCTCGCGTATCTTTAATAATAAACATAAAGTCATTGATACGTTGAGGATTTAGCATATCAAGCACACTCGTCACCCCGCCCACAACAAGATTTTGTGGATGTGGTGTTTTACCTGCAAAAATTGCTATCGCCTTACTAAGTTCACGCTGCACTCGCAATGCATCAAGGTAATGACTCATATGAATGAGATTCTCTTCAGGTGAAAGTCTGTACGCTTCATGTCCCCAGTAGCCGTTAGCAAAAAGTCCTAAGCGCCCTGCTCCTACAAAATTCGTCAACTTCTCTTTAATCGCTTCAAAATGACCGACTGAAGAGCGGTAAGGGTAAGAGTGATACGTTTTTGCAATTGCATTAGCCTTTTTACAGTCGGCTTCAAGAGCACTGACAACGTCTACAAAATCAAGTGAGTGCAGATGGTAATAGTGGACAATATGATCTTGTACAAAAAGCGAAAGTGTGACCAAGTTACGAATGATTTCCGCATTTTTTGGCACTGTTATGTTGTAAGCATCTTCCACAGCACTAATGGATGCACGATAATGCGAATTGGTACAGACACCACAAATTCGCTGAGCAATTAACCCAGTATCACGTGGATCACGCCCTTTTAAAATAGTCTCAATACCTCGAAATAGCTGCCCCGATGCCCATGCCTCCGTAACGACATTGTCATCATCAACTTCCACTTCAATACGCAGATGTCCTTCAATCCTGGTAACGGGGTCAATAACAATTTTCTTACGCATCAGATTCTTCCTCCAATTTTCGGTGATTAGCATAACGATCAAAAGCAATTTTACCTTCACCGCAGGCAAAACAGCCATGTCCTGCCTGAACCGGCCAACTCGTACCTTCGTTAAACTTCACAACGGAGCAGTTCAGATTGGCATAAGGCCCTTTGCAGCCCATTTCAAAGAGACACCACCCTTTCTTAGCCCCGTCATCACCCCATTCTCTCACAAACTCATCCATATCGTAATGACCGCGGCGTTCGCAGTTGTCATGAATTCGGTAGCTGTATGCCCATTTCGGACGGTTTTTGGCATCAATCTCAGGCAGTTCATCAAACATCATATAGTGTACTAAAGTACCGACAATATTGACCGGATTCACTGGACATCCCGGTAAATTAATAATATCACTGCGTCCTAACGCTTCAGCAACACCTACCGCTCCTGTTGGATTAGGAGCAGCCGCGACAACACCGCCATCAAGAGCACACGAGCCAATTGCCATCACTACCGCGGCATCTTTAGCACAGCGACGCAGCAATTCCAAACCGGTTTCCCCTTTAGACCCAATACGCAAAAATTTGCCGTCAAGTCCTAACGGCACAGCACCTTCAACCATTAAAATGTATTTTCCGGCATCATTTTTAATGATGTTATCTAGTACCGTCTCCGACTGATCACCTGATGCCGCCATTAGTAATTCATGATAATCAAGTGAAATATATTTAAGAATCAGATCATCCACTTTGGGGTGTGCCGTTTTAATGAAACCTTCTGAGTTCCCACTGCAATCTGAGAGTTCCAACCAAATAATGGGAATTTTATTGAGCTGTTCAATCCCCTCACCAACAAGACACTCATACTCAGGATGCAGCCGCATTGATGCTGTTACCATAGAGACCCATTGGTTGAATTCACGGTTCATATCAAAAGAGTTCAACGCTTCTTCTAGATTATTGGGACTAATCTGATTGGTGGGGTGCAGACGGTTGTATTTCTCAATACGCTTCTTTATTGTTGCCATCTCTTCTGCCTGCTTTGCTGCTATTTTTTGAGCTTTCATACGTGCCGCTTCTTGGGGGTCAACATCTGTAGCGGCAATAAGGTCAGACACATCTTTTTTACACCGTCCACAAGTACGTCCGGCATTACTATAGGGTCTTAACTCAGCAAATGAAGTCAGTACATTCTCTTTGACCAAAGCAATAATATCTTGCTCATAAACACTCTCACAGCTACAGACCAAGCGACCCCGTTGTGAAATAAGACGATTTTGGTAAAAATAGGCAGCATCAACCTCATCACCTTTTTCAATCATCTTTTTGAGTGCCATCACATCAAGGTTGGTATTGATTCCAATAAAGCGCATCAACTTCTCATCATTAATAATATATTGATCAATCCGACGCTCTTTTTTGCTCTGCAATACAATGGTCTCATTATTCTTATCATATGGATTATATGCCGTTGATCTAACATCAGCAAAAAGAAAGGCACCTACTTTCAACCCATCAATAGCCACTTCTAGCTGAAAATTTTTAGGTTCAATGTTTAAAATATTTGATATTGCCGTATCGGCTTGAAGTGTACACTCTTTCACCCGACCTGCACGGTAACTGCTCTCTCGTATTTGTGCCGCTTCACCAACAGCGTAGATATAAGGGTCAGATGACCGCATCGTGGTCTCAACTAAGACCCCTTTATCAACTTCTATTGCCTCTTTTGCAAAAGCGACATTAGGTGTAATACCGATTCCAAAAATAATAAAAGGGTTTGTAATATGATGATTGCGTGTCTTTATGGAAGTGATAATACCATTTTGAATTGTTGTATCTATAATCTCATCATTAAAAGATACATGTAAACGTTCATCAGACTCTAATATTTCTTGAATCAGACGGATTGAGGCAGGATTAAGATCCTCCGAGTAGAGATAATCAGAGCGTGAGATTAAATAAATTCTTTTTGGTGTTGCCATCTTGCTCAAAGTATCACACAGCTCCAATCCAATCGGACCGACACCGACAATGACGACACTTTTGTCTTGAATGTTATCGGCAATTTTAAAACTATCCTCAGCACTGCGAAAA
This sequence comes from uncultured Sulfurimonas sp., assembly GCA_964481625.1. GTDB lineage: Bacteria > Campylobacterota > Campylobacteria > Campylobacterales > Sulfurimonadaceae > QNZR01. Next base: position 28,721 of record CAYZUN010000016.1, read on the forward strand.
GTGGTTGCATTTTTAATGTCACTAACATCAAAAAGTTCACGAGGTTTTGAACCGGTCGCAATAATAAGATAATCGTATGAAAAAGCAGCATGTTTGGAATAGATTCGCTTCTCTTTAGTAGCGATCTGTTCAATCTTCTGGTTTAACTCTACATGTACAGCAGGGTTAAGTTCAAGACCAATATCATCTACACTGCAACTGCCATCAATTAAAGAGCACAGATGAATCCGATCATAAGGGAGGTACGCCTCTTGTGAAACAATAACAACCTCAACATCACTCTGTTTTTTCAAAATAGTGTTAGCAAGATAGCCCGCTGCAATACCACCACCAATAATAACGATTCTCATACTAATTATCCTTGCAATAGTTTGTAATATGTTACATTAATTATATTACAATCTAATCTCATTAAGAGGCATATAATCCAATCCATGTGCCTCAGCCACATATTCATTGGTTAGTTTTCCTTCAAAGGTGTTGAGTGCCGTAACAAGCAGTGGATTGTCTAAAGGGTATTTAGAGGTTGCCAATTCAATCACATAAGGTATTGTCGCATTAGTCAGTGCCAATGTTGATGTACGCGGATAGGCTCCTGGCATATTGGCTACGCAGTAGTGTACTATGCCATCGACTTCAAAAGTCGGTTCATGGTGCGTCGTAGGATACGACATCTCAAAACAGCCGCCCTGATCGATTGAGACATCCACTAATACCGTCCCTTTTTTCATCATTTTAAGATGCTCACGCCGAATCAGTTTTGGTGCTTTGGCTCCGGGAAGCAGTACCGTACCAATAATCAGATCCGCCTCAGTGACAAGTTCATTAATGGTCTGCGAATCGCTATAGCGCAGTGCGACATTTAAGGGCATCACATCGGCAAGGTAATGCAGACGTTGCATATTAATATCAAGCATCATCACGTCAGCACCAAGTCCTGCCGCTGCCAGAGCGGCAGCCTTGCCGGCTACTCCTGCACCAAGAACAATTACACGGTTATTATCGACTC
>CAYZUN010000017.1:0-28355 GCA_964481625.1 uncultured Sulfurimonas sp.
ATCTTTTAAAAAAGCATATTTCTAAACCTATTACACAAAAAAGATTTAATAAAATTTTTGAAAAAATGTCAAATGAACAAAAAGAGATAATTCAAGATACTAAGAGTAAAGCTATGATGGTTTTAGCAGGTCCAGGGAGTGGAAAAACTAAGGTATTAGTACATAAAATTGCTTCTCTACTTTTAACAGAAGATATAAAACCTGAGCAATTTATGATGCTTACTTTCTCTAAAACTGCAAAATGGGAATTTAAAAGTAGGCTTAATGAGTTAATTGGTGTATTGTCTTATGACATTGAAATTCAAACATTTCACTCTTACGCTTTAAAATTAATAGCTAGAAGTACAAAAAATGATGATAGTATTTTAGATAGAGCCATAGAAGAAGCTACAAAAGCAATTAATAGTGGGGATATTAATCTGCCTTATACAACAGTTTTAGTTTTAGATGAGTTCCAAGATATTAATGAAAAAAGTTTTGAATTTGTTAAAGCTATTTATAATGCCAATAATAGAGAATTAAAACTTATTGCTGTTGGTGATGATGACCAATGTATCATGAATCACATCGGGGCAGATGTAAGCTATATAGACAAGTTTGAAAAAGAGTTTGGAGTAGATGATGAGAGCACGAACCTCTTTAAGCAGTACGAACTTCTATGTAACTTTAGAAGTCATAAAAATATTGTAGAGTATTCAAATGCTTTTGTCTCGACAGTAACAAGTAGATATAAACATAGCCCCCTTTACGCAAACGCCTCAGAAGATGGTAATGTTACTATCTATACATATAATTCTTCCTCAACCTTAATCCTACCCGTAATAGAACTTATAAAACAAGAGGAAAAGTTGAATAATATCGCAATATTAGCTTTTACAAATGATGAGGTGATGCAGATTTATTCTCTTTTACAAGAAAATAATATTGAATCAAAGTATATTATTGAAAGGGAGAAGTTTGAGCTAAAAAATATTATTGAACTTATTGAGTTTGATAGAGTACTAAATAGTTTTTTACTAGATGAAACTTCTTATAAAGAGAGCTACTTTGAAAAGGCATTAGAAACTATAGAAGAGCGACATAAATATTCAACTAATACCAAACTCCTATATAAAATTGTTGATAGGTTTATGAATGAAAGTGATGCCTATTATGTTTCACAGTGGATATCATATTTAGAAGAGATTAAGCTAGAAGATTTTGAAGATTATAAAAAGAATATTGTAGTATCAACTATACATAAATCAAAAGGTATGGAGTTTGATAAGGTATTTTTACTTGTCAATAAAAATCCTAAAGAGGATATGGAAAAAAGATTATATTATGTAGGAATGACAAGGGCAAAATTTGAGTTAGTATTACTAAGAATTGGTAGAGATATACCGAACAAAAAAGAGTATGTAAATTATGTTCTCGATGAAACTAGCTATATGCAAGAAAATAAAATTTTTACACATATTATGAGCTTAAAAGATATTAGTCTTAGTTTTGATGTTAGCAATAATAATGATTTTTTTGCAGGTGCACAAGTAAAGATTGAAGCAAGACCTAGGTTTAAAAATTTGTGTATTGTTCATGACACTAGAGTAGTTGGTACTTTTTCAACTTCATTTCAAATGCTTTTAAATGAAAAGTTTAATAGGGGCTATATTATAAATAATGTTGTTATAGAAAATGTTGTTGTCTGGTTTGACAAAGAGAATAATCAATTTTTAAAACATCCATTATGTAAGATTGTATTGAAGAAGGTGGCTATATGATCCAGCCACCGCCAAGAAGTCTGTCACCATCATAAAAGACAGCAGCCTGACCTGAAGCGACACCATAGACACCCTCTTTAAGCTCAATAGTAGCGCGGTCGCCATTAATTTCGACATGACACGGTACCGCATGACTACGGTATCGAAGTTTTACTGTCGTATCAAAACTGGTACGTTCATCAAACATATTTAAATGCGCAATTTCAACGCTATTCGTATCTAACTCTTCGCGTTTACCCACAACAATCTGATTGGTATCGGGTAAAATTTCTAACACAAAATGTGGATCATGGGCACCGTGAACAGTAAAACCTTTACGTTTACCAATCGTGTAGTGCATGTACCCTTTATGTGTTCCTACCACATTCCCCTCACGATCGAGTACTTCACCTTTCTGATCGACATTAACATGCTCTTTAAGTATATCCGTATAGGTTGTTTCAACAAAACAGATTTCACTCGATTCTGCTTGCGATGCAAAACTCTCCAAGCCCTCAATGGAAGCGGCAAGAGCTTTAATATCACTCTTTTTTCGTGCTCCAAGCGGAAAGATGAGCCGCGGAATAATCGATTTGTCAATATAGAAAAGAAAATAACTCTGATCTTTAGTGTCATCTTCTGCTTGAATCAGATATTTTCCGTCATGACGCAAGTAGTGACCCGTGGCTAAGAAATCAGCGCCAATACTCTCAGCAAACTCCATCATGGCACCAAATTTTAAATTACGATTGCACAAAGCGCAGGGGTTAGGAGTTCGCCCCTCTTTATAAGTCTCTATAAATGGATTAAAGACCTTTTCATCAAAACGTTCCTGTAAATCAAGTACATGTAATTTAACACCGAGTTGTGCTGCTGCTTTTTGAGCACGTTTAAGATGGATTTCATGATATCCAGGGCTATTATGAAGTTTCATATAGACCCCTTCAACCTCATATCCTTCATCTTTTAACAGCTTTGCAGAGATAGTCGAATCAACACCACCACTCATACCTACTAATACTTTTTTACGCATCATGCCTTCTTGTTTTGATAAAAATTTTCTAATAATTTATAGTATCTCGTCTCTTGCAGACCTTCATCTTTCATGACATCAATCTGCTCAATAAGGGACTTTTCAATCTCACTTACAACAAAATCAAGATCATCGGTTAAGCAAATGATATCAAGATCACTCTCCTCAATCATATCATGTTTTAAGATGGAATCACGCATAAAATCAATTAACGGTTGATAATACTCTACTCCAATGACAAAAAGCCGAACACCGCTTACCTTCTTTGTCTGAATCAATGTCAATGCTTCAAAAAGCTCATCTAAAGTGCCAAAACCGCCTGGAAAGATTACATACGACATGGAGTACTTCACCAGCATCACTTTACGCGAAAAAAAGTAATCAAAAGTACACTCTTTAGTGGTGTAAGGATTAGGACGCTGTTCATGTGGAAGATCGATGTTCAATCCGATAGACTCGACACAGTGTTTATTAAATGCGCCTCGATTGGCTGCTTCCATAATTCCCGGTCCACCGCCGGTAATAATATTAAATCCTTTACCTGCAAGCATATCAGCAAGCTTCATTGCATCTTGATAATATGGACTGTCCTTTTTAGCCTTTGCCCCTCCAAATATTGTTACAGAAGGTCCTAAATTTCCAAGCTCTTCAAAGCCTTGAACAAAATCTGCAATGACTTTAAACACGCCCCAAACATCAGAAGATTTAATATCTTTAACATAGCGTTTTGCGAGTTCTTTTTGTAAATTTTTTCTACGTTCTATCATAATAACATCTTTTATGGTTTCAACTGATTTAAACGGTCTCGTTTCGATCCAATTGTAGTAATCTGAATACCAAAGTTTCCATCTACAATAACCACTTCACCTTGAGCAATCACACGATCATCTACCAAAATATCAAGCGGGTCGTTTGCTAATTGATTGAGTTCAATAACCGAGCCAATATCCATACTTAACACATCTTTTAAAAGCATTTTTTTTTGACCGATTCGAACCCTGACCGGAAGTTTAACATCCATGATTAGTGATATATTTCGCATCTCATTATCATCAAGATTGGCAGATACAGACTCTGAGGAAGCTTCAGATGAAGCAGTCTGTAAAGGAGATGCTGCTTGAACATCACTGCCAGCACTACTCTCACTCTTAAATGCATTTAAAAAATCATCATCGGCTAGGAACATCATTAAGGAGTTAATCGTTCCGAGTTGAAAATTGTAAATATACATCTTACTAAACCCATCCACATCAACTTCTGAGTTTTCATCAATGTACTCGATACCTTCTACCTTAAATCCAAGTACCGGAAGCTCTTTTTGCGAGGAGAGTGATGTTGAAATAGCACCGACAATATTTGATATGATCTCTTTGGTCGCATCAAGATCCTCATCATCCATATCTGCTTTAGCTTCGCCCTCTCCGCCTAGCATCAGGTCACCCAATGCTGTTGCCAAGCTTGGCGGCATTATTACCATTGCTTTGGCATCAGCGGCACCATCAACTACTATTTTAGTGATGGATGTAGGAGGAATAATGTTTGAGACAATCGACACGTTTTCTTCTTCTTTAAACGTCAGTGTCGGTGTCTGACCAGTTAAGCCCTCTATGGTGGCTATCGTCTCACTTTCAAAAAGTTTCATAAAGTCATTCATCATCTTCAACCTCTTCACTATTATCTTCTTCTATTATATCTTTAACACCCGATATTGTCTCATATCGTGCCACTTCAAAACTTTTCAGTGCTCGTTTAACAGCATCTTTTTCTGTATCGATCACTTCGGTTATCTGAATCGATTTTCTAAAACGTCGTAAGCCAATCTCACCTTTAAAACGATCTTTACCATCAACCTTAAGTGTAACAATATCATCACCCGCACTATTTAGACGAAGCACATCACCGCTATGAAGTTCTAAAATACTGCCTAAAGAGAGTTCTGCTTCACCAAGATCAGCTTCAACTGTAACTTGGGCTCCACCTAAAAGCACTTTAAGTTCTTGATTTCTACTCTTTTTAGAACTGGTCTCATTAAGCATCAAGTCACGATTTGCCAGCTTAGGAAGTATCGGTTCAAGTGCAATGACCGGGTAACAGATGTTCATCATACCCGAACTGTGCCCAATAATAATTTCCATTACCACCATGACAACAATCTCATTTTGTGCAACAATCTGAACAACATTAGGACTTGACTCTTTGGATTCAATTGCAGGATATATCTCACTTGCAGGCTGCCACGCCACTTTAAGAGTGTTCATCATAACACGCAACACCGTCTCAAAAAGGCTCAACTCAATATCTGAAAATTCTCGAGTCGATTCAAAAGGTTCACCCTTTCCACCCAAAAGTCGATCAAGCATTGGAAAAGCAATAGATGGATTAATCTCTAAAACACCGTTCCCTTCTAATGGCTTCATTGAAAAGACATTAAAACTTGTGGGATTGGGCAGTGACATCAAAAACTCACCATAAGTCATCTGGTCAACGGAGTGCAGTTGTATTTCAACAATAGAACGCATAATCGCTGATATCTGAGATGAGAGTGAACGTGCCATTTTATCGTGAATACCCCGAAATGCACGCAACTGCTCCTTAGATACCCGATTGGGACGCTTAAAGTCATACAGCGTAATTTGACGTTGTGGAAAAAGGCTCTCTTCGGTTACCTCTAAGGCATCATCACCTTCATCATCAACAACATCTAGTAGTGCATCAATCTCCTCTTGAGAGAGAATATCAGCCATCGTTTTCTCCCACTACAGTTTTTATTTTTCGAATTACTGACTTGTGAATCTGTGATATACGTGACTCGGTAATATCTAAAATCCCACTAATCTCTTTGAGTGTCAGCTCTTCAAAATAGTAGAGCTGAATAATAAGTTGTTCACGTTCACTGTACTCACTTAAAACAGATTTTATCACATCTATAAGCTCATCACGTTCAACTTTCTCTAATGCCGCACCACCATCTCCAACTTGAAGCTGATCATCTAAGGGCATCACCGTGTAGATATCTGAAGCAATTCGAGCATTATTAATCTTCTCAATATCTTGATCCAAGATTTTTGAGAGCTGTTCATTACTCGGCTCTGAATCATGTGTTGCCATATACTCTTCAATCGCATAATTTATTGCTTTAATCATCTTTCTGTTGGCACGACTGACCACATCAAGTGAACGAAGGTAATCAAGCATAGAACCATAAACACGAGTTTTTGCATATCCCCAAAACGAGTCATTTTGAGCCTCATCATAACGGCGCGAAAGTTTCACTAACTCTTCGGTTCCAATAGCAGAGAGGTCCATATAATCAATGGAACTTGGCAGCCTCTCTTTAAGCCGAAATGCCATAGCCCGAACAGCAGGAAGGTAATCAATTGCTAATTGATCCTCTTTATGTTTGAGTTCTTGCATGTAGGGGTTCGATGGTGTCATGCGGCTTTGCCTACACTCATATTTGCAGCTGCACTGATCATATTGTTAGCACCGTTAATGTTATAGTCTTGATCAATAACCACCTCACGTTTTTCAATCTCTCTAATAAAATAATCAAGATCTTTTTCATGGCGTGCTTTAGGAAAATGTCCCTTCTTACCTATATATGTTCTATAGTACATTGCAACACAAATGTGTGAAAAGAGATAAAAAAAAGCACTGATTAAAAAGGTATGGGTCAATATATCGATGGCGTTTTCTGCTTTTAAAACAGCAAAAACCAGCCCTAAAAAAAAGCCTTGCACCGTAAGAAAAGCGACGAAATTGTTACCTCTCATATAAAAACCTTTTTTTAAAAATGTGCCATCAGCCGCTTAAACAAGCCGCTCAAGCCACTATCTTGCGACTCTACAAGCACATTATGTTCCATTTTTTGGATCACTTTATGTGCAATAGCCTCAAGATCACGTGTCGGCAGCGAAACTGGATACTCTTGCGTAAAGAGTGAACGCTGTTTTACACAAAGCGCCACTTTTTGATTTTGCGTAATCTTTCCTAAAAATGTTAAGTTCAACTGTGGTCCTATATTTGCCAGTGCCACTTTTTGAATCTTTGAAAAAACACCAAGGGCTTCCCTGTCATTACGAACCTGATTCATAATAACTTGAATATTATCTCGTAATTTAGATGTCACCTTAATGGTTGCATAAGCATCAGTGATGGCTGCCGGGTCGGGCACAGTCACTACTACAACGTCATCTGATGCTTGTAAAAATAGCTGAATATGTTCACCAATACCTGCCCCGGTGTCAATAATCATAACATCAAGATCATCTAAAGCTGAAGCATCTTCCATAAAACGTTCAAACATCTTTGCATCAGCATAATTTAAAATCTCTTGTCCGCTCTCACCCGGAATCAACACCAAGTTTTCATTAATCGGAATTAAAATGTCTGAAACACTCGCCTCGCCTTTAAGTACATGTAAAATATTCTTTTTGATCTTAACATTAAACATCACATCCAAATTTGCCAATCCGATATCAGCATCAAAGATGCCGACTTTCAAACCCTTTCGAGAAAGAATATAGGCAAGGTTAGAGCTAATAGTACTTTTTCCAACACCTCCCTTACCGCTGGTTATTGCTAAAAAACGGGTTTTTTTCGCATTTTTCTTACCCTGAGCCGAGACCAGTTCTTCAAGTTTTGCTGCCTGGTGAGTCATCATGATATCCTACTTCGATCAAAACCGTTTAAGAGGCAATCAATTAGCATTTCACTCTTTGCAACTACAAGATCTTCAGGTACTTCTTGACCGATAGAGAAGTAACTAATCGGTTTTTTTGTCTCATAGGCTAATGAGAAAATATTACCAAAGCCTCGTGTCTCGTCAAGTTTAGTAAACATTACCGTATCAATACCCAGCGTTGAAAAATTATCATAAGTAGCTTTCATATCATCATACTTAATGGAACTTGGCATTACCAAAACAACATCAATATTAAGTTGTAAATCATTTGCCTTAAGACACTCATAGATTTTTTTAATCTTCTCTTTATCGTACGGTGATGAACCCATCGTATCAATAAGGATATAATCGCAATAATGCAGTGACTCTAACGCATTAGCAAACTCAGGAGGATCAACTACCGTCTCAATACCTAACTTCATCATTCGAGCATATTGCATTAACTGCTCTACGGCTCCGATTCGGTAGGTATCCAGAACAACAAGCCCCACTTTATAGTTCTTTTCCATCAAATAAGAGTAGCGCGCAGCCAGTTTTGCAATAGATGTTGTCTTGCCCACACCAGTAGGACCGACGAGCATAATCACTTTTTTAGTCCGGTTATTTGGAACGGTCTCTAAACGTACCGGTACCATTTTGCGAAGCAGTGTCTGGAAATAACGCTTAACACTCTGAGAGTTTTCACGCATTTTACTTGGCATATGCTCCAATGAGAGTCTCATAATCTCATCAAGATGTTCTTGATTCATACCGCTTTGTAAGGAGAGTTTATAGATCTCTGCAAATTCCGGAGGAATGGTTACCTCTAAATTGGGTGACTTCTCTTCCCAAAACATGTTTTGAATCAGTTTGACTTTATCGGTTAACTTAGAGATCTCATCTTTAATCAACTTAAGATCTTTATCACTTTCCTTGCTTTGAGCACCCTCCGCATCATCAGTAACTTCAGCAATTTGTGAAATTTGCTTGGCCGCTTCGGAGATATTAAAAAGTACTTCACTGCTTTTATCTTTAAGGGGGTTGTGCGCCATTGGCTTGTGATGCTTCTTTTTGGGTTTATATAGATGCTCTTCAATACCTACAACAATCTCATAAAGCGCACTTTTACCTAAAGACTTTTTCTGAAGTTCACGTGTCTCAATCAACATTGCCTCTTCGCCCACCTCTTCTTGAGCACGTCGAAGTGCTTCTGCCGGTGTTGCGCCGCTAAATGTTAAAATCTTCATTAACGTACTCCTAAAAAACTAAGTGGAATTACGACACTTTCTCTACTTTGCCAATGCGGATGAGGAAGTGTCAATACTTTACTATTGATGACTCGTGAGTCAAAAAATATCATATCAATATCAAGTGTACGCGGGGCATCTTGAAAGCTTCGTTTTCGTCCAAACTTTTTTTCTACATGTAGAATATAGCTCAAAAATTCTCGCGGCTGCATTGATGTTATAACTTCTAAAACTGAGTTTAAAAAATCTTCCTGCTTTGTAAAACCAAAAGGAGGGTTTTTTAAAATCGGTCCTGTACGCACCACCGTGACTCTTTTATCACGTCGCAAAAAATTGAGCAGATGAATAAACCTGCGCTTAACATCACCTATGTTACCGCCAATTCCTAAAACTGATCGATAGCGATGAACTCTGCGATAATTAAATTTTCGTGGAAAACATCGATCAAAATAGAGCGTTAGCTCCGAATTGACACGACGTTTCAATGCCAAAACTATGCCTGATCTGCAGTTTGCTGCTGTGCTTGCATCTCTTTAGCTGCTTTGACTTCATTTAAAATTTGAGTCATACCAATCATTGCTAAGTGATAACCAAATGGACCAAATCCAACAATTGAAGAAGAACATACCGGTGCAATCATATTTGTTTTTCTGAACTCTTCACGACGGTGAACGTTACTAATGTGAACTTCAATTGTCGGAATATTTACCGCAGCAATTGCATCACGAATTGCGATAGAAGTGTGTGTGTATGCTGCCGGATTAATAATAATTCCGTCTGTCTCCCCATAACACTCTTGAACTCTGTCTACAAGTTCACCCTCTAAGTTACTCTGAAAAAATTCAACCTCCATACCGTTTTGCGCTGCGAATTCTTTCATTTGAGCATGGATTTGCTCTAACTTCATTGGACCGTAAATTTGTTGTTCTCGAACACCGAGCATATTTAAATTTGGACCTTGGATGACTGCTATTTTCATTCTTAACCTTTGTGTTATTTGTTTTTGCTTATTTCGACATAAACTTTTAAAGTATTTATTATACAATTGTAAAGCATAATCTATTTTAAATTCGGTAAAAATCAGGCTATATATTTGAAAATAATTACTCCATCATATATTTTAACACCGACACAACTGCAAAAAGGGTTAAGTGTTGCATTTAATCAGAGTATTAAAGCAATTGACACCCAAGCCAACCTGCTAAAACAGTTTCCCGATGCTGAACTAATCCAGTGTGCCCAAAATTCACTCTTAATGCCCGGACTTATTAATGCTCATGTACATTTAGAATTTAGTGCCAATAAGACCCAACTCACTTATGGTGATTTTTTACCGTGGCTTCATAGTGTCATAGAAAATCGGGAGACGCTCATTAATGGTTGTGATGACAGCTGTATGAAACAAGCTACCCAACTGATGCTCTCTTGCGGAATTACCGCTTATGGTGCTATCAGCTCGCATGGACTTGATCTCGAAGCAGCAGCAGCATCTCCTCAAAAAGTTGTATTTTTCAATGAGCTAATTGGATCACAAGCGACAATGGCAGATGCCTTATTTAGTGATTTTATTTCGCGTTTAGAGAGTTCTAAGGCAGTCAAAAGAAAAGGTTTTTATCCTGCTGTTGCCATTCACTCGCCCTACTCGGTTCACCCAATTTTAGTTAAAAAAGCGTTACAGCTCGTCAAAGAAGAATCCCTTCGTTTAAGTGCTCATTTTATGGAAAGCAAGAGTGAACGGGAGTGGCTTGACTCCAGCCAAGGAGCATTTAAAACCTTTTTTGAAACGTTCTTAAAACAGTCACATTCAATTTGTGATGCCGATGAATTTCTTTCACTATTTCAAGAGGTTCCGACATTGATGACGCATGTTGTTCACGCAACAAAATGTGAATTAGAGCAGCTCGCTGCAAGCGGTCACACCGTCGTACACTGCCCTATCTCTAATCGTCTTTTAGGCAATGGCGCCATTAACTTGGATGATTTAGACAAACACAACATTAACTGGCTCACTGCTACTGATGGTCTCAGTTCAAACTATACGCTAAACCTCTTTCAAGAGATGAAAGCAGCTCTATTTATGCATTCAGACACACCACTTCTACCCTTGGCATCGCGTTTAATACGCAGTGTTACCACCGATGCGGCTGCGGCACTTAACTTAAATTGTGGAGCGATTGAAGCCGGTAAAGATGCAGATATGATAGTCCTGCAACTTGACTCAGAACCGACAGAACAACTCGCACTGCATCTAATTTTACATCACTACAATATTACATCTGTCTTTATTGATGGAAAAAAGGTTAAATAATGGAAACACTCAAAAAGATTTTTTTACCGATTACTGCAACACTAAAGTTTATCCAAAATCATTTCAAAGCGATGCTTTTTTTACTGATTTTATTTCTTATTTTTGCTCCTACTGATGAGCAGTCTCTTACACCGAACAATCTTCAACAGATTCACCTTATCGGTCCTATTATTGAGGTTACGCAAATCGTTAAAGAGATTGATAATGCAAAAAACAATAGCCATGTCAAAGGAGTACTCTTTGTTGTTGACTCACCCGGCGGCGCGGTAGCACCATCCGTTGAAGTAGCCTACGCCATAAAGCGACTAAGCAAGGTAAAACCCGTTGTCGTCTATGCTCAAGGCACACTCGCAAGCGGAGGCTATTATGCTTCAATTTTTGCTGATGAGATCATTGCCAATCCCGGTGCAATGGTCGGTTCTATCGGAGTGATTATGCAAGGAGCTAATGTAGGCGAATTAATGGAAAAAATTGGCATCAAAAGTCAAGTCGTCAAAGCAGGAAAATACAAACAGGTCGGAACACCCGATCGTGAATGGACCTCTTATGAGAAAAATGAGTTAAACAAAGTGATTCAAGGCACTTATGATATGTTTGTTAATGATGTTGCCCTTGGGCGCGATCTCAATGTCAGTGATAAAGACTTTTTTGCCAATGCGCACATCTTTACTGCTGCTCAAGCTAAAGAAGTCGGTCTTGTAGATAGCTTAGGTGTTAAATATGATGCAAAACTAAGGGTAAAAGAGCTGAGCAAAGTACATAAGGCACACTGGAATCAAGAAGATAAGTTTGAGAAATTCCTCAAACAGTTTGGAGTAGAAAGCTTATCACTCCTACATATCTACTTTCCGCAACTGTCACTTCGATAGAATAAAAGTAGTAGGGTCATTTTTTTACTTTTGAATTAGGGTCGGCATTGCGATACTTGTCATAAGCCTTTTTTAAGTCATGATAGGAGCGATCCCAGCGTTTTGTATGACAACTTTGGCACATCTTCTTAAGCCGTTTTGGTTTATCAGTACCGGTAAGAAATCCCCAACGCTTTTTTTCTTTAATCAGCCGTATATGAACATTTCCGGGGCCATGACACCCTTCGCATTGCACATTAGATAAGCGCGGTGTTTTTTTTATGCTGGTAAAACCGCTTTTGACCCCATGTCCTGTTGAGTGGCATGTCAGACAACGTGGGTTTTCTTCATGTCCGCTTGCAATAAGACTCTCCATAGCAAAGTCATGAGGGTCTTTTTTTCGACCTAAGAAAAACTTACGATGGCACAAACGACACTTTGTATTACCGACATAATAATACTCACCTGAGTTCATGGCCTTATTGTAAGCTTCATCACCCATTGCATTTTTAAGTGGAATCTTCGGTTGTGATGAGGCAAGTTCTTCTTTTATACGATAATCTTCAGCACTAAAACATACTGTTTGAAGCATAAAGATTAGTAAAATAGTTGTTTTCACAAAGAGGTTAATATATTTCATTTGTACATTTTATCATAATTAATAATACTTTTTCTTAATATATGAAAATATTCCGTCGTACTTTTATCTTCTCTTTTCTTACCAAAACGCTTATGTTTCATCGCTTTAATATCATAGTGACCATAACGTTGCATTATACTCGCAATATTATCTTTACTTAAAATACCATCGCTGCTATAACTTAAAAAAATATACTCAAATTTAGCATCATGAATTAACGCTTCAAGTACTCTAGCAACGTCGCGTTTTTTACAAAAATTTGATCGATTGTACTCACGCCGTCCCGTTTTCCCCTGAGGTATAAAAGTATCATACAAAGCAATAGTGTTAAGCAAGTGATAATCTGCTCCGTATTGGCGAACATTATAAGGTGGATCAAGGTAGAGAATATCGCCTTGTATTTTTTTAATGAGTTCAGAAGCATCTTCATTATAGACACTGTTCTTTTGTTTTGTCAACGCATACTCAACAGGTTCCAAAATGAGTTTCTTTTGCGCCAATGGCTTTAGGTGTTTTAAGTAAGCACCGTAAACAGAAGCAGTATTGGCTACTTTATCGGCACTTTGAATGAGAGATGATAGAAGATAGAAGTAGGTATCTTCATTAATAGTTTTATTGTGACGGTATTGCTCAATGTGTTGGCGTATGCCATCAATGCATTTTGCATTGGGAGTGCTAAAATATTCTCGCTCATTTTGGGAATTTTTGCAGTAATATTTAAAAATAAATCCTTCAACTCCCTCAATCAGATTAAGTTCATCAAAAAGATTTTGGCACTCAAGTTTTTTGGTATTACCGATACTATGGCGATTTAAGACATAAGAAAAATACTCTAAGTCATTACTAATGACCTGCTTCACATCACTTTTAAAAGCACGTCCCACTTCACCACTTCCTGCAAACAGATCACAAAAAATTTTATCTTTTAAATTCTCACCTACAACATCTCGCAGGGTCTCTTTAATAAATGTAATTAATTTCTTCTTTGAACCAATGTAGTTCATCGGTTATATTTTTTTAATAGTTTTTATTGTGGCAGCAATATCGTAGATAGCATCCATAAGATGGACATCATCATTTACATGTAAATTTGAGAGTGCAATTACTTTGCCGTTCTTTGAGAGCTCAACAAATCCTTTTTTGCTTCGGAGTTTTGGATTATTTACATGTAAAAGCTCTTCAATATGTTTTAGATCCCTACGTTTTATATCAAAGACAATACTTATACTTTGGTGAAAACGCATTTGGAGTTCTTTGATTTCTTGAGCTTTTTGCTTGAGGCGATTTTCTATAGAGAGATTTAAAAATGAGCGTTTTAGCGCCGAAACCTTCTCTTGTTTATGATGTATTTTTTGCATCATTACTTGAGTCATTTGAGAGCTGAGAGAATCAAGATTTTGGCGCATCTCATTAACATCGGGTAAAATCATCTGCATCGCAGCAGATGGTGTCGGAGCACGCAAATCTGCCACATAATCACTAATAACCCAGTCAATTTCATGACCTACGGCTGAGACTACGGGAGTATTTGCTTTAAAAATGGCATCAGCAACAATCTCTTCATTAAATGCCCACAAATCTTCAATGCTTCCGCCACCACGACCTACAACAATAATGTCATAATCTCTTGTGTCGGCATACGTTAACGTACTCGCAATTGACGCAGCTGCACGTTCGCCTTGAACCAGCACATCGTATACATCAATTCTCACCAATGGCCAACGCTGTGAAGCCACACGCTGCATATCTTGCAGTGCGGCACCCGTTGCCGAGGTAATCAATGCAATCTTTTTAGGAAATGCAGGAAATGGTTTTTTACATGTAGAATCAAAATAACCTTGCAATTGGAGCTTCTGTTTTAACTGCTCGTAAGCTAAAGACAGAGCACCGGTACCTGAGGGCTCAATCATAAAGCAGTTAATTTGGTACTCACCACGAGGTTTATAAAGAGTTATTGCACCATCAACTAAAACCTTTAAACCCTCTTCAAGACGGAACCGAAGTTTGGTTGCATTGCCTTTAAACATCACCGCACGTATGGTCGAACCTGAATCTTTGAGTGTAAAATAGATATGTCCGCTATTGTGGTACGTAATTCGGGAAAGTTCTGCCTCTACATAGACACGTACAAAGGTAGTCTCAAGCAGATTTTTTATCTGCTCATTTAGTGCAGAAACACTAAGTGTTGTCATCGTTTTTGCGCAATAATCAGTGTTGAGATATCCATAGAAAAACTTTCATCATACAGCACATCAAAACCGGCACTGTCCAGTTCCGCTTTCATTTTCTCTACCGTTAAAAAGTCCTCAATTGAGTTAGGAAGATACTCATAGGCTTCAAGATTTTTAGAGATAAAGCCACCCACTTTAGGCAAAATATTATTCATATAATAATCTCTAATTTTTCCTAAAAATGACGGATTCTCATTTTTCATAAACTCTAAAATAATCACCATGCCAGCAGGTTTAAGTATCCGGTTAAACTCTGTAAGTGCTGCTTTACGCTCAACGACATTACGAATACCGTACGTAATACTGATGAAGTCCGCTGAACTGTCTGCTTGCGGAAGTTCTGTTGCTTTAGAGATCTCATAAGAGAATTCGGGGAACTTTTCACGTGCAACCGCAACCATACCTTCGGATGGATCAACACCTGTAATACTCTGTATTGTAATGTTATTATCTTGGGCTTGATGCTGCCAATGTCCCATCATATCACCCGTGCCACACGCAACGTCAACAATACTTTCTACATTCTCTTTGTTGTAGTAAAAAAATGCTTTATTACACGCTTTACGCCGCCATTTTTTATCGACACCCATACTCATAATACGATTTGCTACGTCATACGTTGGCGCAATATCATCAAACATCGATACAATTTTTTCCTGTTTTTCACTCATCTATTGTCCTTAACCACATCTTTAAATCATTACCACTTGGTTCTACATGTAAATATTCAAATTTTATTGTTTTATTTGCAAAAGGTATTGTACCACCACTTGATGGCGCTGTGAAATTTAAATAGAAATCTACCATATTTTCAGTAACACTGAGCATTGAAGGACCTCCCTCAATCATAATGTTTTTATACTCACACAACCTGTCAAAACTACTTTCAATAAAAACATTTCTATTAGGTACATTAAATAGCGGTATCGTGTTATCAAACTCTTTTTGAGTGGAGTAAATCAAAATATCAGGTGCTTTACCATCAACCATACGGCTATCTAATGTAGGACGGTCAGCTCTTACAGTGTTGCCGCCAATAACAAGCAGATCACATTTATTGCGTAAATGGTGCACCATTGTTCGTGACGCCACTGAACTGACGGTTCCGCCATCAATGGTTCCATCAAGTCGTTGTGCCCATTTAAAAAAGATGAAATTCTCTTTTTGCCATGCATTAAATGGAGCTAAAAGTGTATTACACTCTTTTTGACAAATACCACTTTGCGTATTTTTAAAAAAGCTTTTTCCCCCTGAGGCAATCTTATTAGAATCTAATGAGCCAATAACAACACGTTTTAAAGACAGTTTTTGCAAAAGTGATGCGCAAGAGGGAGTTTTACCTATGTGCGTACAAGGCTCTAGTGTGGTGTAAATGGTGCAATTTACGAAACTGTTATTACAATTTACATGTAAATACTCATGAATGTCATGTGAAGATTCAAGGGACAAAATTTTGGTGTCATTGGTGAGTTTGATGTAGGCATCTTTAAGGGCTAAGACTTCAGCGTGAGGTTTCCCTGCTTCTTGATGTGCATTAATAGAGAGTATTTCACCATAAGCACCTACTACAACGGCACCAACGGCAGGATTAGGATAGGTTAAGCCCTGATATTTCCATGCTTCATCAATAGCGAGCTTCATGAAAAATTGGTCGCTCATAGCTTACCACTCAAAAAAGGTGCTTGCTTTGCTTACCTCTGAAAGTTTAATGTCAACCTCTAGTAGTGAAATAGTATCATCAACACTAACAGTATCGCCCTCTACACTAAGTATTTCACCACGTATTTTTAGTTTATCCAAAGTAGTAATCTTTACTTTTTCACCTATAGAGTGTTGAAAATGACTTAATGTTTTGAGTTTACGCTCAATCCCCGGACTTCCTACTTCTAAGCGATATTCACCTGAGATTGGAGGTGTAACATCAAGCAGAGGTGAAAGAAGCTTGGTTGCTTCTACACATTGGTCCATGCTAACACCCTCTTTTGACATGACATTGACACGATAAATTGTCTCATCATTCTCATTAGCAATAGAGGTATCATAAAGTGTCAAACCAATAGATTCAACCATGCTTTTAATATCGTGTTCAAGACTCATTGTCTTCTCCCTCTCTATTGCGCTCTTTAGAGATTTGCTTAAAGAGATCATCAATCTGCTTTGATTTTTGGAAGTGATCATCAAAGACAAATTCAAGTGTTGGTGAGCGAAACCAACCCTGATCTTTCATACAATAATCTTCAATAATAGGACGCGCTTTTTGAATTTGTCTTAAAAAAGTATTGCGCTCTTTTTGGGTGTAATCATGTGGATCCAAATAGACTTTAGCATCACTTTTACCTCGAGAACATCGAACTTCAACAATATCGAGCTCACGCAGTCGTGCATCATTAAGACCTGAAAGTGCCTCAGGAATAAGTTCAGCTAAAATTGCATCTGTGCGCTTAATCTTAATTTGTGCAGGGGTCACAGACTAACTTTTTGCTCTACTTTAATGAAAGTCTCAATCACATCGCCAGGTTTAACATCTTCATAACCGTCAATGACAACACCACACTCATAACCATTACCAACCTCTTTAACATCATCTTTGAAACGTTTAAGAGAGTTCAGCTCGCCTTCATGAATAACAACACCCTCACGAATAACACGAACCAAACCGCCACGTGTCAGCTTGCCATCAACAACCATACATCCGGCAACAACACCTTTTGGAATTTTAAATACTTCACGAACATCTGCTTGTCCAGAGTGCTCTTCAGTGTATTTTGTACTCATCATACCCGTTAGCATATTGGTAATATCATCAATAAGCTGATAAATAATTGTGTAGGTCTGAATCTCTACACCCATCTGTTTTGCAGTCGCTTTAACTGTACCTGTTGGTCTAACATTAAAGCCAATAAGCACACAGTTCTCAGAGTTGTTTACAAGGGCAACATCATTTTCTGTAATACCACCGACACCCGAAGAAATTACTTCAACTTTAACTTCTTCATTGCGCAGTTCTGTAAGTGAACGTTTAATCGCCTCTAATGAACCGTGAACATCGGTTTTAAGAACTACTTTAAGAGTTTTAAGCTTACCCTCTGCAATCATATTGGTGAGATCATCAAACGTCGATTTTGTACTACGTGATAATTCTTTATGACGATCATATTCATAACGTTTATGAGCAAATTCACGTGCCTCTTTATCGCTGTGCATTACCATCATAACTTCACCTGATAATGGTACTTCATTAAGTCCTACAACAACAGCTGTCTCACTCGGTCCAATTTTCTTGATCTGTTTTTTGTGATTATCAATTAATGCACGAATACGTCCAAATGATGCACCACATACAATATTATCTCCAACATTAAGGGTACCATTTTGAACAATTACCGTAGCAACCGGTCCACGTCCTTTTTCTAATGAACTCTCAACAACAACTGATTTAGCAAGTACGTCCGGATTTGCACGTAACTCTAAAAGTTCTGCTTGAACTAGAATATTTTCCAGTAAACTATCAATTCCATCGCCTGTTTTAGCTGAAAGAGGAATGAATTCAATCTCTCCGCCCCAGTCTACCGGGGTCATGCCGTGTTCAGCCATTTGACCTTTAACAACATCAGGATTAGCACCCTCTTTATCCATTTTGTTCAGTGCAACAATAACGGGAGCACCTGAATCTTTTGCTAACTTAATAACTTCAAGGGTTTGAGGTTTGACACCATCATCAGCAGCGACCACAATAACAATAATATCTGTTACTTGTACCCCTCGCTCACGCATGTGACTAAATGCCGCGTGACCCGGAGTATCGATAAAAGTAATCTTCTTACCATTTTGATCAATTGTGTACGCACCAATGTGCTGTGTAATACCACCGGCTTCACTATCAGCTATTCTAGCATCACGAATAGCATCTAGAAGTGATGTTTTACCATGATCGACGTGTCCCATAATCGTAATGACCGGTGGACGCTCTTGCATATTTTCATCATCACTGCTTTCATCATAACTCTCTTCGTAATTAAAGGCATCTTTAGGATCAATTACCGTAACTTCTACATCAAATTCTTCTGAAAGAATCTCAATCTCATCTTTACCTAAGAAGTCATTTTTTGTTGCCATCATTCCAAGGTTGAAAAGAACCTTGATAATATCAGTCATTGGACGGTTTAATTTTTCAGCAAACTCATAAACACGAATATCTTCAGGAATCTCAACATGAGTTACGACTTCATCAACGGGTTTATCTTTAATATATTTCTTACGCTTGTCACGAGAAACTTGACGCGGTCTTCTGTTAGCACCCTGTTTTTTACCGGCATTTCTTCCTGCAGGTTTTTTAGGACGAGGCTTACGTACTTCTTCCTCAACAGGTTTTTTATCAATCTCATTAAGATCTAGTAGTACCACTTCATTTTCATCATAATCCATAGAGACATCAGACATACTACTGGCAAAGATATTTATTGTTTTACCACTATCTTTTCGTTGCGCCGGAGCATTGCTACGCTTCTTAGCTCTCTTGGATGCGAGTTCTTCAAGTGCTTCTTGACTCATTTTACCGTAGCTAGATACTGCTGATGCATTTTCTGTTTTTACAACGGTGTAGTCCTCTTGAACTTTTGGCTTTTTCTTTTTAACAATTCGTAAACCCGATCGTTTTTTAGGTACTATCCTTTGTTCTTGAACAGCCGGTGTAGTTTTTTCAACTGAAGTTTCATCTTTAATTGTCTCTGTCACGACAATCTCTTGTGTTTTTTTCTCTTGCAAAAGTTTTTTCGGTGCTTCACTTGCTTCAAGAGTCTCTTTAGGCTCTTGCTTTTCCACCTCAGCGAGAACTTCTGCTGCTTCTTCTTTTGGAGCAGCTTTTTTTAGCGTAACTTTTTTTTGTTTAGGCTCGTCTGCTTCCGGGTTCATAATATAGTTCATGATTTTTTCAGCCTCTTCCATAGACACTGAACTTGATGCCGTCTTAAGAGACATCCCCATCGCATTGGCTTTATCTACAACTTCTTTAGATACAATTCCAAGCTCTTTAGCAATCTCATGGACTCTAACTTTATCACTCATCAACGATGATCTCCTTTAACCTATTCAAAAGTATTTCTGTAGCATTACTTCGGCACATTCGAGCTAACGAACGTACCATCTTTTTATGATCACTCACACAAACACGACAGATATAAAAACTGCGACCTTCTCCACTAAATGAATAAAGTTCACCCTCTTTACACTGTAATCGTATTAAGGTGTTTTGTGGTGCTCGTTGCCTGCAAACAATACACATTCGAACAGGCCTATTAATTATGTCGCGCATTATACCCAAATGTTCCTTGATGCATCTAATGATTATTTTTCAACTGTTAAACCGTAGTTGTCAAAATCTAAAGTTTTAACTGTAAAGTCAGGAAACTTCTGTTTTAGACGATTGGCAAGGATAGAAGCATCTTGGTCATATACCATTGAAAAAAATGTCGAGCCACTCCCTGAAAGCGTACTCATCAAAGCACCGCTCTCATAAGCAGTTTTTTGAACTGAGAAGAGTTCCGGAAGCATTTTCATACGAATTTTCTGATGGAATCTATCTTGAGTTGCCAGACGTAGTGCCTCCCAATCTTCATTACAAAATGCAGCTACAGTCATAGCAACATGAGAGAGATTAAACACAGCATTCTCTTTAGAGTATGAACGTGGAAGGCTCGTACGTGAACGCGCCGTTGATATAGGCTTATTGGGAATAACTACAACCGCTTTCAAATACGGCGGCAAGTGCTTTACTTGGGAAAATACTTTCTGCTTTTCTACAATAGATGTAGTAAAGCCTCCCATCACTGCAGGAGTAATATTATCCGGATGCTGCTCATACACTAAGGCATGGTTTAAGATTCTACGCTTAGAGACGCGTACACCTGCAGCTTCATGAGCTGATGCAATGGCACTGACAATTACGGCTGAAGAGCTGCCAAGACCACGCGACATCGGAATTTGATTGTAAAACGTAAACTTATAATTTTGCTGACGTTGTGTCAATTTTTTATAGTGTTCATTAAAGATGCCAATAAAGAGATTATTTCCTTTTAGTCTTGGGTTATTCTCTCCTTCACCTTTAATAGAGACACTGAAAAAACGTGACGGTTTGATATCGACTTTGTTATGTAGTGTCAATGCTAAACCTAAGGTATCAAATCCAGGGCCTAAATTGGCACTTGTTGCCGGTACACTAATGATCAATTATTATCCTTAAGTGACTGCTGCAATTCCATAATGAGGAAGCGTGTCACTACTAAAATCTTCTAATATAAGTTCTTGAGGCAGTTTAAATGAGTTTTTTGGAACTTCGTCAAAAACTTCAGTTTCTATTGTGTTGGAAATTTTAACAAAACAGAGCTTTCCTAGTGCTTTTATTGGTCTATTATTATTAAAATAGAATGCATCAGTAGCTAAAAACGGAATCTTTTTGACAATACTTAAGGTCTTTAAAAAGAGATAACTCACTTTTATGGCCATAAAACTACCCGGTCCATTAGCATAAATGAGACGTGAGACATCATACTCTTTTAAAAGCCCCTCAAAAAAATGTGGTAACGATTCAGACGTATGTTCATGAAATTCATAGCTTTTAATTAATGCACTATTTTCATATATGCCGACTTTGAGTGGCAGACTTAACGCAATAACAACAACACTATGCATATGCTTTTGCCATCTCCTTAGCTTCACTTCCAACGAACTCTACCACTTCATAGTTCTCTTTATCAGCAAGCAGTGCTAAGGTCAACTTATGGTTGAGATCATGACTTCCTGCAAAGGCCTCATAATTTCCAATAAAGTTCAGACCCAGTAGCGACATATCGCCAATGGCATCAAGTACTTTGTGGCGT
Source organism: uncultured Sulfurimonas sp. (assembly GCA_964481625.1). Lineage (GTDB taxonomy): Bacteria > Campylobacterota > Campylobacteria > Campylobacterales > Sulfurimonadaceae > QNZR01. The sequence continues at coordinate 21,585 of CAYZUN010000017.1, forward strand.
ACAAATTCATCAACAAAACGCAGTCCTTCAGGATTTAACACTTTTTTATCATCAAGCACAACGGCATTTTCCAAACTGCCGCCAAGTGCCAATCCCTTTGAACGAAGGTACTGCACTTCATGTAAAAAACCAAAGGTTCGCGCCCGGGCAATCTCTTTTTTATAACTCTCTTTACTCAGATGCATTACAAATTGCTGCTCGTCAATAACGGGGTGTTGAAATTTAATAGTAAAATCATATTTAAGGGAACGCGAGGGTGAAAGTTTGACATATTTGTCACCCTCTTGTACCGTGATCTCTTTTTTAATACGCATAATACGCTTAGAAGCCTCTAGCTGAACAATGCCTGCTTCATCAAGTAACATACAAAAGCTCGCACTTGAACCGTCCATTACAGGAATTTCATCGGCATCAACAATAATACGAAGATTATCAATTCCATAAGCATAGACGGCTGAGAGCAGATGTTCAATGGTGGAAATAAAATGACCTTCTCGTCCGATGACCGTTGCCATTTTGGTATCAATCACATTTTGTGGTTTCAGAGGAATTGAAACATTAACATCACTACGGTAAAAGACAATGCCGCTGTTAGCTTCTAGTGGTTCCAGACGTAAACGTACGGGATTTCCTTTATGAAGACCGATTCCAACCAATTCTACTGGTTTTCCTATTGTTGTCTGATACATTAATTACCTTTACATGTAAATATTAGACTTATTTCATAACTCACCTGCACAGTGAAATCATTATATCTAACCTCTGTTAATAACCTTCTGAGCACTTTTGAAGATCTCTTCAATATTGAGTTTCAGCCACTGTTTATCCATCCACTCTTCAGGACGTACTTCAACTCCTTGCACCAAAACACCAAAGTGCAGATGATCACCCATAGCATAACCACTCATTCCGGTATTAGCAATTTTAATACCGGCGCTAACTTCTTCTTCTGCACTGACATCACTGCTAGAACAGTGTCCATAAAGTGTGTACAGACCCATACCTAAATGAATTATCGGCATAGTTCCATAGAGTCCATTGTCTCCGGAGAAAACTACCTTTCCGCTATTTTTTGTTTTAATCTCACCCATCTGAACCGATGCAAGGTCTAAACCTAAATGGTACGATTCACTCACACGTTTTTTATTATAGTAATAGAATCGGTGATCACCAAAACTGGCAACTTTTTTTCCATTTTTAAGCGGATAAAACGGTGTAATACGCAGATTCTCAACGATATCTTCAGGGACTTTTGACGTAATCTCACGAATTAAGGCTTCATTTTTAGCACGAACCTCTTCATTAATGATTTTAAAACGTTCGATTTTATCTTCTACCCCTTGCGTCTCAACAAACTCTTCAGCAAGTTCTGCAATTTTTCCATCTAAAAAACGGTCTGAAAGGTTAATGTTAGAAATCAAATAGTTTTTATTATTCAAATAAAATGGTACATATTTCTTTGTCAAATTTCCAGCAAGATCAGTTGAAATAATATGCATACGAAAACTTTTGTCTTTTACCGGCCACGCCACCAATGATGCATAGTACCCTTCACTTATATAAGTTTGCGGATAGAATTTTTTTCCATTGGAAGATTCAAGATAGAGATCTTTTAAATTATCATCTGCAGCTTTAAAAATTACCAAAGCGGAACCGCCTTGTGTAATACTTCTACTGTTTGCGATGACATTCACTTGCGGACGCTTTTTATCAATAATCATCTTCTTGGTAACAATGGCACTATTGCCCTTTAAGAAGTTCCATTGGCTCGCATCATGTACCTCGATATAAAGCGTCACGTCACTCTCTTTAAGACCAAAAAGACGTTTTGGAGGTTTAATATTGAGCTTGAGCTCTTTTTTAGGCTCAATAAGCATCTCTTGTGCTAACTCAAAGTTCTCTTTTTGAGTTTTTAAAATAACCGTATATGCTTTAATACCGCTAAGATCATTAATTTTGACAGAAATCGGCTCTTTTAAATTCCAATACTCACTATTATTAATGACAACAACAGGTTCATCTCTCTCAAAAGTATCTGACAACCCAACATAAACAGCTGCGCCAATAATTACTATCATCAAAAACTTTGCCATCAAAGCCGATGCATTACTCTTTTTTCGTCTCAATCTATCTCCTCACATAACATCATAATTAGTTTCTCTTCTAAAGCATAAAGAGTTCCCTCCGGCGTCACAAAACCTGAAGAGTCTCTATGACCGCCACCACCAAACGATTTAGCAATAGTTGCTAAATCAACACTGCCATCACCTCGCAATGAGCACTTAATGCCGCCACAATGACGTTCACGAAGCATCACTGAAATTTTTACCGTCGCTAATGTTTGCAACTCCTCTAAAGCAGATTCAGCATTTTGGGGTAGTGCTCCACTTTTTTCTAAAGACTCTATGCTTACATGTAAAATTGCAACCTGCCCACTACAGCGTAAGCGCAACTGCTCAAAAAGCAACCCTTTAAGACGCAGTGATGCTAACGAGTTCGTGTGAAACAGCTTTTTTACAACCATCTTACTATCAGCACCGCAACGTAACAGCTCCGCTGCCATAAGAAAAGTAGACTCAGATGTCTTAGCATGTAAAAAACACTTTGAGTCATCTAATAGTCCGGCATACAGTGCCGTTGCCATCTTGACATTAATATTAAAACCGGTCTCTTTAAAAAGATCATACACTACTTGTGTAGTACTAATCGCGGCAGTGTTGACAATATTAATATCACCAAAACCCTCATTGCTAATATGATGATCAATATTAACCAGTTCACACGCCACATCAACACCAAGACGCTCTTTGCTTCCACAATCAAAGCATATTGCCAAATCAGCACTAGAGGGAAATTTGTTGCGAATTTTATCGAACCAAGGTAACAATGCCAAATGACGATCCGGTTCGGGAGTCGCACAAAAGAGTGTTACTTTTTTTTGCACTCGCAAAATATGGGAGTAAAAAGCACTTGCACTACCAAATGAGTCTGCATCAGGACTTACATGTAAAATAAGAACAATATGATCTGCATTATCTATTTTATTAAATATTGGGTGGTTCATTCCTGCAATTATAACCAATCTAGTGAACAGTCCCTTTAATAATTCCTCTTACTTCGAGCCACCTCACATTTTTCAAGCTTTTTGCTTGCCTCAAGCATCAAATCATCAATACTTCTTTTGATATCGCAACGTTCAACAATAACATATTCTATGACAACAGGAAAATATCTTTCAATATTTATTTCAGAAGCTCTTCTTGAAATACGAGAAGCCAATTCAGAGACATCTTTTCCACTCTTACTTGTTACAATAGCAGCAAAGCTATTGCCATTAAGCCGACCGACAATGCTCTTGTCTTTAAGAACCGATTTAATTATTGTAGACAACTCCTGAATGATTTTGTCTCCAGCAAAGTAGCCATAAGTCTCATTAATTTTATGAAGTGAATGAAAGTGAAAAAAAATCAAATGTAAAGATAGCTTATTCTTATCTGAAAATACAATTGCTTTATGAGCATGTTGAAAAAATGTTCTTCGGTTATACGTTTGTGTCATCGGGTCATAATATGCCAATGATTCAAGCTCTTTTTTTTGACTGATGTATGATGTATGAATATAGACACGCGTCGTTAATTCAATTTGATTAAATGGCTTAGAAACATAGTCGCAACCTCCACTTTTAAACATTTTGGTAATAACATCGCGATCAATCGCTTCAAACAAAAACATCACAGGAATATCACTGCTCTCAGGTGTTGTAGTAATCAACTTACAAAAAGCAAATGCCTCGCTGCCAAACTCTCCATCAATCAAAATGAGTACTGCTCCACTTTCTTGTATAGCCTTTTGAGCCGTAGCAATCCTATCGTAAAAGGAAATATTATATGAGCGTAGTAACTGTTGCAGTATTTTTCTATCTAAACTATTTTGATTAATAATAATAATGTGAGTTGTTGGATTCAAGATCTTATCTTTATTAATTTTTTCACCATTATAATACAAAATATTTTTTTATGCTAGAATTCACCAAAAATTTAAAGGAACTTTATGCAAAACAAATTTCATGATGAAGTACTGCAATATCATATAGGCGGAAAAACCGCCACCCAAATCACCAAACCTTGCGAGACTCAACATGACCTTTCACTCGCATACACTCCTGGTGTTGCAATTCCCTGTACGGAGATACAGCGTGATCCGTCACTTGCATATAAATACACTGCTAAAGGTAATTTGATTGCGATTATTACTGACGGTACTGCCGTATTGGGACTGGGTAATATCGGTGCACTTGCAGGAAAACCTGTTATGGAAGGTAAAGCAGTGCTGTTTAAAAAATTTGCCAATATTGATGCCGTTGATATTGAACTCAATATTCATGAAATTGATGAAATTGTTGATGTCTGCGCTGCCATTTCAGATGGCTTTGGCGGTATTAATCTTGAAGATATTGTTGCACCTAAATGTTTTGAAATAGAAAGAAAACTGCAAGAACGCGTTAATATCCCCGTGATGCATGATGATCAACACGGTACTGCCATTATTACATCGGCGGGTCTTTTGAATGCTTTGGAGATTAGCAATAAAAAAATTGATGAAATCAAGATTGTCGTTTTGGGTGCAGGAGCCGCAGGTCTTGCTTCAGCTAAAATGTACCGTGATCTAGGAGCAAAACATATTGTAGTAGTGGACAGCAAAGGGGTTATTAGTACCAAACGAACTGATCTGAACAAATACAAGCAAGAGTTCGCTATTGAGACTGACGATGTCACACTAACTGATGCCATGAGAAATGCTGATATGATGCTTGGTCTTAGCGGTCCTAAAATCGTCACCAAAGAGATGGTAGCTTCAATGGCTGCACACCCAGTTATTTTTGCCTGTGCCAATCCAACTCCTGAAATCTTGCCTGAAGAGGTTACAGAGGTACGTGATGATGCCATTATGGGAACAGGACGCAGTGACTATCCAAATCAAATCAATAATGTACTGGGTTTCCCATTCATCTTTAGAGGGGCACTTGATGTACAAGCATCCAAAATTACCGAACATATGAAAATGGCAGCTGTACATGCCTTGGCTGCGTTAGCAAAAGAACCCATTCCTTACTATGTAAAAGCAGCTTATGATGAACCAGATATGGTTTATGGAAAAACCCATATTATTCCAAAACCGTTTAATAAAGAGGCACTTATCTGGGTTGCATCAGCTGTAGCACAAGCCGCCATTGATGATGGTGTAAGCCAAAAGAAAGATTTCGACATCAAAGCGTATCAGAAACACTTACGCTGTGAGGCGTATCTTGATCACGATTATGAAGAGTAAGACTCTTCATACCAAATTCAAACCTTCCTTTTACTTCTATTTAACACCTTTGGCTTAAGGGACATTATGTCCTTTTAATGGATTATTTTACAAATAACAGAACACTTTGTCCAAATAACGGCTATTTTCGTGTTAAAAGAACATTTTTTATGTTCCGTTAATTCTTAATATTTGGAGCACTTATGATAAAGTGTTCCTTGAATAAATAGTTATACTTAAAAAGGAGACAATGTGCCAGAAGATGATAAAAGCCTTGATTTAATCGGAATAGGAAAAGTAGTTAAGTCTTTGCCTAAAAAATCTATAGAAGATGTAGTAGATGTTAGCATAGAGACATTTCATAAAGCAGTATCACCAATATTAGAAACTACAGCAGGACTAGGTCGTCTTATAAAAATAAAATTTGATAGTTTAGTTGATGTTCAAAAAGTTTATGCAGTTGAAGCATTGATGAAAGCAAATGAAAAAGTAAATAACACTTCTCATAAAAAAAAAGTTATACCAAAAGCACGAATAATTATTGATTCAGTAGAAAGTGTATCCAATGAAACAAATGATACTTTAAGAGATATATGGTCAAATTTAATTGCAAATGAACTTTTAACTGCAAGTGTACATCCAGAGTTTCCTAGAATTTTAAATAGACTTAGTGTTCAAGATGCACAAAATTTAATTTCCATTGTCGAATTAGACAAAAGCCTTTCTCTTGCCTTCAAAAACTTATCGCGTGTATTTGCATTGTCTATGAACTCAGCTATTTCTTCATTTGCAATAAGTAAATATCAAGATTTCAGTTATGAACATTTAGAAAGACTTGGTCTAATTATATTTGAAAGTGCTAGTTGGAAATTAACTTTATTAGGTGAAGAATTTTTAAAAGCTGTTACTGACCCTAGTATAGAAGAAGAAAAGTAAGTAGTAAACAAAACATCATATACTAACAACTAGCTATTAAGCTATCATAAACCTAGAGAGTTTTGAACATATAACATGTCGGACAAAACATAAATCAGAGAGTTTTCTTAAACGAGAATTTCATCTAGATTGACTCCTAGTCAGATGGTTATACTACAAATTTGAGTGGCGACTGGATCGGTGAAAGCTAGATCGTATATCATGAGGTTAGATTATGTATAACAAAGTTATTGTAATCAGGTAAGAGATTATTTCGCTCTTACCCTAACGAACTCTCAATTTAAAAAAGTGAGGTTCTCCTATGTATTCTATCGGATTAGATGTAAGTAAAGCAAGTTTATCGGTTCATGTTCCACTTAACTCTTTAGATTTTGAGATAAAAAACACTCTTAAAGATTTAAAATCACTCTATGCCAAACTCAAAAAACTATATAAAAAAGATATGGATAAACTTGTATTTGTGTACGAGCCTACAGGAAGTTATTCAGCACTTTTAACAAAGTTTTGCGCTTTAAAAAATATCAAATC
>CAYZUN010000018.1:0-27549 GCA_964481625.1 uncultured Sulfurimonas sp.
GTAAACCGATCATACTCAAATGTATAATCAGCCATTTTAGCTTCCGCAGCAGTTGCTTTAATTGTTTCAGCGCCACCAAGAGTAATGCCTGTATGATTATAATACCAGTTATTATTTCTCGTATGGTTAGCAATGTGACCACCCATTTTTTGTGTGTCTATGAATAAGTTGTTTTCTAAAAAATCACCTTCAGCATTCTGGTGAAAACTTATAGTTCGACCACCTCCTGTTATTGTATTAAGATGCTGTTTAACAAAAGTATTATTATTATATTTTACAAGAAAAGGAGGTTGCATATCTGGGCTGGCAGAAACATATAATGCATAAGGATTGCGTCCATTAGGGTAAGCAGAAGTAGGAGGATTAAACTTACCTATGTCATATAAAATATTATTAGTAAACTCTGTCCCCTCATAGTAGAAGTGCACTGCTCCTATACCGTTTTGAGAATCAAAAAGTATGTTATTGTTTATTTTAAGATTAAAACTATGTCTAGTAATAGAAATAATCGTGCCAGCTCCACCTGCATTAGTAACTGTCGTGTCATCTGCCTGTCGATAACCCCACATAATATTGTTTGTGACAAGAACCGGATTATTTGGCTCATTTGAGGCTGCTTTAAAATCTAAAGCATTTTCGCCTACCATGTATTCTGAGTTAGAATTGTGACTATAGCCGTCTTTAGAGAAATTACCGTCGGTATAAGCATCTTTGTCCATCCATATTCTATTGTTATCAATAATTGTACCTGGATATGAAGGATTTCCGTTTGCAATATATGTACTTTTAACCAATTGGATACCATCGGTCATATTTCTAAAATCGTTGTTAATAATCTTTGTTCCTCTAGTTATAGTATCTTGGATATTAGCATTTGCTAAAGCTAGACCAATACAGTCAGCTATGAGACCTTCGTGTGTTGCTTGGTTAAAATAGCTATTTTGAATTGTATTAAAGTTAGAAAATGGATATATCGTAAGACCGTACTTCATATTTCTGCCGTGCCATCTATTAATAATATTGTGGCTTGCACCATTCATAAGCCTCATAGATGGATTTATATTACGATCAAGATGAGCCATTCTGTCAATAATCCAATAATCACCAGTTAGCTGGATATATACATTTGCTACTTGATTGTCTGACAGAGACGTGGGATGTGTATCGTTACCATTGTATAGACTCATGGTTCGCCTTTCATTTTGGGTACCGTTTGCGCTAAGTGTAATATATGTTCCAGTTCCATGTGTTCCAATTTCGTAGTTTCCCGGCTCAATATAAAAATGTTGTTTTGTAGGATCATTAAGGACAGTCGCAGACCAGTTGCCGTTATTCTCAGTAATCAGTACATGGGTGCTGTCGTTTGCATTATATTGCGGAATATTGATGCTTTCTTCGTATTGAGTGTTGCTTATTGCAAAGAGAGAACTATTTATAATAAATAGAAAACCCAATAGCTTCATTAGTAATAAATTTGTTTTGTTAAGCATTACTTAATAGTCCTTTTGTTAACAGTTTTTTATGAGAATACTAACATAATTAAAATTAATATTATGAGATTAAGTCAATGGTGTTGGGTGTGTACTTAGAATATACTGATATACTATGAAGGTTAAAATAATTTATAACTCAAAGGAATCTCCATGAATACTCAAAAAACATCTTTTTTAGTTGTATTGTTAGCTACACTCTTTCTTTTGACTGCTTGCAGTGATTCAGATAATGATTCAGTAACCAAAATTGAAAGTGATCTTATTGAAAAGTTGGGTACATTAAGTGTAGAAGATACTGTTAAGAAGATTGAAAGCATTATTGATGCAAATGAAGATCTTGGTATTTTTACAATTATTAATCATCAAGTAGCTGCTCAAAAAGTAGGATTAGAGATGAGCGAAGAACAAGTTATTATATTTGGTAATCCAAAATTGGGAACAAACATTATGAACATTGACCAAAGAACAGGCTTGGATCTTCCTCTTAAAATTTTAGTTTTTAAGGCTGATAATAATCAAACAAAGATTGTTTATCGTGATCCTGCAATATGGAAAAATGGATTTGATCTTGGAGATACTCCGCTTGTTGAGACTATGGCAAATGCTTTAAATGCTATTACAACCGGAGCTCAAGAATAACTACTATTTTAAAGAATAGATTGCACTCTTAAAAGTGTCGATAAGAGCAGTGCGTAGTTGTCAGTTTTAACACCTGATTTCATCTGTAGTTCTGTCTCTAAAAGCAGAGTTAAAACCTTTTCATAGGTTTCTTGATTGAATTTAATGGAGAGTTGTGAGCGCTGTTGGACGATGAATTTTGGGGGTTCATAACCTAAAATATCTTTTGCTGATGCCATGCCGTGGAGTTTGATATAGACGTAGAACATGTAGAGTTGTGCGACAAAACCACTCAGAGCGGTGAGTACGCGTATCTCATCTTCACCACTCTCTAAAATACGCTCTAAATCGATTTTAAACTCCTGCTTATTGAGAAGCGCAGTGATGAGCTGCTCAATTTTGACTTCAGCAACACCATAGACTAAGTCATCAATCTCTTTGGAGGTTATGGGCATCTGTAAAATAGCGAGTTTAGGAAGTTCATTACACGCAAGAGCAATATCGCCATTTTGGCTTGAGAGCAGATGTTGTATGCTGTAGTGGTCAAGTTGCGCGCCAATACGCTGTGCTTCTTGTTTGATGATGTTGATGGCCTCTCCTGCAAAAGGATTGTACAGACGTACAAAATCACCGCCGGCTTTTTTGGTAAATGCTTTGTTGGAGGTTTTGTAATCATCACCATAGTAAGCGTAAATGAAACTATTGTCACTATTTTTTTTGCAGAGCTCTACAAGTCTGTCAAGGTCGGCTTTTGGAATTTTTTTGGTACTTTTGATGACAAGAACATTTTGGCCGCCAAAGAGTGAGCCTTGTGAAAGGTGTGCTTTTGCCATCTCACTGCTGTATTCATCATGATACAGCTTTAACAAGTTAGCATCAGAGATATTGGAGAGTATGGTAACATAGCGGTCAATTAAGAAATGGCTCTCACCAAAAAGCATCATCGCATTAGGGAATTTGCCCGATGCAATGACTTGGTCGAGTTCTTGTCGATTTCTCACTCTGGCATCACCTTTTGTGTCACGGTTGCATAGATTTTAGCAGTCAATAGATCAACCCGTTCAATGGTTGCAATAATATCATCAAACAAGATGATTGGAAGGGTTGAGGTAACATAGAGTTTTGCTCCCATAACGCTGTCGTGAAGTTCTGCGGTGAGTTCGGGTTCGGTACCATTGATACGTGCTTTAAACTGTTCACCAATATGTTTTTCAGCCCATCTGGCAAATTTACGCTGTTTAAATTGAATCTCAATACTACTGGCTTCACGCTCTTTTTCACTAATAGCAATACAGAGTGCATCAATATTACGCAAGACATAGGCAGCTTCTTCTTTATTGTCAGCTTCAATGGATTTTAACAGACGATGGACAATCAAGTCAGAGTAGCGGCGAATCGGAGAGGTAAAGTGGGTGTACTGCTCAAAACCAAGACCGAAATGTCCGGTATTTTCTGGTGAATATCGTGCTTGCATCTGTGCACGAATAATCAGAGTATCGACTTCACTATCTAAATCTCTCTCTTTAGCTTGTTCTTGAATCTCTAAAATGGTCTCATGTATTGACTCTTTAGGCTCAACAAAAATACCGATGCTTGAGAGTTCTTGGTAGAGGTTTTGCAGTTTGCTTTGGCTTGGACTTTCATGAACTCTAAAGACACCGCGCTCATACCGCGCGGCCGCTGCTTTATTGGCAAGCAGCATACAATCTTCAATGAGTGCATGTGACGGGGTCTCTTGAGCGTAGCTTGTTTCTACTAAGTTATGTTCTTCATCAATACTCATAACGAGATCGTGTGAGCGAAAGTCAAAACCGCGCTGCATTCGGTTCTTTTTTAACTTATCGGTCATTTTTCGTAAATGAAGTAGAGACTGAAAAATATCTTCCTCCATTTTACATGTAGATTTGAGTTTTCCTTCAAAGAGTGAGTCAACCTCTTCATAATTGAAACGGCGTTGCGAATGAATGAGTGCTTCGTAAAGTTCACTTTTAGTAACTTGTAAGGTCGTTTTATCAAGATGCAGCTCAAAGACATACGCCAATCGATCAACATGAGGCTGAAGCGAACAGAGCGTTTCGCTCAGTTGTCGTGGCAGCATTGGAATAGAGCGGTGTGGCATGTAGATGGAGAAACTTCGATAGATTGCTTCGGCATCAATAGCACCAAATGGCGTTACATAGCTACTGACATCAGCAATGGCTACATGTAAAATATGCTCTTTTTCATTCCAGCAGACGGCATCATCAAAATCTTTGGCAGTGACGGGGTCAATGGTACAAAAAAGCAGTTTACGCAGATCTTGGCGATCAGGATAATCATTGATGTCAACTTCTTTATTAAACGACTCGGCAAGTGTGATGACATCAGGTTCAAATTCATCATGCTTATTGTATTGCGCCAGAACGATTTTCTCATCAACTTTGCTCTCACTAATATTTCCGAGTGCTTCTTTAATGGTGCGGGTCTCATTGTCGATAGAGAAGAGGGTGCCAATTTTAAAATGTTCCAGTTCTTTGGGTGAAATCTCAACGCCTGCTGGATATCCTGTTTTAATATCATTAAGTAAGCGTTGACCCTCTTTTTCTTGAATAATAGCAATCGAATAGCTTTGCTCTCTTCCTACAATAACAACGACTTTTGCACTGGGTGTGCCGCGTTTTCCCAAAAGGCGTTTGGCAATGACCAAGTCACCGTTTTGTGCCTCTTGAAGATCATCGGCACTAATAAGGAGATCACGAGTGTTCAGTGCTACTGCTTGCAGGTATGCTGAGCCACCTTGTACCAGCGCAATGGTTCCCGCACGAAATCTTGAGGGAATACGGTAGACACCATTTTCTAAAACAACAATATTCTCACTTAGAAGTTGATTGATTAATGCCGTCTCATCTTCATTAGTCACATCAATGGCATGCAGACCTAAAGAGAGCCGGATTAAAAGCTGTTTCATCTACTGAAAATTCTCAAGAGCTTTTAAAAAGTTTGGCACGTCAAGGTTGTATTGTTCAACCAGCTCTTTTGCCTCGGCAAAACTTTTTTCGGTAATGGTACCGTTATAAGGAATAACTGTTTGAATACATTTTAAAATTTGGGCTGTCTTAATATCTTGTTCAGGGGCATTATAAGGGTCATCCATATAGCGCAATGCACAGATAAGATCATTATCTAAAGACCAATGATCAAATACTTCTGCACTGAGTTCTACAGCAGTGGTATCACAGAATTCTTTTTCAATGACAGTAATGTCAACAGTTGAGAGTAACGCCTTTTTAAACGCTGCTACACTGTTCTCTTCAATTAAGTATTGCGAAATAAGTACTTGTCCAACGTTTGATAAAAATACGGCAGGAGATAGGACATCAAAGAGTTTTGATTCGCTTTTTAAATACCAAGATGTTGCGAGGGAGTGCTGCTTTGTTGCTGTGGTTGAGAACTGCTTTGAAGTGATACCGTAAGGCTCAAGATTAAAATTAAAATTCTCTCTGATGTAAACGGCTAAGACAAAAGCACGAATCGTGCCAATTCCAAAAAGTGATATGGCACCTTCAAGCGTCTTGATTTCGCGAGAAAAGCCATAGATTGGAGAATTAACAGCTTTTAAAATTTCAGAGCTCAAGATAGGGTCTGTATTTAAAGTGCTGGCAACAGTTTTATAAGTGGTATCAGGGTCTTTAGCCAACTGTTCTATCTTTATTACCGACTCAGGAAGTGGCGGAATTTTGTTAATGATAGTTTTAAAAAAGTTTTTCATATATGAGTATCTTTAATTTTTTATATATTGTATCTGTTTTGTCTTTATCAATCTATTTATGTTACTATAATTGCCTAAAAAAATTAATTAAGTTAGGAATGTAATGCAAGCAGATGCAGTTTTAAATGGATTAGGGTACATGTCAAATGAGGCATTAACAGGACAAGTAGAACGTATTATTGAGAACACCAAAGGTTTTGATAAGATTGGAAAACATATTTTTGAGCTACACAAAGCGTTGCAAATTGATAGCTCATATGTTGCTATGTCAAATTCAAATGATTATTTTAAAATTAAAATTGAGTCTCCAAGTGTTGAACTTAAAGAAGAAGCATTAGAGAAGATTGAGCATTTTTCCAATAAATATAAAGTAGAACTTCAAAAAGTTGATGGTAAAGACACGTATTATATTATTGGATTTAACAAGTAAGCGTAGTGTCAAAAATTGAACCCATTACACCTCAAGGGCATGATGCCCTTTTAAAAGAGTTTAGATTTTTAAAAGATGTCGAAAAACCTCAAGTGAATCGTGAAAAACAAGTTGCCGCCCAACAAGGTGACCGCAGTGAAAATGCTGAATATCATGCAGCTAAAGAGAAACTACGTCACATTGACAAGCGTCTTTTTTACCTCAATTCAATGATTGAAAAATCGCAAATTATTGACCCTTCAGAGCTTGAGCACAGTCGCATTAATTTTGGCTCTACCATTACACTTTTAGATTTAGATAGTGATTCTGAGGAGCGTTACACTATTTGTGGCGTCCTAGAGAGTGAACCTGAAAACGGCCTTATCTCCGTACACGCACCGCTCTCACGCGCTATGCTTGGAAAAGTTGAAGAAGATGCGTTTATTGTGGCACTTCCGCTTGGAAAAAAAGAGTATGAAGTGGTAAAAATTGAGTATATCCCCATTTTTTCACTTAAAAAGAATATCCGCAGTGAAGCAGATTTTAGTTTTAAATAATTTACTTTGTGGAATGCTTTTTATAACGAATTTCTCGTCCCGCACTTGTAACACACTCTAATTGGTAATTAATCATTTCGATAAATGGGTTTAAAAACTTCTCTAAAGAGTTCTGCGTGATGGTTTCGGTTCCGTCTTGATTTAAAAGTTCCAGTACACACAGTGTTGATTCTATAGTGGAGAGACAGTGATCCTCCGGTTGTGCTTTAATTTGGTACTGTGATATTTTGTCATGAGTAAAACTAATTTTTTGCAGGGCATCGAGTTTTGGAGTGAGGTACAACATTTTTTTAGAACATGCCCACGTAGAATCAATGATGAAGATGACACTGGTTTTGTTATTATGAGAAATACATGTATTATTTAAACTCAGAGAATTTTGCGAAGGGTAGAGCACATAACAGTTGTTATCCTCATCATCTATGAGGTTATTTACATGTAAATGCTCTGCAAAGGATTCACCAATATAGAGTTCTGAATTCTTCAAAGAGAGGTGCGTCAATCTTCCTGTATTGTTCTTCGTCTTTTTGAACTCTTTAATGTGCATTAAAATAATGAATTTTGTTTTGGTCTCAATGTTATGAACATATAGGCACATACAGCTGCTTTTTGGACGGTAGCATTTATAGCAACGTTCTCTATCTCCATACTCTGTGGGCAAAAAATCTTATCCTTTTTAGTTACAGTATGATAACTCAAACTCTCTTAAAAAAGGCACTCAACATATGGAAACGATTTATCCTTATGCACACACATTACATCTTCTGCTTACGTTGCTGTTTTTTATTTTGACAGGGGTTATGATGTCAAAATATATTAATTCCGATGCGGGATTTTTTGACACTAGTTTGCAATAAATTCTTATGTTTAAAATTGTTTTAGGTGTATTGCATAACCATAGTTTAGCTATACATGTAAATCCTTTTGGTTGAATTTACATGTATTTTTGTATTATTCACTTTCGTATGAATTGCGCAGGGTCATGAAGGCATCAAACAGTGATTTAAGCTCTTCTTCTGAAATGGTCTGTACACTACTGTAACTATTTTCCAATATATAGGTGAAAAGTGTATCGGTGAAAGCCTCTATATCTTGATCTTCACTAGGTGTTTTTGAGGTAATTTGGTTAGTTGTTAGTCCAAAATCCTGTTCTAAAATGGCTCGCATTTGGGTATCTAATGCTATAGTGCTCGCCAGTGTTATTACGCGACCATCTATTGCTTTGAATTCAATGTCGTTAACAACCTCACCTTCATTAACTATGCCGTTATTGTTAGCATCAATATAGCCGTTAGTAGCAGAGACCGGGTAGGTAATGTTATTATCAAAGCGATACTGCCCATCACTCAATCTTGTAGCAACTTGCCCGCTATTGTCTGTTACGTCTGCATTTAAAAGCAACTCCCAATCAATCGTAATAACCTTTGGATCTATCTGCTCAGGGGTTTCATAAACTTCAGAAGTTCCGTCTGCACTTTTTGGTGTACTGTTATTATTACAACCACTCAAGATTAGCATTGCCAGAACTGCTGAAACAACTCCTACTGTTTGTACTGTTTTCATAATTGACTCCTATGTCATTTTTTTTGACGCATTGAGATAGTAGCGTTTAATGATGCAAAAAAAATGTAGTAATGTAGTATTGAAAGATGGGGCTAGACTAGTTTAGAGGCAATAAAGTACATTAGAAGTACAATTATATCGGTGAAAGGAAAGTTATGAATTTTTTAAAAAAGATTATCGATGGCATGAAAAATTACAAAAAAAGTTTTTTTACCATCAATCAAACAGAGTTAACACGGTTTTCAAAATTTTTGATGATTCTATTTTTTCTTACCTCGCTGTGGCTAATTGCTATGGGAATTGAGAGTAGCATCAGGCAGACAACCTCTCCTGAGCAAAAATATGGCTACCAATGTGAAAGGTTTGCGTTAAATGCCGATTTTCATATATTTGATTTTGAAAAATATACTGCAACACCTTATAATAATAGTTATTATGGCTTTGGAACAGAGCCAGTTTGTCAAAGCTTAGAGAAAAAATACACCACGATCATTAACAATCATTACATCCAATCAGAAATTAGTCAAATTCGCATATTAGAGCAAAAGAAAAATGAAATCAATCAGAAAACGAGAAGATTGAATCGTGAATATTCAAATATGCTGCTTGAAAAGATAAGCAGACAAGACCAAGAAAAATCCATACTGCATTCCGATACTGATACGGTAAAAAAAGAGCTTGAAATTTTAAGCAAAAAAGATTATGGGCTAAAAATACTTATTGCTCAAAAAAGTGACATTATGAACTATCCTCTTTTACAAGAGTTCAAACTTCTTGTAGATAAGTCTGAAGATAGCATTTTATCAGGATTAGAAAAAGAGCAAAAATTTTATCGCTTTAAAATCAGTATGCAAGTGTTTGCTTTTCTCATTCCTATCTGGTTATTGTTCTATTTTCTATATAGATTTCTTGCAAAAAGAGAAAAACATATCTTTGCTCAACTCTCTTTTTATGTAGCATCTGCGGCAACACTATATGGATTAGTTGAGCTTATCCAACTGATATATAGCATCATTCCAAAAGTGTTTTTAGCAAATCTTATTGCATTTTTTACTTCACATAACATGATAATTGTATTGAACATTTTGGGAGTGCTTTTCTTTTTGATTCTGTTTGGAGTCATCATCCATAAAATACAGAATAACAGTGAAAAAAAGAGAGCAATGAAAGATACAAGAGTTCTTAATGTCAAACGAGAAAGTTGTTTTAACTGTGGTACAAGGCGTGATAAAAAAGATAACTACTGTGCCTTCTGTGGAGAAGGCTTAAAGATAAAGTGTGAGGCTTGTGATAGTGAAATTTATAAGCATACGCTCTTCTGTGCTTCATGCGGAGAGAAGCAGTCATGAAAGTTATTGCAATTTCAGGCTCAAGTGGTTTTGTTGGGACGTATCTTAAAAAGTATTTTCATGATAAAAACTATGAAGTAATGACTATAAAAAGAGAGGAGCTAACGCAGAAAGAACTTTTAAAAGAGAAGATTGCCAAAGCAGATGTTATTATCAATCTCTCAGGTGCAAATATTATCCAGCGTTGGACTAAAAAACATAAAAAAAAGATTTACCGTAGTCGCATAAAGAGTACAAAAGCTTTGGTAGATGCTATCAATACTAATGAAAAAGAGCAACTATTTATCTCTACTTCTGCCATCGGAATTTATGAAAATGATACTGCATGTGATGAAGATGATTTTCTCTATGGGCAGACTTTTTTAGCAGAGGTCTGTAAAGATTGGGAGAAAGAAGCACTCAAAGTGAATAAACGCTTAGTGATATTTAGGCTTGGAGTTGTGCTTGGTGATGGAGGAGCACTCAAAAAAATGTTGTTACCATTTAAGCTAGGTTTGGGTGGTGTGATAGGAGATGGGAAACAGCCGTTTTCTTATATCCATGTTGAAGACTTAGCAAGAGCGTATGAGCATGTTATCTATCATAATAAGCTAAAAGGTATTTTTAATCTTACAACACAAAATCCTGTAACAAACCAAATATTTACAAAAACTTTGGCTAAAAAGCTTCATCGCCCAGCATTTTTACCTGTTCGAGTTTTTGTATTGAAATTGGTATTTGGAGAAGGTGCACAAATATTAAGTGATGGACAGTGTGTATATCCAAAACGACTCTTGGAGAGTGGGTTTGTATTTAGGTTTGAGACTATCGAAAAATTATTGGATGATGTAGTATAAAAAATACATGTAAAAAAGAGTTACATGTATTTTTGTGGAAATATTACTCCAAAGAGATAGGAAATTCCGTCATTATCCTCTTCTTTAACCTTGATGGTAGTAAAGGTTCCTGCTGTGACAGATTTTGTTTCGTTAATCGAGAGAATACGATAGTTTAAATTTTGTACGAGAGTGCTTGAGGAGGTCATTCCTTCTGTTGCACCAGAGACATTCACTGTTGCGTTGGAACTCCACGCTTGATTGTCACACACCTGATTGGCGGGAATACGCCAATATGGGGTATAGGTTACTACTAAAAATACTAAGTGTTGTTTACGTATAGCTACAAGAACATTTAGAAATGCCCTTTAGTTTTACATAATTCGCTTTTAGCTATAATCTCTCTTTAAATTTTCCATTTTACATGTAAATGCAAGGAACCCCATTGAGCAAGCCATTAGATAATATTGACGAGGTACTCTCCCAACATAAGCTTTCGCAGTTAGACTATGCCAACATCAAAAAAATTTTAGATCGTGAACCAAACATTATTGAGTTAGGTATTTTCTCGGCAATGTGGAGTGAACACTGTAGTTACAAATCATCTAAAAAACATCTGAGTGGTTTTCCAACTGAGGCACCGTGGGTTATTCAAGGTCCGGGTGAAAATGCCGGTGTTATTGACATTGGTGATGGCTATGCAGCTGTTTTTAAGATGGAGAGTCATAACCATCCGAGTTTTATTGAACCGTACCAAGGTGCGGCAACAGGTGTTGGTGGAATCATGCGTGACGTCTTTACTATGGGTGCGCGTCCCGTAGCTAGTCTTAATTCGCTACGTTTTGGTAATGTGATGAATGATGATGAAATTAGTTCTCATCAGCGTTATTTAGTGCGTGGTGTTGTAGAGGGAATTGGTGGTTATGGTAACTGTATGGGTGTACCGACCATTGGTGGTGAAATCAGTTTTGATGAGTGCTACAACGGCAATATTTTAGTCAATGCCTTTAACCTTGGAATTGCAAAGTCAGATGAGATTTTCTACGGAAAAGCAGAGGGCATCGGTAATCCTGTAATGTACGTTGGAAGTAAAACAGGACGTGATGGTCTTGGTGGTGCGGTAATGAGTTCTGACTCGTTTACTGAAGAGTCAAAACACCTGCGCCCAACGGTTCAAGTTGGTGACCCTTTTACTGAAAAACTTCTACTAGAAGCGTGTTTGGAGCTTTTCAAAACTGACCATGTTGTTGGAATTCAAGACATGGGTGCAGCAGGGCTTACTTCTAGCTCTTTTGAGATGGCAGGACGTTCGGGGTCGGGAATGATTATGCACCTTGACAAAGTTCCTGCTCGTGAAGAGGGAATGACTCCTTATGACTTCATGCTTTCAGAGTCACAAGAGCGTATGCTTATCTGTGCTAAAAAAGGCAGTGAGCAAGCCATTATTGATATTTTCGAGAAATGGGAACTTGATGTTGCGGTTATTGGTGAAGTGACTGCTACGGGCAATATGGAACTGTTTTGGCATGGAGAGAAATGTGCTGAGATTCCAGTTGACCCAGTGAGTGAAGAAGCACCAATTCTTGACCGTCCTACTAAACGACCTGAATATTTAGATGGTCTTGAAAAAGTCAGTGTAAATGACTTTGCTCCCATTCCAAACCAAGTAGCATTTGAAAAACTCATTGGCTCAATGGAGGTGGTAGATAAAGCTTGGGTTTATGAGCAGTATGACTCAATGGTTCAGACTAACACCATTAAAAAAGGTGGTCAGTTAGACGCTTCTGTTATTCGTGTTAAAGAGAACGGTAAAGCTTTAGCTATGAGTAGTGACTGTAACGTACGTTTTTGTTATGTTGACCCTCGTGGTGGTGCGGCAGCAGCAGTTATTGAAAGTGGTCGTAATGTGGCTATGAGTGGTGCGAGACCGTTGGCAATTACGGACTGTCTTAACTACGGAAACCCTGAAAATCCAGAGGTTATGTGGCAGTTTGCTGAGGGGTGTCTAGGAATTAAAGAGGCGTGTGCTGAGCTTACGACTCCAGTTATTGGTGGTAATGTATCGCTTTACAATGAGACTAATGGCATTTCAGTTTTCCCTACACCCTCAATTGCAACGGTTGGTGTCAATGATGACCAAAACAATGTACTGATGTCTAACTTTCAAAAAGAGGGGAACCTGCTTTACTTAGTGGGTGATAACCGAAGTGAGTTTGGTGGATCTCTTTATATGAAAGAGCTTTACAACACGGTTGCTGGAACACTGCCTGAGATTAACTACGAAAAAGAGTTGGCTCTTTGGGATTTAGTAATTGAAGGAAACAAAAAAAGGCTACTCCGTGCTGCAAAAGATTGTAGCTCAGGAGGTTTAGCCATTGCCTTAGCAAAAATGGCTGCTACAAGTGGTTTAGGTTGTGATGTAACTGTAGAATTAGATAATGACAAAGATATTTTTGCAGAGAGTATGGCTCGCGCAATTATTGAAGTAACACCTGAGAATGCTGCTGCTTTTGAAGCAACGCTTGGTAATCTTACATGTAAAAAGATAGGTACTATTGGTGGTTCTAAATTTACATGTAATGATGTGACCATGAGTTTAACCGACTTAGATGCAGTTTATTTTGGACAGTTCAAAAAAGTGATTGAGCAAGATATTTAATCATCAAGCTTGTAATCAACTAGCTCACCATCAAGTGATTTCAAGAAGGCTTCCATAGCATCAAGTTGACTTTTTGAAAGGTCAACTCCAATCTGGTTTTTACTCATAATTTCAATACTTTCTCGTAGTGTCTTAATGACTCCATTATGAAAATAAGGTCCCGTTTTAGAGATGTCCCTTAGAATGGGAACTCTAAACATCTGTTGTCCATCTTTGCCCATAAATCCACCTCTGTTTTCAAAAGGATAGGGGTGGTACATGTCAAAATTAAGACTAATTTGACTAACACTTCGTCCTTTGGTCTCTTCATTAAAAGTAGTCGTTAAATCGATGATGCTGTTGTAATCTCTAAGCGGAAATTTTTGAATTTTTTGACCACCGATAGCAGAACCAAAATGACACCCTTTACACCCCATATCTATAAAAAGATTTAGTCCTCTTTTTTCTTGAGAGTTTAAAGCATCACTATCCCCATCTAAAAAATCATCAAACTTTCCTCTCGTTACAAGAGTCTTTTCATAAACTGCTATTGCTTTTGTTATATTGTCAAAAGTGATGGAGTCCTGACCAAAAGTTTCTCTAAATATTTCTTGATACTCAGCGCTCTCTTTTACCCTTTCTTCAACTAATTCAGGCGTAGATGCCATTTCAAAATGCGCTTGCATAGGGCCTTTTGCCTGCTCTCTTAGTGAATTTGCTCTGCCATCCCAAAACAGGTGTTTGGAAAATGCTGTATTTAAAACAGTGGGACTATTTAAATGACTTGGATTTGGCAGTTCCTTATAGCCAATAGCGGTGGGTTTACCATCTTCGCCACCCTTTTTTATGTCGTGGCATGAGGCACAAGCAATGGTTCTGTCTTTTGAAAGGTTTTTATCAAAAAATAGTTTTTTCCCTAAACGTATTTTAGGAATTGTCATAGGATTTTTGGGGTCATCGACCTGAGATTTTAACATCTCAAAATCAGTAGGAATAGACCTCAAACCTTTATCTAATGCTTTTTGTCTCAATGAATCCTCAGCTAAAAGGGGTAAAAGAGTTAATATTAAAAATATAATATGATGCATAACTAGATTCCAAAAGTCTCTTTAACTTTTGCCTCAAATGCCTCATCACTCAACGCTTTTCTCATTGGAATAAATGTCTCTGCCTCGCCACCTACAGGTACAAAAATTTTTGAATGTTCATCTTCAATGATGTTTTTAACTGCATCGGCAATGGGCTGGGGATTTGGTCCTTCGTTGATAGCTTTGGCAACAATGGGTACAAAGTGAGCTACTAAGTCATGATAGGGTGAATCCTCTGCTGAAGTTGCAGCATTTGCAACGAGTCCGCTCTGAACAAAGTTTGTTCCAAAAAGTCCTGATTGTATGGAATGAACTCTTACATTAAAGGGAAGCGTTTCAAATCTTAACGAGTCAACAATACCTTCAACCGCGTATTTTGAAGCATTATAATGTGTTAACAGTGGAAGACCCATTTTTCCTAGAAATGACGATATATTGATAATAACGCCATTTCTAGCCTCTCTCATAAAGGGAAGAACCGCGCGAGTAACTTTAAGTAGTCCAAATACATTGACATCAAACTGATTAAACATCTCTTCATCGGTTCCATCTTCAACAGTTGAGAGAAGACCATAACCCGCATTATTTACAAGAACATCAATTTTGCCTTCGTTTTTAATGATAAAATCAACGGCATTATTGATGGTCTCTGTTTTAGTCACATCAATGTAAATATGTTTAAGTGAAGAATCACCGCTAGTTGCAGCTATATCTCTTGTTCCGGCATAAACGGTATAGCCGTTTTGAGCTAAAAACTCTGCTGTTAATTTTCCCATTCCTGAACTCGCACCTGTTATTAAAACTATTTTTGACATTGTGAACTCCTCCATTTGTGATAAAGTAAGTGTATAAAAAAGGTTATCTTAGTATCAAGGGGTTTTTAGCACTAGAA
Organism: uncultured Sulfurimonas sp.; assembly: GCA_964481625.1. Lineage (GTDB taxonomy): Bacteria > Campylobacterota > Campylobacteria > Campylobacterales > Sulfurimonadaceae > QNZR01. The sequence goes on from CAYZUN010000018.1 coordinate 15,171, forward strand.
GAATTTTATTTTAGCACAAGAGGAATTTTTAACGTTTAAGTAAATCTTTTGGATAAACGCCATAGGTACTAAAAAAGAGTTTACTAAAGTGTCCTTGATGTTTATAGCCTATCTTTTTACTGATCTCTCCAATGGTTAAAGATTGCTCTTTTAGTAAAAGATTGGCCTCTTCGAGTCTAAGCTTTTGTATGTAGTTATAGATAGTAGTTTTATAGACTTTTTTAAATACTACTTTTAGTTTTGATTCGTTGGTAGCGCAAAGATGAGCAAGCGTGTGAATAGTCGGAGGCGATACAAAACTTTTGAGTAAAATATCTTTTGCTCTTTTAGAGATACAGAACTCTTCATCGTTTATATCGTTATGAATCATATCATACACAGAGAGTCTGTGTATTAAAAATTCTATAACACTATGTTCGCATCGAATACTATTCATACTACTGTTTAGTTTAGCATTTATGATTTTATGGATTAAATAGAGGCTAAGAGCATCAATGGGCTGAGTATTGACAGGTTCTAGCGATATCTCGTTTTGAATTTTATGATATAAAAAATCAATAGGTTCATCTCTATTTGATGTTAGATATCTTTTTAGGAAAAAATCAGCAATAAACAGAATAAATATGTCTGATTTTTCATTCTTTTTTGTACTGAGCGTTAGGTTTTGTCTGGAAGAACAGTAGATATTAATAGCACTATTTTTATTTACATGTATTTTTTTTTCTATGTTGTCATGAAGTGTCAATGTACCGTTTTTGACAACAGAAATCATAATCATTCTATCTAAGTTCTTAATATGAAAGTCTAAGTATTCATTCGAGTTTAAAGACAGATCCAAAAACACGACGCCATTAGAGATATCTACTCTTGTAATATGCTCATCACTGTTTTTAAAAAGTTCTGTGATTTTATATCGGGTATCGGTGATATTAAAGAAAAAACTTTCCATTATAGATTGTAATACTCTGTGACTCTTCGCTCAAAATCTTCATCACTAAGCTCTTTTCTCATGGGTATGAATTTTTCGGCTTTGTCCCCTATGGTTGCACGGGCAGGGAATTTGTTATTTTGTATAATCTCTAAAATCATTTTACCCACGAGTTTAGCATCATTACCGCTATTTATCTGCTCAACAATAACGGGTGCAAGGTTTGATACTAATTTTGAATAGGGTGAGTTCTCGTCAAACGTTTCGAGGTTGGTAACTAAGTTGTCTCTTGCAAATTTTGTATCAAAAAAACCGGGCATAATAGAATGAACTCTGATGTTAAAATCTTTCAACTCATAACGTAGAGAGTCGGTAATTCCTTCAACTGCGTACTTGCTTGAGTTATACAGAGTAAGAAGCGGAAGCCCGATTTTGCCTAAAAATGAGCTAATATTTATAATAATTCCGCTCTGCTCTTTTCTCATAATAGGAATGACGGCTTTACAAACTCTTAAAACTCCAAATACATTAATATTGAACTGGTCATACATCTCTTCTTCACTCACATCTTCAACAGTACAAACGAGTCCGTACCCCGCGTTATTTATGAGTATGTCAAGCTGTTTATGCTGGGAGTAAATGATGTCGATAGCTTTTTTTATGCTTGCAGCGTTAGTAATATCTAATTCAATTGGAATAATATTTTTGTGTTTTAAATCTTGTAAGTTTCGGACGTCTCTTGTTCCTGCATAGATGATAAAATCATTTTTTGCTAAAAGCTCAGCAGTAGCTCTACCCATGCCAGAGCTACTGCCTGTGATGAGAACTACCTTTTTGATGAGACCTCCTTTTAAGCCTTAATTGTCAAATTGAAAGAGTAACTCAGCTGCAAATTCTATGTAGAGACTCTTTTTATATTCATCCATTCTATCATAGTTTTGTATTGCATATTGTTTAACTCTTTGGTTTAACTCTTCTTCATGAATGCTCTCTTGCAACATCATCTCTAAAGCTGCAATTTTTTCAACAATCTTGTCAAATTCAGCTTCGGCAAGTTCAGGGCTTAGTTTATTATAAAAGTCCCAATATTTTGATTTTGGAGTTCCTGCAAAGATATTATCTTCATCTTCAAATAGCACGTCATACTTTCCCATAATTATCCTTAGTAAATTTTTTATGTAGTTATACTATCTATTTCTTAATTCTTTGCTAAAACTGTTGGCTATGTTGAGAATTAATGTTTTAAATAAGTATTTATATTCAGTTTGAAATGTTAAAATCTTAATAGCTGTGTTAGATAACTGAACAAAAATAGGGCAAAAATGAACAGACTAAAAAAAGTAATATTAGCATTTACATGTATATTGGCAATAAATAGCTCTCTAATGGCAGCTTCTGACACTGAAAGAGCTGCTTTAGTAGCTCTTTATAACAGTACTGATGGTGACAACTGGATTGAAAATACAAACTGGATGCTGGATGATCCATGTATAAATAGTTGGCATGGTGTTAGTTGCGATGATAGTGGAAATGTTACAAGATTAGTATTTTACAAAAATAACTTAAATGGTTCTTTACCTCCAGAAATTGGGGATTTAGTACACTTGACAATGCTTCATATGTATACATGTAACTTAAGAGGGAGTATTCCTTCAGAAATTGGAAATTTAACAAGCCTGGAGCATCTTCTGTTTTTTGGTAATAGTTTAACAGGTACTATTCCCCCAGAGCTTGGAAACTTAATAAATTTAGGTTATCTTCATCTGTCATATAATTATTTGAGTGGAAGTATACCAACCGAATTTGGAAATTTAACAAACCTTACAGGTCTATATCTATTTGTAAATAATTTAAGTGGAACTATTCCTTCTGAAATTGGAAACTTAGTAAGACTTATTGGTTTTAATGTAGGTGGTAATAACTTAAGTGGAACCATTCCTCCAGAACTTGGAAATTTAGCAGTAATACAGGAGTTAGCTTTAGATGAAAATCAATTTGTTGGAACTATTCCGGTAGAGATTGGTAGTTTATTAACCATAGAGACTTTAAAATTAGACAGAAATAATTTTACAGGAACTATTCCCTCATCTATTGGAGATTTGATAAACCTTATCAAGCTCTATTTAAATAACAATTATTTTAGCGGTGAAATACCAAGTTCAATTACTCAACTTGAGCAGTTAGGAGAAGATGAGTTTAAGCTAAATAACAACTGTGAACTTTACTCAAATGATGAAGATGTAAGAGTGTTTATGAAAAGTAAATCGGGCAGTACTTATGAAGAGTTTTTACAAACTCAAGCGCATTGTCAAGCCGTTCCTGAGGCTAAAAACTTTAATCCTTCAGTTATAACGTATCTCTTAAACTAAAAATTAATAGGATAAAAATGAGTACACTAAAAAAAGTCATTTTAACATTTACATGTATATTGACAATGAGCAGTTCTGTTGCGGCAGAGAGTTCTAGAATAGAAGCAGGAAGTTTTCACTCTTTTGCTTTAAAAGATGATGGCTCTTTATTAGCTTGGGGAAATAATGTGCAAGGTCAGTTAGGAGATGGGACTGAGATTGAGCGTTCTACACCGATTAGCATTACAGCTGTACACAATATTATATCAGTTGCTGGAGGCCATTATTTTAGCATTGTTTTAAAAGCTGATGGTACGCTTTTGTCATGGGGTAACAATGATGCTGGTCAACTTGGAGATGGCACAGATACTCAGCGTTTATTACCTGTTGCTGTTCATAATGCAAGTACTATTACTGCTATTGCTGCAGGAACACTTCATTCTGTTGCCTTGAAAGAAGATGGAACAGTATTGACATGGGGCTCAAATGCTTATGGTCAACTTGGAGATGGAACAACAACAAAGCGTTCCACTCCTGTTGCTGTTAGTGGTGTTAGTGGAATTATTTCTATTGTTGCTATGTCTTATGGCACGCTTGCACTTAAAGATGATGGAACAGTTTTAGCATGGGGATTGAACACTTTTGGTCAACTTGGAGATGGTACTACAAACAATAGTTCTAGCCCAATTGTTGTTAATGGTGCTAGCGACATCATTGCTATTGCCGCAGGAATACGACATGTAATAGCTCTCAAAAGCGATGGAACACTTTTAGCATGGGGAAGAAATAATTATGGACAGCTTGGAGATGGAACAACAACAGATAGTTCAACTCCTATCGCCATAGAAGGAGTCAGCAATATCACTGCTATTGCAGTAGGAACCTCACATACTATAGCATTAAAAAGAGACAAAACACTTTTGTCATGGGGTAATAATTATAGTGGTCGGCTTGGCAATGGAACATTCTCTGATAGTATTGTACCTACTGTTGTAAGTGGAGTAAGCGGTATCTTAGAAATTTCCACAGGAGCCGCTCATAATCTTGCTTTAAAGAGTAATGGAAGCCTTTTATCGTGGGGTTCGAACCATTATACTCAACTAGGACTTGGAAATGAAGAAGACCAATCTACTGCACAGGTTGTTATGCAGATTACTGAACCTGTTGATATCGGGTTAAAATCAGAGACTATACCAATCATAACATATCTCTTAGATTAAAAGGAAAAAAATGAACAGACTAAAAAAAGTAATTTTTGTATTTACATGTATTTTTATTAAAGAGAGACAATGAAAGAAAATATAAAACAATTTTTTGGACTATTGGTTACCTTATGGCTTTTATACATAGGTGTTAAGTATCTATATCTTTTTGGTACGGGAGAGATAGAGAGTCGATTGAAATTGATTTTAGGCGTAGTTGCACTCGCCATTGCGGGAGTAAGAATCAAAAGATACAATGATATGCGTAAGTTTTTTAATTATCTTGGTGAATGGAAGCCTCTTTTTCCTCTTTCTTTAATAGTTCTAAAAGAGAATGACACCGATTTTATTGCTGAGGTGGCACATGCACTTAAAAATAAGGAACTCTACCTTAAAAATAAAAATGGCAAAAAATACTATACTCAATACATTGAAGACGACCAAGAAAAGGCAAATAAAAGATACCTCCTCCAAGCAAAAGAAAAAGATATTAAAATACTTGAACGAGATGGATTAAATATATTAGATTATGTATCATTAAACTATCATGGTAACGATTTGGAAGATTACTTTTTTGACACTGCAACAGAGCAAAATAGATGGATTGACATAGAACCTAAGAGATTGCAACAAGGTATTATCAGCCTTTTACAATTTTATAATAAAGAGATAAACTTTGACTATATTCAAAAAATAGAAAATACCTACAAACAAAACCAAGAGAAGTATTACCTAGAGCATGAGTCAGCACTAAGTTACAACAGACAAGTATGGAAGATTTCAGATATAGAGCTATACAAACAGAGTGCTAAGGTGTTGAAAAAAGCAGGTTTTATATTTTATGTTGCATGTTATAAAGATTTTAAAAGAGGGTATGGCATAGCTGAAAAAAGTGAGTACAAAGAGCTTGTCTCTTTAAAAATGAATGATATATGCTTTATTACTGTAGAAGATTTAATGACTCAATGTAAAAAAGAGAGATTTTACACTAGAGTGGAGGATCTTTTTCGGCTGCTTGAAAAGTATAAAATGCAGATAAATGCTTCGGAGCAGGAGACGATTTATATTTTTAATGCCATATCTCAAAAGAGAGGGACTCTCTCTAAAGTAGGAGGAGTTCCTGCTGGAGTAAATAGTAGCAATTATCCTATGTATGGTGATGAGTCTATGCAACATATATGGACTCTTGACTTAGAAGAGATTCCATTACTGCAGGAGCGATATAAGGGAATAAGAGCTATTAGTCTGTATGTTTCAAGCTATGAGGAGAATGAAGCATATGAGATAATGACACAGGAGAGTAAAGTAATGTTTCTTACACAAAAAGATATTGATGCAAAATCACTTGATATTACATTGCTTCCTCAACTAACACAACAGAGTATTGAAATTATTCCTATTCAAATCCCCAAAAATCTCCTAAAATTAGATATTCTTAAATTAGCAGATGATTCCATGGAGAGAGAACTCGAAAGGGCTATCTATAATAATAATTACATAGGAGGTTCGCCTAGATGGATGCAAAATGAAGATAGAGATGAAAAGGGTTTTATCTGTCAATTTGACGAGAGTATAGATACCCTAGATGATAGACTGAATTTAGCAACTGGGATCATGTATGTTTATGAAGATGATGCATATTGGCAGTGTGGTTAGTTTAACCTATTTTAAAAGGATAAAAGATGGACATATTTAAAAAAGTAATTTTAACATTTACATGTATATTAGCAATGAGTAGTTCTGTTATGGCAGAGGTGTCTCTACCAAGTTTTGCGTACAAGCAATTTCCAATTTCTGAAGATAGTAGTGATGATGTACATGAATTAATTGCTGAAGCGGCACGGTTAGTATATCCAGACCCTGCTTCTGCTAGAACATCACTTATTAAAGCACTTAAAAGAGTTAACTCAGGTTCAAAAATAAGTGAATATGATTATCTGTGGACGCAGTACGGGTTATTAAAAACCTGTTTTGAAACAGGAGGTGCAGACTTTACTTATGGTACACAGCAAGATTTTATAAGTGTAGCAAAAAATGTATTGAACTTTTTAGATAATCAGACGAGTACGGGAGAGTGGATATTTACGGAAGAGGGTGCTTTTCGTGTTGAAGTTTATATACATGCAGGGAATGGACTTGCTTGGTATTTAATGGAAAGTGCAACAAACGACAAAGAGCTAAATGAAGCGTTGTCAGTTGCTAATGATGCATTAAGGTATATGGGAGGAGAAGAGCATTACTATCTCTACGATACTAAAGTACGAATTTTACTAAAACTTCAAAGAGAGACTGAAGCGTTTGAGCTTGTAAAAAGTGTATTAAAAGAATATCCTGACTTTGGTGATTTTCAAGATTTCTTGGAAAATGACAATTACCAAAAATGGCTTAAATTAAATTTAAAATCTAAATAATCAAAGGAAATAAAATGAAAAAAATTACGGTAATGATGTTGTGTTCTTTAGCAACAGTTGTATCACTAAATGCATCAGTAGCAACAGTGAGCACTACATGTACAAAAGATGAGGCTTACAATAAAATGATGATGTTGGGTGCAGAAGGTGGCAAGCGTATGCAAGAGTACATGAAAACTAATGATAGTAGCATTAAACTGATGCCTCCTGCACTAACAGATGTTGGTGTACTAATGGAGAAAGAAAAGTATAGTGAAGCCTGTGCAGCATACGATAAAATTGCAAAAGAGTACGGTGTTGATTTTAAAGAGGCATCTAAGAGTACATTGAGTATGGCAGAACTTAGAAAAGATGGAGGAAAAAAAGGAGGAGAATGTTCATTAGCTGATGCAAGCATAAGATTTCTTAATGTATCAAATATACTCCTATCTCAAGGTTTAGCTAAGACATTAGAGAAGAGTGACTTGTATCATCAAGCAAATCAAATGATGGTATCTGACCCAAGTAAGTCATGCCAACTTACAGAACAACTTGCAAAAAAATATAATGTCTCAGTTGAAGATATGATGAAAGAGCCTTCGTATAAATAGCTGGCTCTATTATTAGAGTGTGTAAGTTAAATTTTAACAATGTGAGAAAACAGATAAAACTCTGTTGCTTCACAGCGGTCTATTTTGTAAATGAGCTTTGATTTCATAGCCAAAGAAGCTATGGCACTCATCACCCAGCCTATGTGCTCATCTGCTGGAAATACATCCGTTTTAAGGTAACTAAAGTCATACTGCTGTATAAATGCTTTAAAACGAAGTATCTCTTCCTTGCACTGTTTATTTATCTCTTTTTCTTCATCTGAGTAGCTCCACCTCCATTCATTACAAACTATGGAACCAACATAGTCTGCCTTGGCTAGTACTTTGGGTGTATCATTGTCTGAAAATTCCATAAAACAGTCATTTTCCATCCAGCGATAAGTTTCGTAAGAGGAGATATTGAATTTGTCTCTAGCACTAGCTATATCTTCATTCATCTTATTGATGGATACAGCAATAAGATTTCTCTCTTTAAGGCTAAGTTCTCCAAAATACTCTTGCATCGCTTCTACTAAATAATGTTCCTCTGTTTCCAATCTTTTCCCCTATGAAATGTTAAAAAACTTTTTTATTTTTGTCCAAATACCTGTTTTAGTATTTCCCTTTAATCTTTGAATATACTCTGTGACAGAGTCATCTTCATCAAGCAAGTAGGATTTCGTAGCATAGGCAATGGCTTGTTCTGTATTTCCTAAACCTTCATATCCTTGAGCAATATAGTAGAGAATTTGTGATTTGTGCTTATCACGATCACTGAGTGCTAATGCTTGTTCCATACATCGTATATAGGATTCATCATCATCTTGATTATCGTAAATATTGGCTATATCTTCAAAAATTCTTACTTTAACATCTACATTTTTTTCTATTTCTAACTCTTTTTTATAGTAGGTTATGGCTAAGTCTTGCTGCTCTTTCATTTTGCTTTGCTTATCTTGTGCTTCATAAACACCTGCAAGTTCTAGGTGAAGGTAAGCCTTGTCATTAAAATCATCTATTTTTTGTGTACCCTCGTAAAAAACTTCTATGGCATAGTCATAATACTCTGCTTCAAAGAAGTTCCTACCCCAAATGTTATAGTCATGCTCCTCAACTGTAGCTATACCAAAGAGTCCTCTTAAGCTTTTCATTGCTTCATGGTAATCTTCTTGTTCTATATAGATATCAGTAAGCTCATAGTAGTTTTGTTTCGTTGGAGCAACTTTAATAGCTTCATTGTAAATGTCAGCTATGTTGACGTCAAGTTCTTGGCATACCTCTTTTAGACCCCATGTGCTAGTCTCCTCTGGTACAGGGTTTAAAGTGAGATATTTTTTATAATAGTCTAAAGCCTTATCGTAAACCTCATCACTATAATATGTAATAGCTAGATGATAATAGAGCTTCGTATCTTCTGGATTTTGCAAAATAGTTTCAAGCTTATGATAGTATTTTAGTTTATTGGTGTAATCATACTTTGCTATTTCAAAAAGAGCATTAACATGATTTTCATCGAGTTTTAATGCTTCTAACACGTACTTTGTCTTTTCCCCGTAGTTATCTACATTTTCAGCTAGTTCCAAATAGAGTTCAGGGCTAGGATGTCTGCTTATTTGAGCATGAATGAGTTCCCTTTTTTGAGAAAGCTCTTCTTCTCTTTTGGCTCGTGCTACACTCTCTTGTGCTTCTAGCTCTTGTGGAGATGGGTAAAATTGATACTGCCACGCATCAAAATCATCTTTGTACATAGCATTGGCTTCTTCTATAAGAGTGTTGACCTCTTTACTTTCCGTTACTTGCCACTCTTTTATAGGCTCTATGCCGAGTTCATCTTTTATCCACGACCTAAACGTAAAAAAGTTTGGGTGATACTCTAAAAATTCATCATAATCGTCTGAGCAACTAAAAGCATAATTTCCATCCATCCCTTCTGGACCATAACTAAGGAGTTTTATGAGTCCCTTAATATTTTTTGCGACTATTTTTACTTCACCCTCGCTACCATAACAGATAACAGGAGCTTCTTCAAGGTTAGAGATGTCATCTTTTACCCAAAAGGCATAAAACCCACCTGTACCATCTGCGTTAGCAAACTTAAAAATATGTCTACTATACTCTTGAACCTCTTCCTCGCTGCACACTTTACCTAGCCAATAGGTAAAAATATCTTCATCAGCATGTAGATAAAAAGACTCTGCATAAGATTCATTTTCTATCTCTTTGCTAAAGTCTATAAGCGCAATGAGTGATGAAGGGATTTCATATCCATTAAAATACTTTTTATACTCATTTATCATGATTTTCTTTCTACTATAAAAATTGATTTAAAGAGATTATAGCCTCTTTTCTTTTACTCATACGCTTCATAATCACAGTAGCTTATGTTATTTTCACTCAACTGCGTCTGTTCATTGTAGCCTAGACCTGTACAGTTGAAGTCATATCCTGTTGTATTTTGCAGCATGGCATTACGAATATCACTGTATGTAGTTTTATTATTTGCAGGGATGGCAGCATACCCTTCTCACTTCCTGTAAATGCGTCCTGTGTAAGTGCTCCTATAAGAAATAGTAAGTCTTTTTTAGCCAATACATTTTGTAAGTCACCGCTTACATAATTGTGATCATATTGAGGAAGCATAAAATAAGATTTAGGGCTGTTGTCTAAAAGGTTCCATATGCTCAAAGGTATTTTTGGGTCTATGCCTGTACCATGCACACCATTCATCTGTATAAATGATACGGTGCTATCCATCGCTTCTAAATCTGCCTGGTTCATATTAAAAGAGAACCATCCATCTATGTAGAGTACTAAGCTACTTGCATTACCATAGCCTTGATTACGAAAATAATTCATTACATAAAAGGCTTGTCCTCCTCCTTGAGAGTGTCCCATAACTGCTAGTTTAGAGAGCGATAAATTGTGTGAATCTCTTGCTGTATTAATAGCACTCTCAAAAACATATTTGAAAAACTCACTATCATAACTTTCACCCTCTGCCCCTATAACAAAGTAACCTTGACTTGCCATAAACTTCATGACACCTCTGTAGTCATCTATATGAGACTCTTTTTATATTCATCCATTCTATCATAGTTTTGTATTGCATATTGTTTAACTCTTTGGTTTAACTCTTCTTCATGAATGCTCTCTTGCAACATCATCTCTAAAGCTGCAATTTTTTCAACAATCTTGTCAAATTCAGCTTCGGCAAGTTCAGGGCTTAGTTTATTATAAAAGTCCCAATATTTTGATTTTGGAGTTCCTGCAAAGATATTATCTTCATCTTCAAATAGCACGTCATACTTTCCCATAATTATCCTTAGTAAATTTTTTATGTAGTTACACTATCTATTTCTTAATTATTGGCTAAATTTGCTTTGTTGGTTAAGAATTAATGTTAAAAGTAAGCATAAAAACTATCTGTTGTGTAAAATTTACTACAATATTTTATAAGGATTTATAATGTCGAAAACTACGCAGAGATACTTTAACGCTATGAAAAACTCAAGCAGTATAAAGTGGAAAGAGATTGACGGCATGAATGGTTTGGCTCAAGAGTGTACCTTAGCCATTGATGAAGAGAATGGAGACTACACAAGATTAACTCGCTTTTGTGCGGGGGCTGATACAACAAAGTTTGGAGCTAAATCGCATAATTATCCTGAAGAGATTATGATTTTAGAAGGTCATTTATTTGACGCTGCTTTTGACCAATGGCTGGAAGTAGGGGATTACGCAAGCAGACCGCCACATGAGCTACACGGTCCATTTAAAACGGATGTTGGCTGTGTGGTTTTAGAGGTTTCTTACCCGAGCCAAGCGTTAAATGGCTGAGCTGCTTAAAGATTTATACAACAGAGACTATATACATGTAATTTCAAATGAGCTTAATGGTGTTTACTCTCAATTTGATGCTGAGAACTTTAGAGCCGGCATTTTTGATGCAGCGTGGGAATCGAGAGAATTAAAGCAGAGAATGCGGCATATTGCTGTGATGTTATATGACTCTCTACCAAAAAACTACAATCAAGCCATTGAAATACTCAAAATTGTGTTTTCAAAACTTCCACAAAATTATGGTTTGGAAAATATGATTTTTCAGGACTTTGTAGAAGTCTATGGAATGGATGACTTTACTGCCTCAATGCAGGCATTGGAACATTTTACAATTCATTCAAGTTCAGAATTTGCCGTCAGACAATTCATTGTAAAACATGAAGATGACACCATGAGGCAAATGCAGCTTTGGGCATGTTCACAAAATGAGCATATAAGACGCTTGGCAAGCGAAGGGTGCCGACCGCGACTTCCTTGGGCAATAGCGTTAGATGGTTTTAAAAAAGACCCTTCAAAGGTCATTGAAATCTTAGAAGTTTTAAAAGATGACGAGAGTGAGTATGTCCGAAAAAGTGTTGCCAATAATTTAAATGATATCTCAAAAGATAATCCTGAGAGAGTAAAAGAGATTGCCGTGCGTTGGATGGGAGTCAATAAAAACAGAGATTGGATTTTAAAACATGGTTGTCGAACTTTGCTCAAAGAAGGAGACAGAGATATTTTAAATTTGTTTGGCTTTACCAATACTAAAAATATTACAATTAAGAATGTCATCATACCAAGCAGTGTGAAGATGGGTGATGCGTTAGAGTTCTCATTTGTACTGCACTCAAATGAGAGTTTAGGAAAACTAAGAGTTGAATATGCCCTTACCTTCGCGAGGCAAAACAATAGGCTCTCAACAAAAGTATTTAAAATTTCAGAATTTACATGTAAAACCAAGAGCAAAGAATTTTCAAAAAAATATTCATTTAAACCCATAACAACACGAAAGTATTACCGAGGCAATCATAAATTAGCTATTATTGTGAATGGAAATATTCTTATTGAACAAGATTTTACGGTAAGTTAAAAAAGGACA
>CAYZUN010000019.1:0-25478 GCA_964481625.1 uncultured Sulfurimonas sp.
GCTGATCTTAAAGAGTTTGAGAGTGATAATGAGATTATCTCTATTAATGCCTTTTTAATTCGCGGTAATGGAAAGGTAGATGATATTGAGATGCTAAAAAAAGCTGAAGTGCACTCCATCAAAAAAACCAGACAAACCATTAGTTATATCAACTTTGATGATGGCTACTATCAAAAAGGTGTAGCACAAAATTATACTCGTGATGATAACACAGAGGTGGTTACAGATCATGTCACGGGACTTATGTGGCAGGATAATTCTGATGTACTCTCTTTAGAGATGCCGTGGGAAGATTCAATCAGTTATTGTGAAAACTACAATCCAGATGGCTATGAAAACTGGAGACTGCCTAATGTGCAAGAGTTACTGAGCATCTCAGATAGTCATGATGGAATGAGCCCTGTATTTCAAAACACCAATACAAGTCTAGACCCTTATTCCGGTGCCTATTGGGCATCTAAATTGTATTTAGGAGGAACCTCTTCAAATTGGGCTTGGTTTGTCAATACACGTAAAACCGTTACATGGCTCAGCCCTAGTGGCTCTAATATGAATGTACGTTGTGTTAGAGGTGATGCTTTTATCTCAACAATATATGAAAGAGATAACAACGGCATTGTTACAGACCTCAAAAGAGATCTACAATGGCAAGATGATTATAGCGACAACAATGGTAGCATCAAGTATGCTTCATGGTCTGGCAATGCAACAGAAGATGGAGCGCTAGAGTATTGTGAAAATCTTACTCTTGGTGGTCTAAATGACTGGAGACTCCCCAATAAAAATGAGCTATTTTCTTTAATTGATTATGACCAATTGCGCCCCGAAATTTACCCTGAGTTTCAAAACAGTGCCTACTATTATTGGTCATCCACCACAATTGAAGATGACACTGATTATGCAACAATGGCCTACACTTCCGGTGGCTATACAACCAATGCAAATAAAAATGCTAGTCTTGCCGTACGTTGTATAAGAGACTAAAATAATTTATTCACTGCCTTAATCTTACTATACCCCCGCTCTTTACTGCGGGTGTATTGTTTTTTTGAAATATTCAATCGGTTTTAGTGCTATAATTTTAAAAATATTTCAAGGCAACCGATGTTACGACCTAAAGGTTTTGGTAAAAACTATTTTACGCTCTCAGCTATTCAAGCCTATAGTGTTCACATTACCATAGAGAGTATCGCAACAACCATGGAGTCACGTCATCTTATTTTTGCTGAAGAAGATGATGCATCTGATCTTTTAGATGATGATGAACTGCTGCTTCTAAATGAAGCAACTACACAACAAAGCGGCTCACATTGTAGCTGTTTTGACACTAGACGCTCTCTTTGTAGAATTAAAAACCATCCAGTCCAACAGCATTCACTCTCCATTTTCCAGTCATTGCGACCATCTAACTCCCCTCCTTTAATTAATTGAAACTCATTTTACATGTATATTTAATCAATTAAAAAAGGAAATTTTATGACCAATAGAGAAATTTTTATCTCACTAGCAGCATCCCTGCTTTTATCTCCGCTAGCCAATGCAGCAACGTATTCACTTGAGCCATTAGAGGTGACATCATCACCGCTAAGTCAAAATGAACTGAGCGCTACTGATGCCGTTGAAATTTATACACAAACAGATATTGAAAAAGCTCATGTTCAAAATGTGTACGAGTTTTTAAATCAACAAACCTCTGTCTTTGCTATGCCCTCATACGGGAATCCGTTCACACAAAAAATTGATATGCACGGATACGGCATAGGCGATGGTTTCCAAAATGTAGTCATTACGATTAACGGTCGTCGTATGAACAATATTGACATAGTGCCCCAACTCCTCTCTTCAATCTCCCCTTCTGCCATTAGTAGAATTGAGATTATTAAATCGAGCGGTATTGTCACCGGTGGTGACGGGGCTAATGCCGGAGTCATCAATATTACTACTAAGAAAAATAACGACAAAGAGCTAACCCTTTATGCCGGCAATAACCGTACCTATAACGGCTCACTCTACGTGGGTCACACAAGCGACTTTTACAGCATCAGTGCTAATGCCGAGCGTTACCACACCGATGGTCCAAGAGATATTGACGCAGCAGGCGACACCGATGAACAAGACCTCAAAAATGGTGGCATTGACATCACGCTGACACCAACGCCCTCTCTTGAGATTTCAGCAGGTTTTCATGCGACACGATTAGATGCTACCTATGGAAGTTTTCTAACGTATGATGAATATCAAGCTGACCCAACGCAAGCAGGAGCTACCAACTGGGGTGCTTCTGAACAAGAGTATGACAGCGACATTTATGATCTTGCACTTTTCTATGAAATTAATGAAAAATGGCTTTTTAACGCGCAGGCATCTCGTGAAGATAAAACATCAAATTATGTGACCTACACATCAATAGCCGAGTATGACTACAATGCTGCAACAATAAGTTTAAATTATGAGAGTGGCGCTGTAAATGTAAGTGTTGGCATTGATGCTTTTGACGGTGAGCGTAATGCTAACGCCAATAAGACCAGCAAAAACAATATTGCTGCTTATGTGATGAGTCGATTTAACTCTGGAAATCACACTTTTAAAGCGGGATACCGATATGAAAATGTGACTTATAAATACAAAGATGCTGCACAAAATCTAAAAGATGACAACACACTTCATGGTATTGAACTTGGGTACAACTACATGTTTAACACAGAACGCTCTGTTTTTGCATCGTTTTCACGCTCTTACCAAGCACCCGACATTGACCGATTTTTTAACTTCGGTGGTACCTTTAACGGTTTTATTAACCCCATGAAAGCCAACAGTTTTACTCTAGGCTATAACGCTATATCATCACGAAATAAATTCAAAATTTCAGCCTACTATGTTGACTTAGAAGATGAAATTTACTACTACGCTGATCCGACTTATGTCAATGCAAAAAATACCAACATTGATGAATCACACAAATACGGTCTTGACATTTACAACAAGTTCTTAGTCACCGATACTTTTCATGTGAGCCTAAACTACAACTACGTTAAAGCTGTTATTGACAAAGAAATAGAAAGCGGCGAGAATTATGCCAACAATGAGCTTCCAGGTGTACCAAACCATAGTGCAAAAGTGACACTCTCGTACCTGCCAAATGAGAACACAACCCTCTCTTTAATGCATACACATCGCTCAAACGCTTACGCCGCAGATGATTTCAATAATAACTTTGCTCAAGAACAAGAGGCGTACCGTTCAACTGATATTGCGGCAACTTATGCAAAAGAAAATTATGAAATCTTTGCTAAAATTAACAATCTATTTGATCAAAGTAACGGTTTATGGATTAACGATGATGCCATCTACCCAATTAATTTCACTACCACAGCTATTGCCGGTATCAAAATAAAGTATTAGGAATACCATGCCGATTCGCCGCATCAACGATGACACCGTAGTTACCGATTTTGCTACTGACGCCGACTTTTTATTAGCCGCTTCGGTGACCTATACATGTAAAATTGAGGGAATCACCCAAGCGGGAATTCCCGGTATGATTCCTTTAACACCCACACTTGATGCGGAGCTAATTACAACGGGACGTGTCTTCTGGCTCCCGCAGTTGGCATCAACGCCTAAAGGGGTACCGACTCCGGCGCTTTTAACACGCGCGGCACAGCAGTTAAAACCGTTTCGCTCATTAAAGATTTTAAATCTTGGGTTAGAGCGTATTCCGCAAGAGTGCTCGGTACTGCACTATAATATTACCCCATCAAATAACATTGCCGATCATGCTCAAATCAATGCTCGATGTATCTTTTTTAAAGGAATTGATGCCGCTAAAGAGTACACTCCAAAAAGCGGTACCCTTATTTTAGGGGAAAGTACTCCATCTGGAACTACTACCGCTAATGCCGCTATTGAGGCACTTGAGTTTAATTGTAAAGGAATGTTTGCCTCTTCATTTAAAGATGCACCATCTACTATCAAAGAACGTAGTATAGCGGCGTCACTTCTACATGTAAATTCTTCCATGGACAGCTTTCTTAAACTCTCTGCCACTGCGGATAATATGTTAATTTTTTGTGCCGGTTTTATTCTTGAAGCCTCACGGCACTACAACGTTATTTTAGCAGGCGGCACACAGATGGCGGCAGTACTTTTAATTGCTCAAAAGCTTGCCTCTGAACTTTGCATGACATTCAATGTTGACAATTTAGCCCTTTGCACTACTGCATGGGTGGCTAAAGATAAAACTTCAAATATTCAAGCCCTGCTCTCTCAACTTTCAAACCCCGTTGAAGCTTACTATGCCGACTTTCATTTTACTCACGCTAACATCCCTGTTTTAAAGAGTTATGATGAAGGTGAAGCCAAAGAGGGTGTCGGAGCGGGTGCGGCCATTGCCTATATGTTTGCTAATGGATATAATGAAAAAACTATTACGAAAACCGTAGAAGCAATCATGAGAAGTATGCTCTCATGAAAGCCCTTTTCATCGGCGGTATTAAAAGCGGTAAATCCTCTCATGCCGAGGCATTTACACTAAGTCTCAGCAGTGATGCGATCTATCTCGCCACGTCTGAGCCGTTCGATGATGAGATGCACTCACGCATTCAAAAGCACCGACTCCAACGCTCTGCACAGTTTGAGACCATTGAAGAGAGTCTCAACCTTTATGACGTGCTTAAAAATCAGAACCAACCCGTTTTAATAGAGTGTATGACACTATGGATCAACAATATGCTCCATCACAAAAAAGAAGAAGCCATCTTCACAGAGCTTGAAAAAATACTCTCTCTTAAAACGGATATGGTCTTTGTCATCAATGATGTGGGAGCGGGCATCATTCCCAAGAATGCCTTAGCACGAAAATTTATTGATATTTCCGGTAGTGTCGCGCAAAAAATTGCACATGAATGTGACAATGTTTACCACTGCATTGCAGGGTTAAAGCAGAAAATAAAATGAAAGAATTATTTCAAGGTTTAATTCTCTCACTCTCAATGCTAACGACCCTGCCGTTTTTACATGTACATACCTTTTTCAAGGGAATCAACGGTTATGCGGTAATGTTTTACCCCCTTGTCGGTCTTATTTTAGGCGGCATTTTATTACTGGCAGCATCACTTCTTGAACTCGCTTTTGAGCCCACTCATGTCGCACTTATGATTTTGGCACTTTGGGTACTTTTAACGGGAGCGTTGCACCTTGATGGACTCAGTGACAGCATTGATGCACTGTTTGTCTCTAAAGAGCGACGAAAAGCTGTTTTAAAAGATCCAAATATCGGAGCGATGGCGCTGCATTTCAGTGCTGTTTTTCTACTTTTAAAAGCTTCTGTATTGTGGCATCTTGACTCTCTCTATCTTCTGCCTTTTATTATGATGTTAGCACGTTATAACGTAACGTTTGTGTTGCGTTATGCAAATTATGGTCGCAGTGAGGGGATGGCAAGTTTAGCAAAAGCGGAGTTTACCAACAGACAATTTTTTATGAGTACCCTCTTTGTTGTTTTATTAAGTCTCTTTTTTGAAGGAAGCATGTTGCTAATAGCTGTTTCATTACTTTATCTATGGCTCATCTCACAGTGGCTCATTAAAAAATTTGGTGCACTTAGCGGCGATAACTACGGTTTTATTATTGAGACTACAGAACTACTGCTTTTACATGTAGTTTTATTTGGGGCTATCTCATGAAAATTACCCTGCTTCGTCACTGCGCTGTAGAATCTGCTTATGACGGATGTTACAATGGGCATATTGATATTTCACTTTCAAAACAGGGCTACTCTCACGCTAAACAACTGGCTATAGAACTACAACACCACAATTTTGATGCGCTCTTTTGTTCCGATTTAAAACGTGCCAAAGAGACTCTTGACGCGCTGGATATCTCCGTAAAACCTAAGTACTCTTTGCTCCTTCGGGAAAAGTCATGGGGCAGACATGAAGGTCTTAGTTTTGAGAAAATCAATGAAACCATCCCTTATGAAAACTTCGCTCAATGGTTAGAAGCACTTGACGGGGAGCGCGTTGAAGAGTTTATAAAGCGTATTAAACACTTTTTCTTTGAACTATTACCACAACATAAGATTAACCATGCGCTCATTATCACCCATGCCGGTGTCATTAAAACATTAATGACGCTTACAAACAACCTCTCTTTACAAGAGGCCTTTGCCATGCCGTTTCCTTATGGAAGCTATACTACTACAAGCAGTGACACCTACCAATTCAAAGAGCTTTTATGCGACTGATTTTTCTGCTGCTATTCACCCTAAACTTGTATGCTGAACGTATTATTGCTCTCAGTCCGTCCATTGCAGAAATTCTCTTTGCATTAAATCGCGGTGATGAAGTGGTGGGGGTGAGTGATTACACCATCTTTCCTCAAAAAGCGGCCGCGCTGCCAAAAGTAGGCGGCTATTTTTCGCCCAATGTTGAAAAGATTCTCTCCTTGCGACCCACATTGGTTATTGCACAACCCCATCATGCCCAACTTCTTAAACAACTGCATCAGCTGGGCTTAAAAACAAAACAGGTACATCTCCAAAATATTGAGCAGATTAAAGCAAGTATTGCACATCTCGGCGCATCACATATCTCTCAAGCAGAAAAACTTATTTATGAGATTGACCATGCCATAGAACAAGGCTACTCACTTAAGAATAACATCACTGTTATGATTGTGTTTGGACTCTTTCCTGATTTGAGAGAAAATATTTATATTAGCGGCAAGAAGCTTTTTTTCAATGAGATTATTGAAATCTGCGGGGCAGAGAATGCCTTTAAATCTGAGTACCCCGAACAGCCTGTACTTAACTACGAATCGCTTATTGCACTTAATCCTGATAAAATCATCATCTTAAACAGTAACCAAAATATTGACAAAGAAACTGCGCTTAAAAGTTGGTATGCTCTTCCTATTAAAGCAGCTAAAAATGGTGATATCTCCGTCATAGAACACGACTTCATCTCCATTCCATCACACCGCATTGCTTTGAGTATTGATGCCATCTGTAAGGTCATTCATGATTAAAGCGACTAATCTATCGTGCCATTATTCAGAAGAAGCTTATTTGGAAAATATCTCATTTTCTGCCAAAAAACACCTCAGTATTCTTGGTGTTAACGGTTCAGGAAAGAGTATGCTTGCACGCACCCTTTGTGGGCTTCTTCCTTATGAGGGTTCCATTGAGTTAGATGGCAATGAGTTGCACTCACTCTGTGCTAATTCCATTGCCAAAACCATTAGTTATATCCCTTCAAAACTTGATGTCTTTGACTACTACACCACCGTAGAAGAGTTTGTGCTTTTAGGACGCTATCCTTACAAACAGCCTTTTGAGGAGTACTTGCAAAATGACAGAGATGACGTTACGGCAGTTTTAAAACAGTTACAACTGCATGAGCTTAGAGAACACAACATTAATGCCTTAAGTTCAGGGCAACAACAATTGCTGCTCATCGCACAATCCATTTTACAACGCAGTAATATCATGATTTTTGATGAACCCACCGCTAACCTTGACCCTTACAACAGCTTGCAGTTTGCCGCACTGTTTCAAAAACTTCAACACGATCACACTACGGTGTTGATTACCCATGACCTAACCTTAGCCGCATACCTAAAAGGTTCGGTGCTTTTTATTCAAAATCATAGCGCTGTTTTTTATGAACAAAGCGATACTTTTTTCCAAAACAGCAACTTAGAGACTCTCTACGGCGTACCTTTTCATACGCTGAGCAAAGCGGTCAAATATGATTAAATTTATCACTCTTGCTCTATTGCTTTTAGCACTGCTGATTGCTCCGTTTATTGGCACGGCAACGCTCAATATTTCTGAAATTTTCACATCAAACACACTCAGTCATCAGATATTTTTTGAGTTACGTCTGCCTCGTATTTTAATGGCATTTATGGCAGGAGCCACTTTAGCATTAGCCGGACTGCTTTTTCAAAGTCTCTTTCGTAATGTGCTCATGACTCCCTACACACTTGGTGTCTCCAGCGGTGCGATTTTAGGGGCAGGCATCGGTATTAAACTTGGCGTCGGCACGCTCGTTTTCGGCGTTGCAGCCATCACATTTTTTGGTTTTTTAGGAGCTCTGCTAACCGTTTTGTTGCTTCTGTGGCTGAGTCGCTACCTGAGTCATGGCCGCAGTAATTCCTTTTTGCTTTTAGGAATTGCTCTCTCCTTTTTCTATACCTCGGCACTGATGATTATTTACTACCTCAGCAGCATTATTGAGAGTCACATGCTGCTACGCTTTACAATGGGTTCACTCTCAACGATTGGCTACACCCATCCTCTTATTGTCACAGCAACCACACTGTTGCTTCTGGCTGTTTTACATGTAAAACGCCATGAGTTACATCTGCTCGCCCTTTCAGAAGAGCAAGCACGTCTAAAAGGAATTAACAGTGAACGTTTGCGCCTTCACCTGCTCATTATTGCCTCAATCAGTGTTGGTGTACTTGTAAGCCTTACGGGACCCATCGGTTTTATTGGGCTCGTCGTTCCCCATATTGTCCGAACGCTTTACCGGCGCAATATTACGCAGCTTATTGTTCCAACCTTTTTTATGGGCGGACTCTTTTTAGTCGCTTGTGATGCGGTAGCAAGAATGCTGAGTTTTGGCAGTGAGATACCTATTGGTATTATTACCTCACTTATTGGTGGGCCGTTTTTTATCTATTTGATTATTACGAAGAAATAAGGACACCTTTGAAAATTATTAGGGTCTATTTCTTAGACTTTCTAAAGTTCTCTCTTTTGGTACCAAATGGTTTAACCCTTCCCCTTCTACGGTCCATAGCTTTTTACATGTAACACTTACTGCATTCCTAAAACTGTCATCTATTAGTTCTAAAAAGTCTAATGGTGCAAAATGCTTATTGAGTAACTCTTTTTCATACTCAAAACACTCTTGAGTACCTAGTTTGATACTCTCATTTGACTCGAGCTTAAGACTCTGTGATGTTTGAAGATTTGCAAGAACCCACATCGCAAGAAAATCTTCAGAAAATTTATTGAGAACATTGCGAGAAAAATCTTCAAAAGAGCGGTAGCCACTCTGCTCGAATATGGTAATAACAAGTGTTAAAACTTCATGCAGGTTAATAAGCGGTACCATGGTAAATAGCATTCTTCCTACAGAAGTGCCGTCAGAATGCTCTGCACCAATAAAGATTCTCGCACCACCTTCTGTGTCACCAAAATTATTGGTTTTAAGTCCGATAAGACCGATGTCGGTATGCCGATGTCTACCGCATCCTTTTGCGCACCCCGAAAAGCCAACTTGGATGGCGTGCTCATTAATTTTTGAGAGTGGCAAGTACGATGTCTCATTTTTAATATTCCAAAAAGAGTAAGGGCAGAGAGTTCCTGCACAGGCAACTACCGTTGCGCTCTCTTTTGGTGATGCAAAAGGCGTATTTTTGTCTTTTAATCCAAGCAAGTAGATGTTTTGATCAATCCCAATACGAATATCTGCATCATGCTGCTTAGCGTACTTCGCAATCTGTTTTATTTCATCGGCACTCAGTTTTGCAAAATCTGTCTGATAACAAAATGCGTACGTTTCATCTTTTAGTGTCTCATTAACACGGAACTCTTTTGTTTCAAGCAGAAGAGTTGCTCCCTTTTCAAATGCTTTGCCATACTCTTTTTGGATGTGGGTTTTAACCCCCTCCATTGTAATATCTTCAATCAAATAAAACAGACGGGTTTTTGAGCGTGTAAAGCGTGAACCATGCAGGTAAAAGGCCTCAACAAAGGCTTTAAAAAAGTCAACAACTTCATTAGGAAGTAAAAAAATGTCAGCATCTTGTGCGACCTCTGTATTTTTACCACCCATATAGACATTAAAGCCTAGAACATCGCCCTTTTGTGCCAATGCAAAATAGAGGTCGTTGGCAAAAAACGAGGTAACATTGGCACGATTGCCGGAGATACCAATAGAGACGCGTCGTGGCAACATTCCAACATAACGAGGGTTTTTGAGGATGTGTTCTTGCATCTGCATGATGTATGGATACACTTCTATTTCACTGTATCTTCCACGTCCGTCATAGACATCGGTCACAATATTGCGGATATTATCACCAAAACTTTGCCATGTTGTAAGACCAATCATATTCATACGATTGAAAATATCCAAAACATTGTCATATTCAACTCCATGGAGCTGAATGCCCCCTCTGGCTGTAAGAATGATATGAAGGTCATATTCTGCCACAATATCGGCAATATAAGCCAACTGTTCAGCAGTTAATCTGCCGGCAGGAATACGGAGTCTCACTGTAAATTCATCTTCTAAAAAATCAGTGGTGAAGATACCAAAGTCTTGGAGGTAGAAGCGGTCTCCCTCTCCTAAGTTTTCAAAATCAAGACTTTGCAACTCTTTAAAGTACTCATACGGACGTAAACGCGCCTTATAACGTTCCCGTTTATTTAATTTGCTATCGAGATCTTTCATAATATATGCTCCGTAAAATGAATTTTACATAAAGATAAAATAAAAGATGATGATATATATCAATCATTTTATCTCCAAACTACCTCAACTTCTTCTCCCCGTACCACCATAAAAACAGGGCGGAAGAGAAGGTACCAAAAGTACAGTCAACATTCTGCTCAAGACATGAGTGAAGATATAATTTTAAATATAACATAATATGTTTCCTTTTGTAACATCAATATGATTATTATATTTTAATGACACCTAAATATAATTATTTACTATTTTTATGCAATTATTAAAACCTAGAGAATAACTAAGAATAATCTTCATAGTTAAAATTTGAAATCTAGGAAGTGACTAACGCAATGTGTTTGTCAGGATTTAAGGAAATAGAGATGAAGAAACAGGTTATTATAGCGTCAGTAGCTATTGCACTAGCGAGTTCATTACAGGCTCAAACCATTGAAGAAACGGTAGCATCCTTAGAGTTGCGCATTAATACATTAGAGAGTAAAGTTACTAGACTAGAAAGTTTTCATACGAATCCACGTGAATTTACCATAACTCAAGGAAATTTTACAGACGAGAGTTTTACAGATCAAATTGTATCGCTTAACATTACTGATGGGGAGTGGTTGTATGTAAAAGGATCAGGAGATATAAGACAAGATGGTGGTGCTTACAGCACGGAATTATGTACCTCAGACAGTCGCTTAACATCACTTTTAAACGAACATATAAAGCCACGAACCTCTATGGACACAATTTGGTTTAATGTCCGTAACCCTAACAATAGCTTGACATATGTAAGTAGTAATCTTAACGATGCTTCTCAACAGCAACCATGGGGTGAAGCTACATTCTTTTCTGGAGAAGTATATGCTGGTGCAGAGCGTCTTAAATTTAAAGCACGGAATAGCCTCTCAAATTTAAATATAGATATTTGGCCAAGATCTTCTAATATACATATGTTTGTGAGTTCACCGGATTATGTTGTTACATTCAAAGCCGCTGCAACAAGAGAAGAAGCTTGCGGGTTTTAATGCCATAAAAATTAAGTGGAAAAGACTTTGGTCTCTTTCCATCTGTTTTATTTACGTCAAGCTACCCAAACTTCTTTACACTAATACCTAACATTAAATATAAGATATTACAATACTTGACTCTAAAAACATGTATGCTATAAATCGTAAAAACAACTTGATAATTTTGCTAAGATATTTTGTGTTACTTAAAGTTACTACTACTTGATGTTCCAAAACTACATGCAAAAATAGTTACAGCTAGTAGCTAGTAGTACCTTTAAAAGTCCCTGTTTTAGGATTTCATATACTTTATTAAAAAAATTATAAAATAAATAAATTAGTCTAAATAAAGGCAGTTGTGGCAGTTGAAAGTTTAAAAGTGTTATTGATATTTAACTCAACTATAATAAAAAATGATTTTTTAGCTTAAAGTTATGCTACAATACTTTTATCTTTGAATATATCAAAAATTCTAATTGATTTACTAGAATTTTTCATAAGGAGAAAATATGATAAAACATAAACTTATCAAAAGTCTTGGAGTGATTGCACTGCTTTCAACAGGGCTATACGCAGTAACCGGTAAACATGCTACTATTGTTGCTGCTCCAGGTATTGGAGACAATAGTGAAGTTTGTGTCTATTGTCACACACCTCACGGTGCAAACTCAGACTTTGGTGGTGCACCACTTTGGAATAAACCGACAATAGGTACTGTATTTACAATGTACGGGGCAACTGAAGAGGGTGTTGCCGGAGTTACTATAGCTGGAACTCCCACCGATACACAACCTGGTGATGCCACACTTGCGTGTCTTAGTTGTCATGACGGTGTCAGCGCCATGAACAGTGTTGTTAATGCTCCCGGTTCAGGCGGTTATGATCCTGCTGGAACATATGTAGGTAGTGCAGATGGTCTTCCAATACGTATAAGAGGTGCTAACGACCCATCAACAGCTGTTGGCGGTACTTTTTCTATGGGAGGAGGTGGCGCTGTTCCTATTCCTATTCCCGTTGGTACAAACAATTTGGCTGACGATCATCCGATGTCAATTCAGTATTTTGAAGGCAGAGGTAGCTTGAGACCTCCAACTGATGAGTTAGTAGGCTTTTTTGGTGCTACCACCGTTGGTGATTTATTACGAAACGGTAAAGTACAATGCGTAAGCTGTCATGACCCGCATGGTACAGGGTTTGACTTATACCTTAGAATTTCAAACAAAAATGGTAGTGCCCTGTGTATGGGATGTCACGATAAATAACCAAAATATTTAGAGTATAGGCTCTGCATATAAGTTATTATATGCAGAGCAAGCTTCTAGCTTTTTTAATCTCTTTGCGGTACTAAATCGGGAAAAAGATATGGAGCCATAGATGCTCCAATTCTTAAACGTATGACACCAACTCTTGACTTTGAAACCAAAAAACCTCTTTTAAGTAACTCCACTATTAATCTTGAAGCAGTTCTCTCTTTCATGCCAATAATTTCTTGAACCTCACCACGACTACACTCTCCCACAAGTAACATCAGTCCATACGTGATGAAAATACATGTAATTTCAGATATTTACTCATATAATTAACTTGATCTAACGCAACATCTAACATAAAATTTACATATTTTTGCAGTGCCTTAGATGAGAGATGCCCTTTCCCGTCAAATTGTCCTTGCTGTAGCATATCAGCATGAGATAGACTTTTTTTATAACCTTTAGACTCTCTTAAATATTCCATAAGCCGTACCCTTGCATCTACATACTTGCAAATGCTCCATCAAGGGCTAATCGTGCAGTAGGGAGAAGCCTTAGGATTTTTAATAAATCTTTTTGAATTTCAATATGTGCAAGAGAGAGTATTTGAAGGTTTTTCTCTTTTGTAGTATACCTATCAATTGAGCACTTTGAATTAAAAGCCTCTCAGCCTTAATAAGAAGTTCTTCTTTTATATTATCATGAAGATCAGAAGGTGCTATGGGTGTAAAATTCATTTAAAATCGTATTCTAAATATCTAATTACCCTTGGGGTATAAAAAACTCACAAAACAACTCTAAAAAAGTTACACCTGATATAATTACTTCATTCTAACAAAGAGGTAACTATGGCGTACAAAATTCTTGATGCTTCAAACCTTGAGGCGTATCTCTTTTCCCTGCCCCAAATCAAAGCTTTTTTTGATGCTAAGTCACTTAAAATTGATGAGATCGGTGATGGAAATCTTAATTTTGTCTTTTTAGTGACATCAGGCAATGATGCTTCCAAGCAGCTCATTATTAAACAGGCTGTGCCTTACTTGCGTTGTGTCGGTGAGAGTTATCCCCTCTCAAAAGAGCGAATGACGTATGAAATTCGTTCACTCGAACGTTTTGCCACGCTGAGCACTCACATACCTAAGATTTACTACAGTGATGAAGCAATGAGTGTCATCATCATGGAGTTTTTAAGCAATCACATCATTATGCGTAAAGGGATGATTGATGGCATAGTTTATCCAAACTTTGCCGAGCACATTAGCTCGTTCTTGGCAAATGCACTTTTTAAGACCTCATCGCTTTATCTATCTAGCAGTGATAAACGTGAACTGACTTCACAATTTATTGCCAACAGTGAACTCTGTAAACTCACTGAAGATTTTGTCTTTAGCGCACCGTTTATGAAACATGAAACTAACGCCCATCTTCCGGAGCTCTCTAACATTGCACAACGCATTGCCCAAGATGTCGAACTTAAAGTAAAAATCTTAGAACTCAAATATAAATTTATGAACCAAAGCGATGCCCTGCTTCATGGTGATTTGCATACGGGTTCCATTATGATAAACCATGATGAGACCTACGTAATCGACTCTGAGTTTGCCTTTGTAGGACCGATGGGTTTTGATGTGGGTGCCCTTATTGCCAACTTGGTAATGTCGTGGGTCTCTCATAGTGTGCAAGAACGTAATGATACCTATAAAAACTGGATTTTAGAGACCCTTGAGACCGTCTGGAAACGCTTTGAAGAGAAGTTTCTCAGCCTCTGGAATGAGACTAATGAGAGTGGCTTAATTACTCAAGGGTTTGCTAACAGTGAAATTTTACATGCTTATCAAAAACAGTATATGCAGACACTACTGCAAGAGAGCATCGGTTTTGCAGGATGTAAAATCATTCGGCGGCAGTTTGGTATTGCAGGAGTGGAAGATATTCGCGGCATTAAAGATGATGCAGTGCGCAAACGTGCAAACACAAAAGCTATTGCTATTGGAGAGCGGTTCATTAAAAAACATCTACATGTAAAAAACACTCGCGATATTATGAGACTCATAAAGGAAGAAAATGAACGGTAAGTACAGACCCTTATGGCTAAATAATAACGGTGATTTAGAGGTACTTGACCAGCGTTATTTGCCTCATGAGAAAAGAGTACGCATTCTTAAAACGGGAGCAGATGCCACAGAAGCTATTTCTGATATGACGGTACGCGGTGCCGGAGTCATCGGCAATGTCGCAGCATTTGGAGTTTACCTGCTTGCACGCGAATTTAACGGCGACAAAGAGCGCATTAAAAGCGAAGCGGTGAACATTCGTTCATCCCGTCCAACTGCGGTCAATCTAATGTGGGCAGTCGATAGAATGCTAAATATCATCGAACAAAGTGACAATGTTGTTGACGATGCCAAAACCCAAGCCATAAAAATTTGTGATGAAGATGTCAAACGCAGTGAGAGCATCGGGAAAATTGGCTGTGATATTATTGAGAGCATCATGAAAACAAAAAAGCTCGATACAATCAATATTTTAACCCACTGCAATGCAGGATGGCTCGCCATTATTGACAGCGGTACCGCATTGGCTCCTATTTACGAAGCACAGCGCAGAGGCATTAATTTACATGTATGGGTTGATGAGACCCGTCCGCGTAATCAAGGAGCAAATCTTACCTCGTGGGAACTTCTTGATGCGGGAATTGACCATACCATTATTGCAGACAATACCGGAGGACATCTGATGCAGCACGACATGGTTGACATAGTCATTACCGGAGCTGACAGAGTGACACGCTGCGGTGATGTGGCCAATAAAATAGGCACCTACCTAAAAGCATTGGCGGCAAAGGACAACAACATTCCTTTTTATGTGGCACTACCATTGAGCACCTTTGATTTTCTTAGCTGTAACGGTGTTGATGAGATTGATATTGAGATGCGAAGTGAGAATGAGATTCATATTATGCGTGGTATTGATGCGTCTGGAAATCCTCAAGAAATTCGTATTACCCCGCAAGGTGCTAAAGGGGCAAACTACGGTTTTGATGTTACGCCTGCACGACTTATTTCCGGGCTTATTACAGAAGAGGGAGTTATTGAAGCTTCCTCAAATGCTATTAAAGAGTTGCAATGATTGACGGTGTTATAAAATACAGCATCGAACATCAGAGCAAAGAATCTCCTGAGTTTTCTGGCTTTAGTGAGCTTGAAGCGGTGCGTTCACGTTTTTTTGCTTTGGGACTCATTGGCGAGAAAGATGGCATTGGTTATGGCAACCTCTCGATGCGAAGTAACGAACCTAAAACCTTTTTTATTACTGCCACGCAAACCGGAAAAAAATCTACACTCTCACCAGAGCACTATACGTACATAAGCGACTATGATTTCAACACGTTTAAAGTCTTCTCACAAGGCGCACATAAACCCAGCAGTGAAGCACTGAGTCATGCCATGATTTATGAAGTTAATCCTGCAATAATAGCTGTTATTCACATTCATTCATCTGTACTTTGGAATTTTATGAAAACAAAACACTATCTTGCTACTACTGCTGAATATGGGACAACAGCCATGGTAAACGAGATTGCAATACTCTATGAAAATCGCGACCCTTTTACTAACAATGCGTTTGTAATGCGAGGACACGAGGAGGGAATTATTACCTTTGGAAGAAGCATTCAAGAAGCTGAATTAACACTCTATAGAATTATACAGAGCTATCTTCAAGAAGTGCCTTTTTAATAGGTGACATCATACATGTAAATCGTTGGTTCTGAATATAAACTATTGTGTAAATGCCCTACAATCAAGTTATACGAATGACCGTTTCGTAAATGCATATCAAACATTATTGCTGAACCGTCACTTAGCACTAAAGTCAACGTTATATACTCATTTGAATAATCAACACCATCCATAACAAAACGGTCATTTTCCATGTAGCTAATATTGTTACTGACTCGGTAACCGTTAACCTCTAAAAACAGAGTTGACTCAAACCCTAAATAGGGGAGTACATTACTAAACTCTTGAGTAGGCAAGGCATTAATGAGATTGATGGTAGCTGCATCACTGTAGTTCGCAAACTCATTGTAAAGTGTTCGCACTTGCGTAGGGATATAGAGACTATCATTAGTATTGGTATCGGCACCAAAAATGACCATAGTCTGATCACTATCGTCTAAAAATCCTGTTAACTTAGTCTCTTCATAATACGTTTCTAAAAAAATTTCAGAGTAAGGCTGATAACTTAAATTAAGGTAATAATCAATTGCTTCACCATAACCATATCTGCCATCAATAACCGGGTAGTAGTCAGCCTCCAAGTAAAGTAACATCGCCGTATCACTTCCCACTTTCATATTGACAACATTAAAAGCACGTTCGTTGTAGTAGCCATAATAATTATCATCATGGTCATTACAGCCACTAAAAAATAGCAATAGCATTAATGGAGCAAGTAGCAACTTTATAGTTTTCATCAGAACCCCCTTTTTTTATTTGTTACATAATACCATTTTACTGTGAAGCAATTGTGATATTTACATGTAAATTCTTATTTGCAAAATAACGTAAGTAGATTTAAGTCTATTTATTTTATAATTCCATTCCCAAATACAGACAGGTGGCCGAGTGGTCGAAGGCGCACGCCTGGAACGCGTGTGTGGAGCAATCCACCGAGAGTTCGAATCTCTTCCTGTCTGCCATTGAAATTTACATGTAAATTTTCTTTTGGGGCATTAGCTCAGCTGGGAGAGCGCTTCGCTGGCAGCGAAGAGGTCAGCGGTTCGATCCCGCTATGCTCCACCATTACTTCAAGCCTTTTATTAGGCACTTTCAAGAGTTTTATAATTTTAATAATTTTATTTAAGATTTTCAAGGATGGCAAAAAAGGTGGCAACTTTTACAAAAAATATACAATTCACACTTATTTAATCTTCCAAAGACTTTACAACACTTATAAAGTCAAAAACAGGTATATCCAATATATCTTCACACTATCAAAAACAGTAAAATAACTATGTAAGCCTCCCCAAAAACTGTACCACCTAAAACGGAATAATGATCTCTCAACACTAAATAGGACACTTTTTAAAATAACTTAAGCAACTATTGCAGTCTAATATAAGTCTTGCGAAAGAGATAAGCTCTGAAGCTATCGTATAAAAATCTCTATCAATGCGTCATTGATATAATAAATCTCACGTCCAACTTTCTGTGAACGTAACAGATCTAATGATTCAAAAGTTTTAAGATACTCTGCTGCCGTCTGTCGTTTGGCTATACTACGTTCTTCCAAGAATTTACTTTTACAATAAGGATGCTCAAAGATAAGCTCAACCAGCTCTTTAGAATAGGCTTTGCCTGCACTCTCTCTAGCTAACTCTTGAGTATGCTCCATTAGCTCTCGGATAGCCAAGATCTTTGCTTTAGTCTGTATTGCCGTGGACTCAATGGCACGTAACATATAAAGAATCCAATTCTCCCAATCTTTTTCTTCAGTTACTTTTCGAAGTCCTTCATAATAATCATTTTTATTCTGAATGATATAACTACTCAGATAGAGTACGGGAATATCAAGCAAGCCTTTTTCTATGAGGTACAAAATATTTAATATACGCCCGGTTCTACCATTTCCGTCAATAAAAGGGTGTATAGCCTCGAATTGATAATGCATTATTGCCATTTTCACTAGTGGGTCTATATCATCTTCAGCATGTATAAACTGTTCGAGGTTGGATAGCTTTTCTCGAATAACATCTTCACCTTCAGGTGGGGTATAGAGTGTTATCGAACCATTGGCTATCTTTGTACCTGTTGTTTTACGAATACCAGCATTGCTTTGCTTGATGATCTGAAAAATTTCTATAAAGGTATTCACACTCAATGGTCGCGTGACTAGAGAATGAAACCCTGTCCATAGTGCTTCACGATAGTGTAAAACTTCTTTAGTATGAGGGTTAGATGTTATTTCATCACCAGCTGCTTGAAAGAGGTCATCATTGGTTGTTACGATATTTTCTATCTCTGATGATAGACGTGCCTCTTGTAGCACAATACCATTTATCAGCAACTCTTGATTAGGCAGTGTTTGGGCATACCCCTTTAATTCACTCAAAGCCTTGTTTGCTGCAATACTTTGTTTTAAAATAGCTTTTGTCTCGATATCAGTATCTGGAGGCAATAAGGCCAGAATATTGTTAGGTGTTGTTCTATCAAATGACATATTGTAATTCCTCAATAATATCGACATATTTTCTATTTATGTCGACAAACTTATTATTATATCGACATAATATCAAAACATGTGTTAATTTCTGAATATTGTCGACATAAAATTATGTTGCTAGAATGAAGATTAGGAATATGTTCTTTTCTCGAAGCAAAAAGGTCAGCGGTTCGATCCCGCTATGCTCCACCATACATAATTAATTGCAAATATTTTCTACTTAAATTATTTTTTTATGTGAAATATATCTATAAACTGCTAATATATCCCTAATATTACTGTATGGACTTATATGAAAACTATTTTTTTATTATTTTTAATCACAATATCTCTTTTTGCTTCATCGGAGCGAAAAATTATTATTGGGTCTTTTCCAAGCCAGCTAGCAGCAGACAAGGCTTTGAAAAAATTTCAATCAAAACTTGATTCTGAATTTCTAGCAACACAAGATCAATACCACTTTAATATAGTTGCTAGAGTATCTGGAAACTCATATATCATTGCACTAGAACCATTTGAGAGCTATCAAGAAGCTAAAAAAATAAAAAATCTGTTACCAGATACTTATGCAGATGCATTCATTAATAAATATATTCCGCCAAAAACTGAACCCGAAGAGGTTGTTATTATTGAAGCAGAAGAAGCCATTGCGCAAGAGGTTATTATTCAAGACTATGAAACTCCTCTTGCAATAGAAGAACACATAACTCCTAAACAAACCGATTCAACAGCCCCTCCTGTTGAGAAAATTATTCAAGAAAAGGTTATTCAAGAGTCGATACCACCACAAAGCGTAGAAACAGTTAATGCTTCTTTGCCGGCTGTTGCTAAACCATTAGAGGAGCCATTAAAAGAAGAGTCTATTGAGCTTATACCTTCTCAAGATTCAAACAGCTCGATGCTTCTCTCAATTCTTATTGCCGGTGCATCACTTCTGTTTCTGCTGCTTATAAAATTTTTCAGAGACAATCTACTTTTAAAAGAGAAATTCAAAAGTTCTGAGTCTCTTTATTACAACTGCTTTGATGAAAAAAATAATCTCGAAGAGACCTTGAAATCAAAAGATGCCTTTCTTGAAAACTTAACCCATAGTCTAAAAAAACCTATAGACTCCATCCTCCATTCAACACATTCACTCAGCAGCATCACAACCAATAGAAAAGAGCATGAACTACTTGATAGTATCGCCACATCGTCATCAAAACTTGATGAGATCATTAATAATATTATTGATATTACCAATTTACGGTCAAACTCTCTTAACTTAGAGCGTATTGAATTTAATATTAATAATATTTTAGAGACCGTTGCTACTTCAGTAAATCAAACAGCTCAAGAAAAAAATATAGAAATTACCTTTGATGTTGACACTAAAATACCTATTAAGTTTATGGGCGATCCACTAAGAATCAACCAAATACTCACCAATATTTTAAATCAATCTCTTAACAACACTCAAAGAGGTGAAGTTATCATCTCATTAAAAGCATTGGAATGTTCTGATACCTCAGTCAATTTAGAATTTACATTTAGAGACACGGGCACGGGCTTTAAACAAGAAGATATTGACAGTGTCTTTAAAGACTTTGTTGATGAACATGTTTACAATATTGACTCCAATATCAAGATTGGTTTAATAATGAGTAAACAGCTTATTAATACCATGGGAGGCGATATTAATCTCAAGAGCAGCTATGGCCACGGTAGTAGTTTTGTTTTTAATATTGTTTTAGACCTTCCTGAGAAAGTGGAGCTGCGAAAATATCGTCTCCCCTATAAAGAAATCATGAAATACTCAGTATTAATTGTCGATAATAATGTATTAGCAGCCCGAGTATTACGCCAACAGCTGGAATATTTTCATCTAAAAGTCAAACCCTCGTTCTCGTGGGAACATGCAGCTAAGATCATTCATGATGAGTTTCATCATATTGATTTTTTGATTCTAAACTCCAATATTTTAGGAGAGACGTCAATCGAAGAACTCTCCGATATTGCCGAAAAACAAGATCTACAGATTGCCTTTGTTGTTCATGATATGAGAGATATTCATTACCAGATTATGGAAAAGTTCAAACATGCACACTTTTTACATAAACCGTTTACACAAAAAAAGTTACTTGATTTGCTTGTTAAGATACATGAAATTAATCTTGAGAAAGAGGGATGAGACCTGAAGCCCGTTTTCATGACTCAAGCAGTGATTTTCGATCTTCTTACGCACGAGACAGAGATAGAATCATCCACTCAGGAAGTTTTAGAAAACTTGAGTACAAAACACAGGTTTTCTTAAATCAAGAGGGAGACTTTTTTCGAACACGTTTAACCCATTCACTTGAAGTCAGCCAAATTGCACGTTCCATTACCAAGAGTCTTGGTTTAGAAGAGTCCCTCGCAGAAGCCATCGCCCTCTCTCACGATCTAGGACATACTCCCTTTGGTCATATTGGTGGAGATACATTAGATCAATGTCTTAAAGATAACGGCTTCATAAACGGTTTTGAACATAACTATCAATCATTTAGAGTGGTAACTTTCTTAGAAAAAAAATATAAACAGTTTAATGGGCTTAATCTGACTTTTGCAACTTTAGAGGGTCTTTTAAAACACTCCTATCCTTATGAAAAAAGCTTTTTACCCACTGCTATTAATGAGCAATTCAATCTCTCAACACACCCCTCTATTGAAGCAATGATTGTCGATCGCGCTGATGAAATTGCTTACATGAGTCATGATATTGATGATGGTATTCATGCCGGACTTATCAGTTTTGAGACCCTCAAAAAAAGTTCTTTAATTCAAAAAATTTTACAAAAAGTAGAAGAAGAGGGAGTCACCTTAGATGATGGAGAGATGTTTCGCTACCGATTTAGTTCCCATTTTATTAATCATCTTGTCTATTCGCTTTTGGAGTATTCTAAAATACATGTAAACAGTTCCTCTGTTCTTGCTGCCACTATCTCTTCATCTGAACCACTGCCAATTGGCTTTGCTAAAGAGTTAGAAACGGAAATTAAAAAGCTTAAAAAAATTCTTTTTCAAGAGCTCTATCAACATAAAAACATTGTACGAAAAATGTACTCAGGCAAACAAGCGATTATTGGGCTATACAGTGCCTTAAGTCAAGAAGAAAAAATGCTTCCTAAATATTTTTACTCCCAACTAGAGACACGTAAAAAACATCGTGTTGTTGCTGATTATATTGCAAGCATGAGTGACAGATATGCCATGAAGCTTCATTATGAGCTTCATGGCGGTGCTATTTAGTTTAACGTTTTAGACCAATTAAAGTCTCAAGAAGTGTATCTGAAGTGGTAATAGTTTTACCATTAGCCTGATACCCTCTTTGAATAATAATAAGATTTGTAAGCGATTTAGAGAGGTCAACATTTGATGCTTCAAGAGCTGATGACCGCATCGAACCACGTCCAGCTGTTGCGGCTGTACCAATAATTGGATCACCGGAGTTTGCTGTTTGCATGTAAACATTACCGCCATCGCCTACCAAACCTTCATTATTAGAAAATTTTGCCATACCGATTTGAGCCAATCCAAAAGAGCGTCCATTAGTGAATGACCCAATCAATGTACCGCTTTGATCAATTCGAATTCCAAGCAGATCTCCCCCAGGATAACCATCTTGTGAGATATTACTGGTTGATGACTTAGAGTCAAAACTTGTAATCCCATTAAATCCGCCAATAGATCCAAAATTCAGATTAACATTTTGGTTTGATGCGGAACCGTTGTTTGCTGTAAAATCCAGATTTGGCGGATTAAACCCTGATAGAGCACCATTTTCATCAAATTGAATGGTACCGCCCCATATTTTGTTCTCATCCGGTGAAAGATTGGTATTTAAATCTCCCGGTTTTGGAACTTCAGCACTCCAAGTCCATGTTGTTCCACTCGCACCTGACTCTTTTCGAAAGTCAAGTTTAACCGTATGTCTACTGCCCAGTGAATCAAAAACATCAATACTGCTTGAATGTGTCGCAGCGTTCACTGCTTGGGATGTTTTTGTAGTACCGGGCTGAATGCTTCCAATAAATGTCGTAAAGTTTGCATAAAACCTTTCATTTGGATTGGCTGCAATATCTTGTACCCCTATATTAATTGCTGTAGCACCGGAATTATCAACTTGAAATTTACCTTCCGCAGTGACAGTGACATCAACTCCCAAAAAGCTCTGAAGCTCTTCTCTAAGACCATCTACTGTCTGAAATGTTCCATCAGCAGCCCCACCATTACCGCCAATAGGGTCGTATGAGAATGTTTGCCAAGTAGCTCCATCATCAGTGGTCATCTCAAAACCTTGCCCCGCTACTAAATTAAATGCATTACCACTGGCATTAAATAAAAATGCCATATCTTCACTATAAGCATCAACATCAGTTGACGTACCTGTGTTATCAAGTGCAAAGGTAGGAGCATATTGAACTACCGTATTACCGGAATTCAAATTGGCTTTGAGATCAATCTGTGTTGAGGCATTTGCTGGCGTTGTCAACCCTGCAGATATCTGAATATCACCTATTGGAGCAGTCGAATCGACCCTTCCTGTCTCTTCGTCACGCATCCAGCCTTGAACAATAAATCCATTATTATCTACAAAGTTACCTAATGCATCAAACTTAAAGTCTCCGGATCGCGTATATTTATAGGTGTTTCCGCCATCAGAACTCACCACAAAAAAACCGTCTCCTTCAATCGCAACATCGGTATTTTTATCGGTATTTTGAATGGAACCTTGCAAATGAATTCGCGTTACGGAATTCACACTGGTGCCTAGTCCTACTTGCATCGCATTCTTACCACCAAGTGCACCCTGAGGTGCTGTTGCAATTTGATTGGTCTGTGCCAAAAGATCTGAAAAATTCGCACGAGAATATTTATAACCAATGGTATTAACATTTGCAATATTATTTGATTCGACGTCCATTGCAATCTGGTGTGACTGCAAACCGGAAACGCCAGAATAAAGTGATTTTAACATTTTAAATCCTTTTGTAATTAGTATAGAGATAAAGCAAGATGTATTCCAACATTATGCATCCATATCCAAAGCCTTTTGAATCAGCTCATCTCCGGTGGTAATGCTCTTGGCGTTAGCATCTAATGCACGTTGCAAGATAATGAGTTCTGTCAGTCCATTTTCAAATTGAAGATTTGAATTTTCCAAGGTATGGCTTTTAAGATCTGCACCTAAAATAAAATTGCCACCCTCGTCGGTGTAAAAAATAGGATCGCCGCTATTAGAACTCTCTTTAAAATGCGTTCCGCTAACACGTTCCAAACCTTGCTCATTTGTAAAGTGAAATATTGCAATACGCCCAACTGAACTTGACACACCATTATTAAATGATGCGATAATCTCACCATTGGTGTTAATGTCGTAGCCTACTAAATCACCTGCTATGCGTCCATCATAGTCACTTATATAACTGACTTCAACATTATCAATTGAGGTTACTCCTGCGAATGATTCGCCAAGACTAATAGAGAGAGGTTGCCCCTCATTATCAAGATTAGGAATATTAAAACTTTGAATGGCTCCATTGGAATCAAACATAACGACGCCACTTTGCGTGTCATATACCGTCTCTGCATCTTTTGAACTCAATGTTGCCACAATATCCCATGAAATTCCTTCCTCAGGCTGTTCAGCACTTTTGGTATATTCTAATGCTAAGAAGTTATCCTCTCCACTAGGTGCGATAACCGTACTGCTTTGACGAATCAGCTCTTCACTTGAAGTCAGGTTTCCTGAAAAATTAACATAAGTTGTCGGTTCTGCACTAATACCAAGGGTAGCCGGCAATGCTATTTTGCTTTGTGCTGAAGATGCTGTTAAAGGAGTGCTATCGACAACTTCAGTCATTACATCACCATTAATATTATTTCCTAGAGTACCCAGAAGATACATACCATCATAACTAACTAGGTTTCGGTCTGCATCAAAGGTAAATGCCCCGGCACGTGTGTACATATCACCCGCATTAGAGGTCACTCCAAACCAACCATCACCCGCAATTGCCAAGTCTGTAGCACTATCAGTTCCCATAAAACTTCCGTACTGCTGAGTCATTGCAGTGGCTTGAACTTGAGCGCCTACTCCAACAGAATTCGTTGACGCAGACTGTGTATTTAACATACCCTCATACAGTGTAGAAAATTCTGTCGTATCGGCTCTAAAACCGATAGTACTAATATTTGCTAAGTTATTTGACGTTACATCCAAACTATATTGGTAGGTCTTCATACCTGAAAGACCAGTATAAAATGCTTGATTCATCTTTTAGCCTTCGTGAATTTCTTTAATGGAGTCAAAAGGTACATAACTTGAACCAATTTTCACAAGAGCTTCACCCTCTTCAAATCGAACAGATTCAATTGGGTACATACCAACACGAGCTTCATGACTATCACCATTGGCATCACTATACGTTGCTGTTACATAATAGAGTCCATCATCAACAGCTTCACCATTAACTGAACCATCCCATGTAAAGCTTTGCACTCCC
>CAYZUN010000020.1:0-25223 GCA_964481625.1 uncultured Sulfurimonas sp.
TTAGCTGAGCGCGCCGGTTTTGATGATGAAACGGTAAAAAGAGCACGCACAAAGCGTGATGAGCTTTACCAAAAATATATTCAGAGTGAAGATATTGCCATAGATGGAGTGCAAGATATTCTTGCCAATCTTAGGAAAAAATACCGTATGGGTATTGTCACCACGTCTCGTCGTGTTGATTTTGAACTGATCCATACCGGTCGTGGTATTGTCGATCATATGGAGTTTGTTCTGTGTGTTGAAGATTATCCACGAGCAAAACCCCATCCTGACCCTTACTTAAAAGGGTTAGAACAATTTAATGCCCGTAAAGAGGAAGCCATTGTTGTGGAAGATTCAGAACGTGGATTGCGCTCTGCCGTTGCTGCGGGTATTGAGTCTGTTATTGTCAAAAATGACTTTACCGCTTCACATGATTTTTCCACCGCTACGCATCGTATTGATACGTTACATGAACTTCAGAATCTGCTTGATTCATAAATAGTAATTTACATGTATTTAACTGTTTTAATGATTTTAGCCATGGTATTATGGGGTATCGGCTGGCCCGCACTAAAAATCGTTACAGAGTCTGTTTCGGTTGAAGTGGTCACATTTTGGCGTTTTTTCATTATGTTTCTTGCCTTTATTCCCGTTTTGCTATGGTGGAAAAAACCGTTGCGCCTATCAAAAAAAGCTTCATTGATTATTGTTGCCAGCGCACTACTTAATATTGCATTTATGTACTTTTCATTTTGGGGTGTTAAAGTAGGAAGTGCCGGAGCAGGGGGAGTGCTCATCACCACTATAAGTCCATTACTTACCGTACTGCTTGCAATCAAATTTTTAAATGTCAAGGTCACTAACAATCAGTGGTTTGGCCTAATAATTGGACTTCTTGGCGGGGCAGTGATGCTTGAAGTTTGGACCTTAGAAATATTACAAGGAGGCAATCTGTTTTTTATATTGAGTGCCTTGGTTTGGGCAGCGTTAACACTTTTGAGTCAAAAATCGCATCTGCATCTTGAACCAATACATTACAGTTTTTTTCTTGCAGCTGTAGCAACAGTAATTATGTATGGTGTTACGTTTCCTTTAGATTTGAGTGTTGTATTTAAACAGGATTGGCGTTTTTGGAGTGCTTTGATTTATCTTGGAGTACTAGGTCAAACAGTGGCTTCGACCATCTACTTTATTGCATCAGGCAAGCTTGGTTCAGGAGTGGCAAGCAGTTACATGTTTTTAGTACCGCTTAGCGCTTTGATTGCTAGTTATCTGTTACTTAATGAGGTTCCTTCATTATGGCTAGTTACTGGTGGTGTCATTAGTATGACGGCACTCTATTTTATTAATAAAGCAACTCTTAAACGATAAAAATAATATTTTAGTTATAATAAAAATAAAGAAAGTTGAATATGCAAAACTTAGAACGTTATGATGAATCAAAAGTAGAATACGCCGGTTTTTTTATAAGATGGGTGGCTTTTACAATAGATAATGCTCTGTGGGCTTTTATAACTATTATGCTTCTTTTTCCATTCCCAAATTTTGAAGATGGATTATTAGTGGGGATTCATAGAACGGTAATAACAATTGTTTTAATAACTGCAACCATAGCTTTTTGGGTGAAATATGATGGTGCAACACCGGGTAAAAAAATAATGAAAATTAAAATTGTTAATGCTGAAAACTTTAAAACTATCGATTTTATTACAGGAATTAAAAGATATGCAGGATATATATTGTCGAGTGTCATTTTATTGATAGGTTTTTTAATGGTAGTATTTACAAAAAGAAAACAAGGACTTCATTATATCGTCTCTAAAACGGTGGTAGTATATTCTGACTCATTAGTTCCTATTGAGAAAAAATAAGGAAGATTCTCTATTTTTTGGCAGCGTGTGAAACTTTTTCAAGTAGTGATTTAGGCTTTTTTAGATATTCAAGGTTCTGCTCTTTTTTGATGGGGGAGACAAACGCTAAAAGAACAAAAACACAAGCAAACACAAGACTGCTAAGAATGGTAAGAATCAGTTTTAATTTATAGTCTTGCATTACCTTTCCTCTTTTCATATCTTATATTTATACAGTTTTAACCTTTAAACCTTTATGATAGTTGTTATGAAAAAATTTCACTTAATCATTTTAGTTGTTTTTTACTTTATGAATAACCCTCTTAATGCAGAACCCATTTTGGGAATTTTAAAAACAGTTCACAATAATAACATGTTTGAATTTAGCATTAACTCCAACCGGTTCAGATGTAAAAACTACGGCATAATCATGATTGATGAGGTGAATAATTTAGAAAATACATGTAAAAAACGATTGATTGATTTTAAAATTGAGCATCCTCAATATAGCTACTTCTCACAGATGCATTTAAAACGGTACCAACAGTACCATCTTAATATTATAGACGGTAAATGTATTCTCTATTCGCAAGGACGAAAGAGTTTATCTGAGCTGCTTTTAGAAAATGGTTTGGCCATAAGAGATTCTAAAGAGAAAAACAGTCTGCTTGAGTATAAATTTAAACGTGCCCAGTTTCGTGCGAAAAAAGAGAAAAAAGGAATTTACTCTGATTCAGTTTTACGTAGTTGTATTAATGTATTGCAATAAAATCGAGAAAGCTTACGCTTCCTCAGAGTGGGTTAAGTAAACCCAATACTCTTTATGAGTGAATCCTCTGTTAAGAAAGTAGATCTGTAAGATGGCAACACGATACAGTGTAATAAGCATTTTTGCATAAGGTATAAAAAGTGAGAGCTTGACAATTAGTGACTGTTCCTTTTCCCCTTTTGTCTGCATCATCTGTTCAAGTCCAATGTTTTTACTTAAATAAAGACCAAAAAGGATCGAGAATAGAAAATTTAAAATCAACCCAAAGATCATATATGCAGCAAAGTCTTGTTCGTACATACCTGCAATCATAAATCTACTTTACGTTATCAATAGCATCTTGCAGAATTTTAGTAGCTGCTGCTTTATTTTGGAATTCTTTAACTTTCACCCATTTATTTGGTTCTAGCATTTTGTACGTTT
Organism: uncultured Sulfurimonas sp.; assembly: GCA_964481625.1. Lineage (GTDB taxonomy): Bacteria > Campylobacterota > Campylobacteria > Campylobacterales > Sulfurimonadaceae > QNZR01. Next base: position 3,025 of record CAYZUN010000020.1, read on the forward strand.
CAAAAAAGTTTTTGATTTTAGCAAGGGTATGTGCCGGAATATCTTTAAGATCTTTAATCTCATCATAAGTCGGGTCAATTTTAGATGTCGGTACTGCTAAAAGTTTTTCATCAATGCCACTCTCATCTTCCATAATTAAAACACCAACAAGACGACAGTTTAAAACGATGCCCGCTTGCATCGGGTACTCTGTTAAAATCATAATGTCGGCAGGATCTCCGTCTTGTGACAGTGTATTGTTTACAAAACCGTAATTTGCCGGGTAAAACATTGCTGAATGCATGACACGGTCTAATACTACAGCACCGCTCTCTTTCTCAACTTCATACTTAATATTTGATCCGTAAGGAATCTCAATAATCGCTTTTACTTTGTCAGGATTTTCGCCGTAACTGATTTTGTCTAAATTCATAGTTATCTACTCCAAAAAAATTAGTATTGGAATTTTAGCCTAAAATGTAACATTTTATTCTAAGACATTAAAAAACTCTTCTTTTTCAAGTAAAATTCAAACATCTTTATTATATTATTGGTCACTTTTATTCAAAAGGCAGAGTATGGAAACTAACCTTGTAGTTGAGGGTTTAAAATTTATGGCTCTTGGAATGGGAACGGTGTTCCTCTTTCTAATAGTTTTAATTGGAATGATGAATCTTCAGGCTAAAATTATTGGACGATTCTTTCCTGAACCTCACGCGGTACCAGATAGCCCGAGTAAGGCACCGAGTGCACCAGCAAAAGATAATAAGAAGATTGCTGCCATTGCAGCTGCAATCATGCATCATAATAATGTTTAAGGAATACAATGGCTAAGAAATTTATAGACATAATGGACACAACATTTAGAGACGGATTTCAATCCGTCTTTGGCGGACGTGTCTTAATGGACGACTTCTTTCCGGCAGTAGAAGCTGCGAAAGAGGCAGGAATTACACACTTTGAGTTTGGCGGTGGAGCACGTTTCCAGTCACTTTTTTTCTATTTAAATGAAAATGCATTTGACATGATGGATCGTTTCCGAGCCATTGTTGGACCTGATGCTAACTTGCAAACACTTGCTCGCGGTGTCAACACCGTAATGCTTGACACGGGTAGTCGTGAATTGGTTGACCTGCATGCTAAGCTTTTTAAAAAACACGGTACAACAACTATTCGTAACTTTGATGCACTTAATGATGTCGAGAATTTAAAATACTCAGGTGAGCGTATCGCGCATCATGGACTCAAGCATGAAGTTGTTGTAACACTGATGGATCTTCCGCCGGGGTGTGAAGGTGCGCATGATGTAGCATTTTATGAAAAGACACTGCGTGAAATCTTAGATAGCGATATTCCTTATAGCTCAATCTGTTTTAAAGATGCTAGCGGTACATCAAATCCCAATAAAGTTTATGAGACTATTAAAATGGCACGTAAGTTAGTTCCTGAAGGAACACATTTACGTCTGCATACACATGAGACTGCCGGTGTTTCGGTTGCAGCATATTTAGCGGCACTTGATGCAGGAGTTGACGGTATTGATATGGCTGCGGCTCCAGTGAGCGGCGGTACATCACAGCCGGATATCTTAACCATGCTTCATGCAACAAAAGGGATGAATTACGACTTAGGCGGGTTAGAACTTGAGAAAATTTTAGCATATGAAGAGGTACTGGGAGATTGTTTAAGTGACTATTTTATGCCACCGGAAGCAACAATGGTATCACCACTGATTCCATTCTCACCAATGCCGGGCGGTGCACTTACTGCCAATACTCAGATGATGCGTGACAATAACATGTTAGATCGCTATCCTGATGTTATTCGTGCAATGCGTGAAGTGGTAGAAAAGGGTGGTTATGGAACATCAGTAACTCCGGTGTCACAGTTTTATTTCCAACAAGCACTTAATAATGTTATTCAAGGACCTTGGAAAGCAATTGCTCCGGGTTATGGAAAAATGGTTTTAGGTTATTTTGGTAAAACTCCGGTAGCACCAGATCCTGAAATTGTAAAAATTGCTTCAAAGAAACTTGGTTTAGAACCGACAACGAAAAATGCAATTGATATTGCTGATGCAGATGAGCGTAAATCTATTGCGTGTTGGATTGAACGTCTTGAGAAAGAGGGTATTAAAGTTAATGAAGAGAATGTATTTATTGCTGCTTCATGTGATGAAAAAGGTATTGCTTTCTTAAAAGGTGAAGGTGAAGTGAACGTGAGAAAACTTTCAGAGATGGAAACAGAGAATGCAGTTGCAAAAACAGAGGAGAAAAAAGGTATGGGAACAGGAAGTTATACAGTAGTAGTTGATGGACAAAAATTTAGTGTTCAAGTGGCTGAAGGTAATGCAGATATTCAAGTAACGGCAGTTAATGGTGAAAGCGCTGCTCCGGCTCCGGTAGCAGTTCCAGCACCAACAGGTGAGACTGAAGATATTAAGGCAATGCTTCCAGGTTCTGTATGGAAAATTGTTGCTAATCCGGGTCAGAGTGTAGCTGAGGGGGACACACTTATTATTTTAGAGTCAATGAAAATGGAAATTGACATTGTAGCCCCGCGTGCGGGTACAGTACAATCAATTAACGTTAATGTCAACGATAAAGTAGTTGAAGGTCAAGTTGTAGTAGTATTGGGTTAATGCCATGAAGAAATTTTTACTTTCTATTTTTTCGGTTTTAATGTTAATGACCGCGGCAAATGCCGGTGGACATGCCCCAGCAGGAGAGCTTAGCTCTCACCAAGAAGAGACTTATGAAGCTCAAGGTATGGGTGCTATGGTTGGTAATTTTATTGCGTCAACGGGTATTGTTGCATTGGTAACACCAGATGAGAATGAACTCAATTCTCATGGTGAGAAAATGAGTGATTTTCACAAAGGTTTAGGCCGTATCATTATGATTTTCATTACCTTTGGACTCTTTTATTTGGCCATTAAGAAAGGCTTTGAGCCCCTTTTGCTCCTGCCTATCGGTTTTGGTGGACTCTTGGCGAATATTCCAATTGCAGGAATCTCAGGTCCTGATGGCTTTTTAGGCGTGTTGTATGAGGCGGGACTAGCGAATCAGTTGTTTCCAATCCTCATTTTTATGGGTGTTGGTGCAATGACCGATTTTGGTCCACTGCTTGCTAATCCTAAAACAGCACTTCTTGGGGGTGCGGCGCAGTTTGGAATTTTTGGTACACTTGTTGGTGCCGTAGCCCTTGCAGATGCAGGACTGTTTGATTTTACTATTAAGCAAGCCAGTGCGATTAGTATTATTGGTGGAGCAGATGGTCCCACCTCCATCTTTATAGCCAGCGCCTTGGCACCTGAACTTTTGGGTGCCATTGCGGTGGCATCATACTCCTATATGGCGATGGTTCCAATCATTCAGCCTCCGATTATGAGAGCGTTAACGACTGATGCAGAGCGTAAAATCAAGATGGTAACACTGCGTAAAGTATCACGTTTAGAAAAACTTATTTTCCCTATTATGGTTCTGACGTTAGCAATTTTAGTTCTGCCGGAAGCGACACCGCTAATTGGTGCCTTTATGTTTGGTAACTTCTTAAAAATTTCTGGTGTGGTTGATCGTCTGTCTGATACAATGGAGAATGCACTAATCAATATTGTTACGATCTTCTTAGGTCTTGCAGTCGGTTCGAAACTTTCAGCAGACCAGTTTTTAGTTGGAGAAACTTTAGCAATTCTTGCTCTTGGTGTTGTAGCATTCTCAGCAGGTACGGCTGCGGGTGTTATTATGGCAAAGATTATGAATATGTTCCCAGGTACTAAAGTAAATCCATTAATTGGTTCAGCAGGAGTTTCTGCCGTGCCTATGGCGGCTCGTGTATCGAATAAGGTCGGTATGGAATATGATAGAAGTAATATTTTACTGATGCATGCAATGGGTCCAAATGTTGCAGGTGTTATTGGTTCAGCAGTTGCAGCCGGAGTGCTATTATCAATCTTTAAGTAGAACTTTTCTACTTCTTCTCCCTCTCGGGAGAAATTTTTAATTTACATGTAAATTTTATTGATTCATAATCTCAATAATTAGCGGTAGAATATCTTTACTTTTTGTTTTACTTACAAAGCCATCAGCTCCTAAGTTTTCTGCTTCACGTTTATTATTATTTCCAGTCATTGAACTATTGACTATAATTGGAATATCAGCCGTTTCTTTGTTGGCACGAAGTTTTTGAATAACCGTAAAACCAGACATCTCCGGCATTTCAATGTCGGTAACAACAGCCGGGATAACACTTGGATCAGCCAGTGAAAAAATATGATCAATTAGAAGCTTACCGTTATCAAAGATTTTGTAAGAAACGTTAGAGTTTCGAAATACTATACTTAAGTGTTTTTGAGCTGTTTTAGAATCTTCAGCAATAAGGACGGTTCCATGCAGCAACTTCTCAGGAAATATTAGATTTTTTAAATTTTCAGGTGAAGCACTTGTATCAACCATTGCTTGAGGAATGACATCAGCGAGAAGTTTTTCATAATCTAATACCAAACAAAGACTTCCATCTTCAAGTCTCGTATCATTAATAATCATAGAGTTGTCGCCAACACTATAGCTTTGGGGTGCATGCATCTGTGCCCAGTTCTTTTTGACAACTCTAAAGGCGAACATGATACGAAGACCGATGATAATGCCGTTAAAGTCACATATTAAGTAGTTGGATCGAGCACTTTCTTCTTTACTTAAATGAGTACCCAGCCACATTGGAAGATTTAAAATAGGAATCTGCGTACCGCGAAGGACAATAGTACCCTCTAGCAGTGGATGAGAAGAAGGAATTAATGTTAATTTGTGACGTTTTGCTTCGACGACTTCACGTGTCTTAAAGACGTTAATAGCATAGTAAGGTGATTCATCACTCTCATTTACTTTAAATACTAAAAGCTGCACTTCATTGTTTTTGGCCAGATTTGTTGAAGCATCTACATGATCTAAAATAGACATTAGTTACACCTTGATTATATAATTGTTTAATTATATCTAAAAATATATTAGAAATAACATGAACTCTTTATAAAATTATACCAATAAAAATATTATTTCTTAACTATATCAATTAATAATATAGTTAAGAAATAATATCAAGGCTTTTAGTATAATCAAAATTGATTTAAAACATAAGGAGTTTTAATAATGAAAAAAATACCACTGGCAATTGCCGCAATCTTATGTACGATGAGTCTGGAAGCGAGTAGCTTCTCAAATCATTTTGGAAGCTTTATGAATGATTTTACAGGTACCTATAGTTCTTATAAGACCGTGAGAGAGCTTAATCGTGATCAACGTGATTACAAAAGAAATGAGTCAGGATTAGTTAATGCATCAATGGCAGCTAAATGGATTAATGACTGGGAATCTAATCGTCCTGCTAATGTAGATGGGCGTCTTTTTGTTTTGCAAATTGGTTTATTACCTGGAGACACTCCGTTTATTAAGCATAATGATGTCAATACATTTACATTTGACAGAACAGCAGGCTGTACAGGTACAGGAGATATTCGTAATGATGGTATCTCTAACATTCCAATGCCAGTATTTGCTGGAGGTGCTCCAAACGGAATGGATGGCGCTTTTTGGGCGTATGATATTAATCCAAATGAAGATATGTTGCTCGTTGTAATTGCGAGTGATGATCCGAAACATATGGCACTAGGAGCACGTTTTTTATGGACGATGAATTACTGGGGCATGAAAAAAGACCATTTTGCTATTATGAATGGAACGGCGATGTATATGTTTGATCCTAAACTTAATCCCGACATTAAGAGAGCGGGTGTTAAGGCTAAAAAATCAATGTTTGTAGCAGCTGGTTCAGAGTACTTAATGGCACCAGGAGGTCTGCTTGACTTTGGTGACACTGAAACAGGTCGTATGCCGGCGCCACGTCTAAATATGCAGTCAATTAAACAGGTACCAACCCCTGCACATTTTGATACTTTTGCAAGTATGGAAGATATGATGAATGTTATTGATACTAATGATCCCAATACCATTATTATTGATGGACGTGGAGATAATGAATATAATGGTGTAAAAAAAGAGTCAGAAACAGAAGATTTTGTCTGTGGAAAAAATCATGATGAGCAGTGTTATACAGCCATTGAAGGTCGTATTAAAAATGCTGTACATCTTGAATATATTAATGTTATGAACAGAGCAGATTATATTAAAGATTTAAATGGTGATGGTAAGGTTAATGAAAAAGATGCTTCAATGACTTTTAAATCAAAACGAGAACTTAAAAATATGTTTGCAGATATTGGTGTAAAACCTGATAATGAACTTTACACATACTGTAGAACAGGTACCCGTATTGCACTGCTTACGTATGCAACACAGGAGATTTTAGGTTACAGTACTCATATGTATGATGGGTCATGGATTCAATGGGGTGAGTTAGCTACGGCTACAGACACTAATGGCGACTCAATTATGCCTGAAGATTCTCAGTGGAGAACGGATGTAAAACGTTATACTGAGAAGATCTCATATAATGACGCTATTGATGTTCAGCCTGCAGCAGGTAGAGGACTAAATCCTTACGCTAATATTGGCGATGGAAATGTTATTGTTGAAGAAGACGAAGCGTATCGCTACGGTATGTAAAAAGATTTAAATTTTGGCATGCTTTAGATAGACCTAAAATTAAAAGTCTATCTAAAGCAATAGATGTGTAGAATAAGAGCTAATTAAATGCTGGATTTTACATATGAAACTAATAATTTTTACACTCTTAAGTCTTACTCTTTTATTCTCAAAAGAGCATTATGCAAAAATTGAACCGTATGAGATAAAAACAATCTCTTCAAACGTCTCTGCATTAGTGCTAGTAGCTGATGAAGTAAAAGAAGGAACGGTTCTTGGTAAAAACGAATACATCATTTTAGATGATAAACTCGATACGATAGAACTTAATAAAATCACTAAAAAGATTACGTTGCTGCTTAAGACTATTGTATTTAATGATGCAATCATTAAAAATTATGAGGAACTTTTACAGAAGAAAACTAAAAACTTTGAGCGCATTAAAGATTTAAAAATCAAATCAAGCGTGGAGAAAGATCGGGAGTTTTATGATCTTATTAATAGTCAAAATCAGTATATTAATACACAAAAAGAGCTTGCAAATATTAGAATTCAGCTTAATGATTTAGAGCTTCGAGAAGCGGTACTGAAAAAGAGTCTGACTGATAAACATATTAGTAATGAAGGTTTTGTACTTTATGCTCTTTTGGTCAAAGAGGGACAGTTTGTCAATCCTTCAACACCATTAGCCCAGCTTGCAGATGTCTCAAAAGCAAAACTAGTCATCTACCTAAATCGTGATGAAGCAGAGAACGCTTTAAGTAAAACACTTTATTTAGATGGAGAAAAAAGTAGTCATAAAATTAGTAAAGTCTGGAATATTGCCGATGCTAAACATCTTTCAAACTATAAAGCAGAGATCATTATTAATGCACCCAAACTCTTTTCAAATTTAGTAAAAGTTGAGTTAATAGATGAATAAACTCACGGCTTGTCCACTTGATTGTTATGATGCCTGTTCTATTGTCTATGAAGAGGGAACATTACGCGGTGATGTAAATCACTCATTGACACAGGGATTTTTATGTCCTCATCTTAATCATTATAGTAATTATGAGCAGATTACGACGCCTCGTTATAGAGGTGCAGAAATATCGATGGAAAAAGCAATGGATATTTTAAAAGAGTTCATTAAAAAGAGTGATGCTTCAAAAATACTGCACTATCGAGGTCACGGAAATTTTGGTCTGATGCAAGGTGTGAGTGACTACTTTTTCTCTAAAATAGGAGCAATCTTAACCTCAGGTTCTTTGTGTGATAGTGCTGGAGAAGCGGGAATTCTTGAAGGACGTGGGAGTAATAAGACTTTAGATTTAGAGCAAATTATTAAATCTGAGGTGGTGATAGTCTGGGGGCGAAATATACATGTAAGTAATTCGCATCTTTTACCGCATTTAAAAAATAAAAAAATAATTGTTATTGATCCTGTTAAGACTAAAATGGCTGAGAATGCAGACTTGCATATGCAGTTAAAACCCCATGGTGATCTTTTTTTAGCCATGCTTTTAAGTCGTTTTGCCGTAATTAATAATTTTGAAGATGAGGCATTCATTGAAGAGCACTCTGAGGAGTTTCAAGAATTTTACGAGTTGACTCAGACCATTAGAATTAAGGCTGTTTTGGAGCTAATTGATGTTACTTTAGGGCAAATCGGAGATTTACTTGAAATTATTAGAGATAAAAAGACCGTTATTTTAACGGGTGTAGGTGTGCAGAAAAATCGGGATGGTGCTTCAATTCTTCGTGCTATAGATGCTTTTGCAGCAATTTTAGGACTCTTTGGAAAAGAGGGCTGTGGCGTGAGTTACTTAGGAAATTCTCAATATGGAATTTATAACCCTTTTAAGATTAAAAGCAAAACAACCCCTATTGCCGCAGCAGATTTTTCAAAGTTTAATATGCTCTTTGTACAAGGTGCTAATCCGCTCAATCAGATGCCAGACTCTACGAAGGTTAAAGAACGTATGTCACAGGTTGAGATGTCCATCTATTATGGACTGTATGAGAATGAGACTTCGCAAGCAGCTGACCTAGTTATTCCTACATGTAATTTTTTGCAAAAGAGTGATATTCGCAGCTCATACGGAAGCAACCATATGTTAAAGATGCCTCAGGTGCAGGAGCGAAGTAGCGGAATTAGTGAATATGAACTGACAAAAGATTTATGTGATACTTTTGATATAGAGCTTAAAAGTGAAGAACATTATTTAGAACATTTTGCATCATTTATGCAAGAAAATGAGAATGGCACTACGGTAAAAGGTAGAGAAAAGATTGCTTATGAGAATGGGTTTGATACCGATGATGAGTTGTTCTGCTTTATGGATGAACTTGACTTTGAGTATAAAGATGCCCAAAAACTCTTCTTAATTACATGTAAAAGTTCTAAGAGTCTTAATTCTCAGTTTAATCGAGAGCGTAATGTACATGTAAATCCAATTCTAGGTCTTAAAGAGGGTGAAGCAGTTGAAGTTATTTCAGATGTTGGCAGTGTTACTTTACATGTAAAAAATGATGAACGACTGAGAGACGATACAGTACTTATTTACTCAGGAGTACACGGCGTGAATAATCTTACGCCATCTTACTTGAGTTATGAAGGTGAAAATGCAGTATATCAAGATAAAAAAGTGGAGATTAGAAGATGCAAGTAAATGATTTGAAAACTATGGATAATAGCTTTGTTTTACCGACATATGGACGTCAAGATATTAGTATTGTCGAGGGTGAGAATGCAAGAGTAAAAGATAGTGATGGTAACGATTATATTGATTTTACTTCGGGTATTGGTGTGGTGAGTATTGGTCATGGTAATAAAATACTTGCTAATGCCATTTGCAATCAGGTTAAAAAGATTACCCATATCTCAAATCTTTATCTGATTGAGCCTCAAGCACGGTGTGCCAAAAGTATTGTCCGGAGTAGCGGTTACGATATGAAATGTTTCTTTGCTAACAGTGGTGCTGAAGCCAATGAAGGTGCTATTAAAATTGCTCGAAAATATGGTGAGGTTGACGGGGAAGCAAAGCGGTACAAAATCATTACTTTACAACACTCGTTTCATGGTAGAACCATTACCGCACTTAAGGCTACGGGACAAGAGGCGATGCATAACTATTTTGGCCCCTTTCCTGATGGTTTTGTTTATGCTAGTGATGTGGATGAGATTGAGTCACTTTTAGATGACCATACGATTGCCGTGATGATTGAACTTGTTCAAGGTGAGGGCGGTGTGCAGCCGCTTGAGCGCAAGAAAGTACAGCAGTTGGCTAAAGTATTAAAACGTAAAAATGTTTTACTCATTATTGATGAGGTACAAACAGGGGTCTATCGAACCGGTGAGTTTTTAGCATCAAATTTGTACGACATTGAACCCGATATTATTACCATGGCTAAAGGTCTTGGCGGTGGTCTGCCTATTGGTGTAGTGATGACATCTAAAAAAGAGGTGCTAAAAGCGGGAGATCATGGTTCGACTTTTGGTGGTAATTACCTCTCAACTACAGCTGCCAATGCAGTTATGGGCGTTTTAAATGCGTACAAAGAGAGTGGTGAGCTTGATGAGATGATGATCTATTTTGAGAAAAAAGTTCATGCCCTTGAGATTGAATACCCCGAGCTGTTTTTAGAGAGTGTCGGTTTTGGTATGATGCGCGGATTGCGCGTTAAAGATGCGACATCTTTAGGGGATATCATTAACCATTCGCGTGAAGCAGGACTACTGATTTTAAAAGCCGGAAAGAATACACTGCGTTTCTTACCGCCGCTTACCATTACAAAGGAAGAGATTGATGAGGGCTTTGTTCGCCTTAACAGCGCCATTTCTAATTTGTAATATTGGATTTGCCAACGCAGCACAACCAGATGACTCTTTAGAGCATTACCTCTCTGAGTTAAAACAAAAAGAATTTGCGTATGACTACCAAAAGTCAGAGGCTCAAAGTTCAATGCTACGAGACTCATGGATTCAGCCGATCATTATGCGCTACAGCTATAAAAAAAGTAATCCGTACGATTCAAAGCAGACCGTACAAAATGCTGCTATTGTTTTAGATCAGCCGATTTTTCAAAGCGGCGGCATCTATTTTGCCATTAAGTATGCACATGCCTCGCGCATCTACGCTAACTACAGTATTGATGTTGCAAAACGAAAGCTGATTAAAGATGCAGTCTCACTCTTAATGCAGATTAAAAAAAGCGGTATTGCTATTAGCAAGCATCACTTGCAAATTGCTAATGCTAAAATTAATTTGGATCAAAAGCAAGAACTTTATATGAATGGTCAGTTAGATTCGGGGTTTTTAGATAGTGCAGTCATTGAGTTAAATATTTTGAAACAAGCGTTATATGACCTAGAAACTTCTAGAGAGCGACTTGTCAGCAGTTTTAACTCTATAAGTGACCTTGATTATAAAAATGCCATTATCCCTCATCTCAAACTGGTACGCGAAGAAGATTTTTTAACTCACAGTATTGATATAAAAAGAATTCAGAGTGAAAATGAGAAGAATCGCTACTTTAAAAATATGACCATTGCAAAATATCTGCCAAAACTGAGTGTGACTGCCGGCTATAACTGGGACTCTTTAAAGAACCCCTCATTCGCTGGTAGTACCATGCCAAGTCCACCCAATACGAGTTATTATAACTATGGATTTAAAGTCACAATGCCGCTTAATATTAACTTCAATAGAGATATTGAATCGGTTAAAGTAGAGTATCTCAAATCATTAGTAGTGCTTGATGATACCAAGCGCTCACTAATTGCTCTGTACTCTCAGGTCGATCAGAACTTAAGAAACTATGATAAAAAGATCGCTTTAGCAGGTGAGAACAGCAACCTCTATGAAAAGCTTCATGTTGATACCCTTTCACTTTTTAAAGCCGGTTATAAAACAGAGTATGATGTCGAACTTCTGAAAAATTCACTCAAAATTCAAGGTTTAGATGGAGAGATGTTTGAGATTGACAAACAGCTTGAACTGCTGAACTTATATGAAAAGATGATGAATGAAATTTAGTGATTACATGAGTGAGTGGCTCTATGGAGAAGAGGGCTACTATGCTACGTACAGTGCCATAGGAAAAGAGGGTGACTTCTACACTTCAGTAAGCAGTTCAAAGTTTTTTGGCGGGAGTATTGCTAAGCATATCATTAAATTAGTAGATGATGGTTTTTTACATGGTAATTCGACTATTTGTGAAATTGGTGCGCACCACGGCTATTTAATGGCTGATATTATTGAATTTATCTATACACTGCGACCTGAACTTTTAAAGACATTTAACTTTGTCATTATCGAGCGTTTTGATGCCCTTCAAGAGCAGCAACGATCTTACTTAAATGAGTGTTTTGGTGATGCCATTAACATAACACACTGCTGCTCTCTGAACGAATTACATGTAGAAAATGCTTTCTTTTACGCTAATGAGATTTTTGACGCCTTTGCTTGTGAACTTTACTATAAAGGAAAGGTGGCTACAGTAGAAAATCATAAAATTGAATTTGAACAAGAAGATAAAGACATCGTTAAAAAAGCGACACGTTACCGTAAAGACCGAGGTGAGATTGCAATAGGCTATGAAGAGTTTGCTTTAGAGATGGCAAGCGCAGCTAAGACCTTTGAATTTATGAGTTTTGACTACGGTGAGATGCAAGCACGACCCGACTTTTCCATTCGAGTCTATCAAGAGCACAAGACATTTCCTCTTTTTGATGAAGAATTAAATATTGAGACTGCTTATGCTAATTCTGACATCACTTATGATGTAACGTTTGCACATGTAAAAGATGCTTTTGAAGAGGCAGGCATTGAGTTTATAGCTCTCAAAGCACAGATGACAGCCCTCATTGAGATGGGTATTTTAGATCTTTTAGAGATGCTTCAAGCCAATGTTGAAGAGAAAATCTACAAACAAGAACTGGAAAAAGCAAAGATGCTCATTATGCCTGACTTCTTAGGGGAACGCTTTAAGATGATACGGTTTAGATTAAATAAAGTATAGCTTAAAGATAGTTTTTATTTTTTTATATGTAATAAGTTATAAAAGTCAACTAGAACTTGACAATACTAACTATGTCGCTAAAACTTATGAAGATATATCTATAGAATATACACTGCAAAATTACCAACTTTTAAAATGTGGTCGCTGGTGGAATAAAAATAGTGAAATAGATATAGTTGGCGTTGCAGAAGATTATATGATAGTGGGAGAATGTAAATATAGCAATAAAAAAGTGGGTATTGATATACTAAAATCATTAAAAGAAAAAGCCTTAAATATAGAGCTAAAACTACCTATAAACAGATATTTTCTATTTTCAAAAAGTGGTTTTACCAAGGAGTTGCTCCATTTAAGTCAAAGTGATAATAGTATTGAGCTTGTGGAAAAGTTGATTTAAAAAAAAGTAGTAGGACTCAACTTGACAGAGCTTTTCAATACGTTAGATATTCTCATTTAACAGCATCGCTAAAGTAAGTCTGTCAGTCGCTCCCGTACGTTCAAAAATAGCACTTAAGTGGGCTTTTACAGTGCGCTCGGTAATCTTAAGCTTTTGGGCAACCTCTTTATTGCTCAGCCCTTCTTTAATGAGTAAGGCAGTCTCTCTTTGTCGTTTGGTCAGTATTTCCAGTAAGGGTGTGGTTTTTTTAGTACTGTTGGGTGTTATGTGAGCGATAAGTTCTTGCATAAATGATGGCGGAAGCCAAATATTTCCCTCTTTAATGGTAATAATAGCCCGTCTAAGGTGTTTTGCGTGCATATAGCTGTTCCCATACCCTTTAATACCAACTCCAAGGAGTGCAACTCCCTCTTGAAAACTAGGTGCAGGCGTGAGAGCAAAAATAGTAAAGTCTGAATTATAAGCCATAAGTGTATTAACTGACTCGCTGTTAGTGATAATAATATTCTCAACATCAAGCTCTGAAATTTTATTTACATGTATTGTTGGGATATCAATATTCTTAAAACGATTTTTTAAAAGGATATTGCTGCTAAATAGTTGTATCATCGTTCTCTAAATGCTCCCTGTTGCGCTTTTAAAATTGGTTTTAAAATAAAATCCATAACGGTTTTTTTACCGGTAATAATATCGACATTAGCTATCATACCTACAATAATCTCATAACGTTTTCCATCTTTAAGCAGGTGGTTTTCATCAGTTTTTATGCGTACAAGGTAGTAGGTCTCTCCCTCTTCATCAACAATGGTATCAGAACTGATATAAGTGAGCTTTCCGGTGAGTCCGCCGTATATTGCAAAATCATATGCTGTAAATTTTACAATGGCATTTTGACCCGGGTAGAGATAGGCAATGTCAGAAGGTTTGACTTTGGTCTCAATAAGTAGTTTGTCTTGAATGGGAACAATCTCAACGATATCCATACCCGGCTGTACAACTCCATTAATAGTATTGATAAGAAGCTGCTTAATGATGCCGTTTACCGGTGAGCGAACCAGTGTTCTATTGACCTGATCTTCTAAAGCTGAGCCAGATTTTAAAATACGAGCCATTTCGGCATTGACTTCATTGAGTTTCTCTTTTGCACTATGGCGAAACTCTAATTTTGTCTCTTCAATCTTATTTCTTGCTTCTTTAATGGTAGAACGAATTCGTGGTATGGAGATGATGACGGCATCAAGATCCCCTTTCATAGCACTCTCTTGACGTGAAAGCTGTAAAAATTCAACTTTAGAAACTAGACCGTTTCTTACAAGGGGTTTAGTAATTTTTACCTCTTCGGCAATAAGATTGTAACTGCGCTGAAGTTGATTCTGTTTGGATCGTACCTCACGAAGTTCATTTTCTCGCTGCTTGACCTGCTCTTTTAAAATATTGGTACTTTGTTTGAGCTGCTTTTGATTGATTACAAATAGTGCTTTCTCATGAGAGATAGTATCTGAAATTTCTCTGGCTATTTTTTTATCAACAATGAATTTTTTCCCTGTTGCTTCAGCTTCTAGGCGTATTGATTTGGCTCTGAGTTCACTGTAGCGTAGTTGATTCTCTTCAAATGAACTTGAAAATTTGGTGTCGTCAATTTTTATTAAAACTTGCCCTTGATCGACTTTTTCACCTTCATCAACCAATATCTCTGCGATAATTCCGCCTTCAAGGTTTTGAACTATTTGCAGTTGTTTAGAAGGAATGACTTTTCCGATACCGCGTGCAAGTTCATCAATCTCCGCAAAATTAGCCCATACGATTAGCCATGAAACTGCAAGTGCCATAATCCATAATATTTTTTTTGAACGCTCTGTAGTTTTTTCTAAAACAGCATTAGAGAGTGATTGCATATATTGTAAATCATCATTGTTGTATTGGGGTGTTTGTTTAGCCATTGGCATCACCTTTTAAAGCTTTTAAGACTTGATCTTTTGGTCCATCCATAGCTACTTTCCCATTATCAATAATAATGAGACGGTCAACAAGTGTCATAAGTGATGTCTTGTGAGTGACAATAATAGTCGTTTTATCTTCGGTTGCTTCTTTGAGTCGTGATAGTAGAATCTGTTCTGTTGAACTGTCCATGGAATTACTAGGTTCATCAAGCATAATAATTGTTGAATCATTAACAAATGCTCTAGCAATAGTAACACTTTGACGCTGACCACCGGAGAGTCCAAATCCTTGCTCTCCAATTGGCATGTCATAACCTTTTGGATGCTGATTGACAAATTGATCAACAAGACCGATATGTGAGGCTCTAATAATTGCTTCATCATGGGCATCAGGTACTTTATAGACGATGTTGTCTCGAAGCGTACCATGAAACAGGGTTACATCTTGCGGAACATAAGCGATCTGTTTTCTCAAATCTGCCGGATCAAGCTGATTAATATCAATATCATCAACGAGAACAGCACCGCTATCAGGTTGATAAAGGTTCATAATAAGTTTTTGAATGGTTGATTTTCCAGAGCCCATTTTACCAATAATTCCAACACGTTCACCGGGATTAATGGTAAAAGAGATATTTTTAAGCGACGCTTTCTCTTCATCAGGGTAAGTAAAAGTAACATCATCAAAGATAATCTTTCCATCAAAAGCAGATCGGTAGATAAAACGTTTTTCTTCAGGACGCTCTACGGGTAGATTCATAATCTCATTAAGTTGTACATAAGAGGTTTTTGTCTGCTCATAATTGGCAAGCAACGCCGCAACTTGCCCCATAGGAGAGATTGCCCGTGATGTTAAGATAACAGCAGCAATGAGTCCTCCCATGGTAAGGGTCATCTCCTCTATCATATAAACACCCACAATGAGTACAAAAACCGTATTGAGTTGTATAAAAAAAGATGTCAGTGTGGTGATGGATGCCGATAAAATTTTAGACTTTAGACCTTTATTGGCAATTTCACCGGTTGCCTCTTCCCAATGATACTGTGCATGTCCGCCGGCTCCTAAAATTTTAATAGTTTCGAAATTTACAAGACTTTCAATTAAAACAGAATTTTTCTGTGCAGCTGCTTGGTAGGTACTTTCAATACTTTGTTGTAACGGTTTTTTTACACTGAGACTATACACTAAGATTAATATTATCATGATAAGGGGTACAATAACAATCATACCTGCGATATAGTAAGTTACCGATAAGAAAATGATGACAAAAGGAAGATCAATAATGGTTGACACTGTTGATGAGGTAAAAAAGTTTCGAATACTATCAAATTCTTTTAGGTTGCTAGCAAATGATCCGACCGACTTTGGACGAGAACTCATTTTGAGATTCATCACTTTTTCAAAGATGATGGATGACATAATGACATCACTCTTTTTGCCGGCGATTTCTAAAAAGTAGGTACGCATTAATTTAAGTATCATATCTAAACAATACACGACCATAATTCCAATAGCTAAAACCCACATTGTTTCAACGGCATTGTTAGGGACAACCCTATCATAAACGTTCATGGTAAATAGTGGTGCCGCGAGTACAAAGAGATTGATCATGATTGATGCAATTAAAACATCACGATAAATATCTGATGAGCGTTTGAGTGTTGCCCAGAACCAATGTTTGTAATCTTTATTGTCAAGTGTTTTAACACGGCTCTCTTGAGTGTACTCCTTTTTAATAAAGAAGGTA
Organism: uncultured Sulfurimonas sp.; assembly: GCA_964481625.1. Lineage (GTDB taxonomy): Bacteria > Campylobacterota > Campylobacteria > Campylobacterales > Sulfurimonadaceae > QNZR01. Next base: position 19,691 of record CAYZUN010000020.1, read on the forward strand.
AAGCCAATATATTTCTGTTTTAATAGATCGAGATTAATCCACTCCTGCCCATCAGGAATGTCTGGTATGATGATTTTTGCTCTGTTATTTTTTCTGTCAATTGCTTCTAAAATACAAGCATCTTGATCATTTAATAGAAGGATAACAGGCAGAACCATCTCTGGAATATCATCCATATCTCTTTTAATCAATTTTGATGTAAAACCGGCGCGTTTTGCTGCGCGCGAAAAGTTTGATTTTGAGTCATCAATAGAGAAAAGTTTAGGCATACTTTCTTGATCTTTTAGAGGCAGACCCGCTGTTAATGATTCAGCACTAAAGGGTCTATGGTGAAGCTTTGTAAAGATAACGAGACACTCTAAAAGGGGATCAAAAAGGTGTTCTTTTTTCATAGTTATTAAGACTTAAAATGGATTTTAATAATTGTACTCAAAAAGTCATAAGTTTAATTTGAAGATAGAAAAAAATTATAAAATTTAGTTTTTGAGAAAGAGTCCCAAAGGACTCTTTTTAGTTGCTTATGTGAACCTTAAACTCAACCCGTCTATTCTCAGCACGGCCAAGATCAGTTTCATTAGCTGCAATCGGGAACATTTCCCCTTTTCCAATGGTGTTAATACGATCTGCTGCAATACCAAATTCAATTAATGTTTCTTTGACAGCATCGGCACGTTCATTTGAAAGGTTGTCATTATAGTGTTTTGATCCAATATTATCAGTATGTGCTATAACATCCAATGTGGCTTCAGGGTATTTTTCCATAAATGTTGCTACTTCATCTAAGAAATGTTTTGTCTCATCAGTGACTAGAACCGATTTGTAGTAAAAGTTAATATTACTCATCACCATCGCTTCATCACTCAGTGATGATGCAATCAATATTTCTTCTGTTGAAACAGCTGGTGCTATATTGGTACAAAGATCATCAATATCAATCTCAAAGTTTTCATTAGCAGCATAGCTGATAGTTTCAACGCCATAGGTATTCAATGTGACATCTTGAGGATAATCAATATTTACTTGATTGGCAACATCAGTTTGTAGGGCATAGTTAAGCAGTCCGGTTGCATCTAAGATGCGGTATGATGCAAATGATAGGCTGCTTTGTGCTTTGACCATCTCTTGACGTGCACTGTTATGTTCGAGTTCAACATTAAGCAGATCAAGCAGACTTCTGCGCCCAAGTTGGTACTCTTTGGAGTATGAATCTGATGTGACTTTTGTCATCTCTTTATGCTGCTCTAGACAGACAATCTGTCGAGTGACTATCTGATTAGTTGTCCACGCCAATTTTACCTGCTCTTCTACGGCGCGAATTTGTTCATTTTGGCTCTGTTGTTGAGAGGTGACATACTGTAGATTTTGTAAGCGTTGTGTTTCATCACGTCCACCGTTATAGAGGTTGTAGTTAAGGCGCAGCATCGCTTGATAGTTATTGTCTTTTCCATCAATACCGCTAATATCGTTTTTAAGTTCGCCAGAAAGTTGCGCATCTACTTTTGGGTAGAACTCTGATTTGTCTTTTTCAAACTTTGCTTTACGGGTCTTAATATCAGCTTCTTCTAGCACTAAACTTGGATGGTACTGTAGTGCAATACTGTTTAGTTGCTCTAAATTACTACTTGGCAGTGCCGGAGTTTCAGGGCGCACCAGTTCACTTGAAGGAATAGTTTTTCCATAGATACGGGTAAAGTTTGCCATGGCATCTTGGTAGTTATTCATTTGAGAGATATAGTTGGCATAAGCCAGTGAGAGACGTCCTCTAGTCTGTTCTACATCAGAACGACGACCAAGTCCGCTATCGACTTTTTGGCTAATCATACTGTAGATACGTTCATGGGTCTGTATATTCTCTTTTTGCAGCTCTAAGATATCACGATTTTCTACAACTTTTAGATAAACCTCTGATGCGCGTAGTGCTAAACGATTAGCTTCTTGAAGAACACTTTGACGTACTCCCTCAATACGGGCTTCTTGCTCTTTGATATCATATTTTGTTTTAAATCCTTCAAAGAGGTTCTCTGTCGCAACAAGACCAATCTCTCTACGAGTCAGGTCATTTTCAAAGGAGCTTTTCTCAGTATGTTCCGGTCCAATACCTCCGGTGAGGTTTAGTGTTGGAAGGTAACCGGCTTCCGCACGATCAAGATCATAAAGTACTGCTTTGTAGTCACTAATAGATTGTTGCATACTAGGATTAGTATCGATTGTCTCTTGTACCATCTCCTCAATTGTCAGTGCTGAAAGTGTCAATGGAATGGAGAGTATTAGGGTTGTTACTAGGGAAAGTCGTATTTGCATCGTGTTCCTTTTGGGCGACGTTAAAATTAAAATATTGGAGGATTATATCATAAAAAATAGAAAACAACGATAGTTTTGTTATAAAAAATTATTTATATATATAATGTAAGCACTCAAAAAGTAACTCTGAACGCTTACCTTTTAAATAGCTTTTGTTTTATACATCAATACAGGAACAAAGAGTAAAGAGACACCTACTGCTGCGATAGTACCAGAGATAAGCGCAACACCAAGACCACCAAAAATTGGGTCAGTTGCGAGTAGCGCACTTCCTAAAATAATAGCAACAGCAGTCAATAAAATTGGTTTGGCACGTGTCGCTGTGGCAACAGCAATGGCTCTATTTTTTGGTATACCTTTGTCTTGTATGAGTGATTTTGTAAAATCAACAAGTAAGAGAGAGTTCCGTGAGCTAATTCCCATTAAGGCGATAAACCCAATGAGTGAAGTTGCTGTTAAGAAGAAGGTCTCAGTTGTAAACCAGTTTGCTACCCAATGACCAATAATAACACCGATAAGGGAAAGAAAACTACCTCCCAAGACAATACCGCTGATTGCAAAGCTCTTATAATAGATGACAAGCAGTAAGAAAATCAAAATCAGCGCGGCAATAAAAGCACCGCCTAAATCTCTAAAAGTATCGAGTGATACTTTCATCTCACCGTCCCAGCGTACTAAAAACTCTTCACCAGTTTTTTTGTCAGTCAAATAGAGGTCAAACATATAGGTTGTCATCCCTTCAACCTTTTTTACCTCATATCGATCGCTAAATTGCTCAATCATAGTGTTGCGAGCATCTAGCAGAGGGTAAAGCTGAGAGACCATATCGGTTTCAGCAATAACATTGAGCATCTTTTTTAAATTCTTAGAAAAAATAGCAGGATAACTCTCAACTTCAATGACATCAACCAGTTCATTAACCGGTACCATCATCCCTTTTGGATTCATTAGCTTTAGCGCAGATAGTTTTGCTTCAAGAGCTCTTTTACTAAAGGTACTCATCTGTTTGCTTTCATCGCTTAAGACCAAAAAGATAGGAATCTGATCGGGTGAGTTCTGAGAGTTTTTAACTGCAATTTCCATCCCCTCAAATGCCAAATATAAAATATTATTGAGCTGCTCTAACGAGACCCCCGAACGACTAATTTTTTCTGAATCGGCAATGAGTTCATATTTTTTATATTTTTCATCTTGAATAATATCAACATCAACCAGACCTTGGGTATTGGTTAAAATGGTTGAGACCTCACTCGCCATCTTTCGAATGGACTCTGTATCTTTTCCATAAACTTCTACAACGATTGATGCCATTGTTGGCGGTCCTGCGGGTTGTTCAATCATTTTAATATTAGTACCGCTTTTAATGACTTGGCATGTTGACTGGATTTTAGGGCGCAGGCGTTTTACCATGGAGAATGATGCCTCATCACGTGAGTGCTTATCAGTTAGGTTCACAACAATTTCAGCGACATTTTCACCTTGCTTTAGTGATGACCCTTTGACAAGACCCGCATAGTCCAGCGGAGAGCCTTGCCCCAAGAAGACTTCAGCATTTAAAACTTCATCCTCTTTTTTTAGAATGTCCAATACACATGAAGTGACCTGTTTGGTTTGAGTAATAGAGCTTCCGCTAGGGGTATCAACGTAGATAGAATAAGTGTTGGTACTTTTTCCCGGTAACATTCGTGCTAACACCATCTCTGCCGGTAGCATCAATATAGTAAGGACTAATGACGCTAATGTAATGGTTATGACCATATAACGTTTTACAGCACTTTCATTAACAGTAAATATGAACTCTTCAAGCCATTTCATTAGTTGCTCTCCTGGTGGTGTATCTCTGGTTTTTTTAGCATTTTATTGGCTAAATAAGGGGTGAAAATATAAGCAATAATTAGTGATGCAAAGAGTGCTACAGGGACATTATAGGGAATTGGTTTCATAAACTCACCCATCATGCCACCAACAAATGCCATGGGAACCATCGTTAAAATAATTGCAAGGGTAGCGATATTGGTTGGTGCACCAATTTCATCAGTAGCGGTGATAATGATTTCATCTTTATTGTGAGTAACCGCATCATGTTCATGCATATGACGGTGAATATTCTCAATCACAATAATAGCAGCATCAACAAGCAGTCCAAGACTGAGTAAAAAGGCAAAAAGTGTAATTCGGTTAATGGTCTGCCCGGTTAAGTAGGCAATGAACAATGTAATGGCTAAAATGGCAGGTACGGTAAAAGTAACAATGAGTGATTCTCTCCATCCTAAAGCAATAACCAATACAATAGCAATAATAACAATGGTAATAACAAGGTGATGAACAAGTTCATTAACGGCTTCATCTGCACGTATTCCATAGTTGCGAGTTACTATATATCCGATACCGGTGGCTTCTAGTTCTTCTTTGTACTCATTTAGATTATCAATGACACCTTGTGCGACATTTACGGCATTGGTTCCTTTGAGCTTAGAGACATTAACCGTAATCTGATCAAGAGTAGGCGAGAAGGTGCCATCATTTTGTTTGTAAGTAATTTGAGCACTTTTATGGTTTTGAATATCGTAATATTTTTCTACGCTTGCAACATCTTTGAGATAGATTGGTGATCCCATATGCGACGCAACAATAACATCTTGAACATCTTTGACACTCTCAATGGCATTTTTGACACCAAAAATCATAATACTGCCATCATTGACTCTACTTTTAACTTCAGGAACATTGATGGCAAGTGACTTGAGTGCTTCCATAATCTGACCGAGTGAAAGGTGATAACCGGAGAGTTTATAGAGATCAACTTTTACATTAAACTGCTCTTTATGCTCGCCGTTTAAAGTTGTTTTAGAGACATTCTTAATTTCATTAAAATTCTGCTGTATGTTACGAATTTTTTTAAAGAGATCGACATTGCTAAGTTGTGACGACTCCTTGAGATAAAACGCCACAGAGACAATGGGAACATCAATGTCAATATCAAAAGGTTTAATAAGTGGCTGCATCGCCCCTTTAGGGAGTAACTCCATATTTTGCATGACTTTATCATAGAGCTTTAGGTTGGAATCTTCGCGGTTTTCACCGATTTTATACATGACATTGATAATACCGATATTATCTGTGGCAATCCCATAGATATGTTCAATTCCTGAAATTTCACGCAGTTTTCGCTCAAGCGGTTTAATAATAATATTATCAATCTCGCTTGGTGTAGAACCCGGTAGTGGAACTA
>CAYZUN010000021.1:0-22936 GCA_964481625.1 uncultured Sulfurimonas sp.
TTTTTCTTAGGTAAGTCTACACCAGCTATACGTGCCATTCTTATCCTTGTCTCTGTTTATGTTTAGGTTTTTTGCAGATAATTCTGACAATCCCTTTACGCTTAACAACTTTACAGTCATCACACATCTTTTTTACTGAAGCTCGTACTTTCATTGTACACTCCGTTTCATATTGTAGTTTGCACCGCGCTTTGTAGGTTGTTTAAGCACAACCAATACTTGTATATATTGGTAAACATGTACAAATATTCAAATAAATGTCCAAAGCACTAATGCGGACGCGTATTTTACAAAAAAAATAGTTAAAATAAGTTTAAGAAGAAAAAGAAAGAATTTTACATGTCAAAACAGTGTGATATTCACACCATTCTGATCATAACAGGTTTTGCACCTACGAAATCTAAGGCTTCCAATTGCGATATTACTATTTGTACATCACGCTCTTGTGCCATATGTGTTGAGAACAAAAGATTTGCGTATTCAACATCACAAGGAGGCTGTATCATTGTCTCAATAGAGATATTATGTTCACCAAATATTTTAGTAATTTGGGCTAATACTCCCGGTCTGTCTTGAACTTTGAGGCGCAAATAATATTGTGACTCGATGGCATCTTTGGCTTTAAGCTTAAGAGCGCCTTCAAGTGGTTTATCAAATCCAAGCATTGGGGTACTCTTACCTGAACGTGCAATATCAATTATATTGGCGACCACTGCACTTGCTGTTGCATCACCACCGGCTCCCGGTCCGTAATAAAGTGTCTCACCAACATAATTTCCAACGACACTTATACCATTCATAACACCATCAATCTTAGCAATCATCTCATCTTTTTTAATAAGGCAGGTATGAACACGAAGCTCAACTTCATCGCCAAAACGTGCTGCAATACCAAGAAGTTTAATGCTATACCCAAACTCTTTAGCAAAAGCAATATCATCTTGGGTCACGTTTTGGATACCTTCAATAAGAATATCTTCAGGCTTTGCATCAATACCGTAAGCAATCGAAGCTAAGATCAGCAGTTTATGGGCTGTATCATACCCGCCGATATCAAAAGTTGGATCTGCTTCAGCATAACCTAACTCCTGTGACTCTTTCAAAATAGTATCAAAATCGACACCATCGTCCATCATCTTAGTAAGCATATAATTACATGTACCGTTTAAAATGCCTTGAATTGATTCAATATGATTAGCAGAAAGTCCATCACGAAGCGCATTAATAATTGGTATACCGCCGGCAACAGCTGCTTCATACTCAAATGCAATATCATTAGCCATATCTTGAAGTTCATAACGATGATATGCCAAAAGTGCTTTGTTAGCAGTCACAACAGCTTTTGAATTTTTAAGTGCTTGCTTGACCACTTCAAACGGCTCTTCAACACCGCCCATAAGCTCAACAACAATATCAATTTCAGGATCGTTGACAATATCGTAAGGATCATCTGAGAGTGCAATGTTAAGCCCGCGATCTTTTGAAAGATTTTTTACCACACCCCTTTTCACCCTAATCTGTTCACCCGAGCGCGCTGTAATCATCTCTTCATTGTCTGTTAAGATCTTAACAACAGAAGAACCGACGACACCGACACCAATAACACCAACATTAATCATTTTGTTGCTCCTCATCTTTAAACTGCTGTAAAAAACGTTTAATATTTTTTGCTGCTTGTCGAATACGCTGATCATTTTCTATTAATGCAATACGAACATATCCTTCACCATAATCACCAAAACCGATACCCGGAGCAACAGCCACTTGCGCTTCTACAAGCAATCGTTTAGAAAATTCTAATGACCCTAAATGTGCTACACATTCAGGAATTTTTGCCCAGACAAACATCGAAGCATTGTTACGGCGAATATGCCAGCCTGCACGATGAAATGCTTCAATTAATACATCTTGGCGATGATCATATTTATCGGTAATGTCTTGTACACACTGCTGGTCACCATTAAGCGCTACCGTAGCTGCGACTTGAATCGGTGTAAACATACCGTAATCAAGCCATGATTTAATTTTTTGAAGCGCACCAATGAGTTTTTTATTCCCTACAAAAAAGCCGACACGCCATCCTGCCATGTTATAGCTTTTTGAAAGTGTAAAACTCTCAACTGCCACATCTTTTGCACCGGGAACACTCATAATTGAAGGTGTTTTGTAACCATTAAAAGTGATGTCCCCGTAAGCAATATCACTAATAATATAAAAACGCTCTTTTTTAGCTAATGCCACGAGACGTGTATAAAAATCTGGAGTTACAATAGCCGTTGATGGGTTATGCGGAAAGTTTACTACCACATATTTTGGTTTTGGAAAAGAGTCTTTAAATGCAACGTCTAAGTTCTCAAAAAACTTATCTTCATCTACATTATAATCTTCATCCATAATCAGTGGCATTTTTTGAACATTACCACCTGCTAAAATAAACGCATAAGAATGAATTGGGTAGGTTGGATCCGGTACAACAGCAACATCACCGGGATTGGTAATGGCATAGGCAAGGTGCGCATATCCCTCCTTGGAACCCATTGTTGCTACGCACTCTGTCATAGGGTCAAGATCGACATCGTAACGGCGCTTATACCAATTAGAAATCGCAATCAGTAATTTAGGTATTCCTTTTGATGCTGAGTAACCGTGGGTTTTAGTCTTTTGGGCGGATTCAACCAATTTTTTTCTAATGTGTTCTGGTGTATCGCCGTCAGGGTTGCCCATACTAAAATCAATAACATCAGCACCATTGCGACGCTCTGCCATCTTCAGATCATTAACTTCAGCAAAGACATATTTAGGCAGACGCTTTATACGGTCAAACTCTATCTCATCAAACATTACTATACCTATTTAAAAAAATTTTGTAATTTTAACATATTTTATTGTGACTCTATCTCAAGTCCATCTTTAATATTTTTCATACTGTATATATCATCAAGTTTGACATATGTGGCATCTTGGGGAAGTGCAATACTTATACGTCTCATCTTCTTATCTTTTTTTACAATATCTAAAAGTCTCAGTCTATTGTCATATATAGCAATATAAGGATACCAACTATTTCGGTTCAAACTGCTAATTGAAAGTTTTTTAGAGTAGCTCACATCAAGCCAATAAGCATATTGTGAACGTTTCAGTTTCATCGGCTTGTTATTAACGAGCTTATAAGCATTCAGATGTGCCCTGTTAATATCAATTTCATAATTCCATTTAGTAGATGAAATACGTTCTATATTGACAAGATAAGAACCTCTTTTTTTAAGCTCTTTTTTAAGTACAGCAGGATCCATTACATACTCTGAAATAAGTTTTATTTTCCAAATAAACTCACTGTTATTTAACTTTGCATCCTCAAGAAGGTAGTTATAGTAGCCCATATTCTGCAAAGTATCTTCAATAATCTTAACAAACAGGAGCGCTCCTCCATTAGTTGAAAAAGAGAGTTCAAGTTCTTGAGGTGATTTAAAAAAAAGTTGTAAAAGCCCATTTTCTTTCAATGTTTGGGCAACTTTCACAACATCGACATTCCCATTTTTATAGTAAGCATTTTCAGGAGAAAAAATAATTTTGATATACGAGTGGTTTTTGCTGTAAGATGCATCACCCACAAGTGACTTCACCTTATCAAAGAGTAACGACTCACTAAAGAGTGACACCACCGTCAAACATACTATAAACAGCAGTTTTACCATAATTTACCTTGATTGTGCTCTTTAAATTCTGCTTTGTCAATCTCTCTTAACGTACCATATTCATAAATAAAATAGATAGGTTTTCCTCCTTTAAACTTTAAAAGTTCACTATCTTTTTGAATATCAATCTCTCCGTGACCAAACGCAATAAGCCAATCTTTTGTATCATCAATCGTAAGCTCTTTTGCTGAAACTATATTGGTCTTTTTCATACTAGGCAATTCTATCATGCCAATCCAGACTTTTGCTCTTGGAATAATAGTAACTTGATCGTTGTATGACCCTGAGGTCGTCTCTGCTAGAGTCTCATTTTCTAAAATCGGTTGTGTCTGAATAATCTCAATTCCATTAGATTCTTGTACTACTGGTACAATCTCGATAGCGACCGGTTCTTTTGACACAGGTGGTGTATCTTGTTCTACTAAATAAGGTTTAATTGTAGCCGTATTTTGAATTTTCTCTTTTACCTCTTCAATTTGAGAGTTATTTATCTCATTGCCGATAGGAAACTTCTGTCCTTTTAACATATAGTCATCCATAAAAAGAAAGGCTAAGACAGCCCCGATAACAAGCACTGACAGAACTAACCATCCTTTTTGACTCTTTTTTTCTGAACGCTCATTGACTATTGGATTCACTTGAGTCGGTTGTGCTAAAAAATCTTGAGGATTCAACTCTGCATATTCTGTTCTCAAATCAGATAAATCTATCTGATATTCTCTCTCTAAAATTGAGATAAATCCAGAAAAATGGATACGTTCCAGCTTATCATATGACTTACTTAAAATTGCTTCTAAACTAGACATTGATATGTGTGTCTTACTTTGAACCTCATTAATATCAAGGGTTCTTAAAAATTCTAAACCATTATGCATTTATCGCATCCTATCCATAAAAATCGCTCCTGCTGCACTTACATTGAGTGAATCAAATCCATGCGCCATCTTAATTTTAACTTTATAATCTAATTTTTTCTGAACACGAGAGACAATGCCTTCTCCTTCACTTCCTAGAATGAGGACACGTTTAGAAGAGATTTTTACATTTCTAATATCTTCACCGTCTACGACAGCCCCATAAATCGAATAATCCATCGTTTTAAGATCATTCATAATATCATGAACATTTTTGCAAAAAAGAAGAGGCATATCAAAAAGTGCTCCACTGCTACTTCTAACTATCGGCTCATATGAAATTTTATTAAGTCCGCTGATAACTACAGCATCTACACCCAATGCGTAAGCACTTCGAATAATTGCTCCCATATTACCAACATCAGTAATACCGCTTAAAATAACCACAAAATTTTGCTTTTTTAAAAAAGAGACTTCTCTTAATTCAATATCATCAACCTCAGCCAAGTAACCTTGATGATTTCCACTTTTACTCATCTGTTGCGCTGCATTTTGAGGAATTCTTTTCACTTCAAAATCATGCTTCATCAGAGTACTGTACTCTTTTTTATCGATATCTTTCGCCAAATAAAGTTGCTGAATTTTTTCTGGATGATAATCTATCAAATAATAGATGCTTTGCTTACCGTATATTAACATCGTTACATTCTAGCTAATTTTCAATTAAACGTTGATAACATGCTTTAGGATTTTCGCCTGTAATCTTTGAAATTAATTTTGAAGCAGCTTTTTTGGGGATATCTAAAGAAAGAATATCCTTTTGGCTAAGTGTAGAGTGCCGTGCTTCAGCTTTTTTAATTACAACAACCCACTCCCCTTTTACATGTAAACCCAATTGTTCTAAAATCTCGCGTGCTGTTCCGCTATAAAAATGTTGATAGCGTTTTGTAATTTCTTTAGCTAAAAAAATCTCCCGAGAAGCATCTTCAACTTCAATCTCTTTTAACAGTTTCAGCAGTCGATGAGGTGATTCATAAAGTACGGTACTAAAACCATTATACATCGCTGTTAAAAGCGCGGTGTTGCGATCACTGCCTTTATGAGGTATAAATCCAAAAAAAAGCATTTGGGTTGTTACAAAACCACTCGCTACAAAAGCAGTGAGTGCTGCATTGGCACCGGGAAGCACATCATATGAGAGATTATTGTCAATGCAGTAGCGTACCAAATGCTGTCCCGGATCACTAATACCCGGCATTCCAGCATCACTAACATAAGCAATATTCCGGTCAAAAAAATTAGGGTCTAAGTTTTTAACAAACTCATATTCATTATGGGAGTGTATTGCAATAAATCGCTGTTCTTTACGCTCTTTGGAGTACCGTTGGGTGAGTATTTGAAGAAGTTTTTTAGTAACGCGAGTATCTTCACAAAGCAAGACATCTGCACTAAAAAGCGTCTCCATGGCACGAAGTGAAATATCACTTATATTGCCAATTGGAGTGGGAACGAGGCTAAGCATCCTTCGCTCTTAACTACGCGGTTTCTTAGTCGCGATTGTAACGTTTGTTGAATTTCTCAATACGTCCGGCAGTATCTACAATTTTTTGTGAACCGGTATAGAACGGGTGACACTCATTACAGATATCTAGCTGCATTGACTCTTGTGAACTTTTTGTTGTGAAAGAATTTCCACACGCACACGTTACTTGACACTCAACTGATGTTGGATGAAGATCTTTTTTCATTTCATTTCCTTGTGATACACGTCGAAGTACGTATATCTGTATATTTTATTTACCCGTACAGGCAGCGGGTTTTATGGATGCGGATTATATCGAAGAAAAACTTGTTTGTCTATTAAATCTTTTTTTTTAATAAATCTATAATAAAATTTTACTTGCAATAGCGCAAACAGCACTCTCAGAACGTAGGGTCATGGGTGAATCAAGGCGGAGTCCCTGTTGTGATTGAAGCATCTGTTTTTCACTATTACTAAAACCCCCCTCACATCCAATTAAAATGGTTGATATCCCTTCACTGTTTTGCAGTACTGTATCGCCAAAATCAAAATAAACGAGATTGTTGTACTGCTTAAGTGCCTCTTCAAGACCTTGCAGCATCTCAAACTCCATAAACTCACTACGTCCGCACTGTTGCATCGAAGCTGTCGCAATACGTCTTAAACGCTTAAAATCAAGCTTAAAATTACTTTGCGACCGCTTACATGGTACGAATGAGATTTTAGCAACCCCTATCTCGTTTAGAGTGGGCAGTACCTTCTCAATGGATTTTGGATCAATCAGACACCAGATGAGATGCAAATATTTTGTTGCTTTCACCTCTTCTTTGGTACTTTTTTGCAAGGTTAATGCCGCTTCTCTTCCTTGCACTGTTGTTATAAGATAACGATGCAATGTTTTGGGTGAACTCTCAGCTCGGAAATCGACACTGTCTCCTTCTTTGTGCCGTCGTACTTTAATGAGGTACTTAAAGAGTTCTCCTTTTACATGTAATTCATTATTGCCCGCGTTCTCATCAAATACAAATATCAAATAAACATCCAAATAGAGATCAATACATTCATTCCAAGCTCTATGAAAAGCAATTTTTTTATCTTGATTTTGTAGTTATCAAATACATTTTGAGCTTCAAGATTAATATGCTTTAGTGAACCATACCGCTTTGCTTCAAGTACAATCATTGCAATGGCAAAAACAATCATCACAATATTCTCAACCGTAAAGGAGAGATGCTTTGCAGCCATCATCACCATTCCGGTAAAAATAATTAAAAAAATCAAAGAAGATGAAATTGGCATCATTACCCGCATCTGCTTCGCATATTTTTTTATGTCATTAGCACGTATTAAGTGCACCAAATTTATAACAATAACCCCGACTAACAGTAGCACTCCAACATCGTGAATGCCAATACTCATTGAATACATCTCTTCCATAAACGAAATTTTACCCCAATTTCCTTATAATATGCTCATTATATTACAAAGAGGTACTATGGCACTAGATGTTGAAGTTGCGCTGCAACGAATTTATGAGTCTGCAACACCCAAACTGACCGAATTGATTCCCATCGAATTGGCACTGAATCGAATTTTGGCTGATGATCTGGTAGCAACACATAACCTGCCCCCATACGACAACTCCGCCATGGATGGCTATGCCGTAAAAGTAGATGATGCCGGTGGTTGTGTTGAGGTTATTGAGACAATATTTGCAGGCGATGACAAGTCAATTTTACTCAGCAGTGGTATGGCTGTGAAAATTATGACCGGAGCACGTATTCCACAAGGGTGCGAAGCCATTATTCCTCAAGAAGATGTTGAAATAAGCGGCGAAGGGGTACTCCTTCCTCAGAGTGTTCGTGCCTCGCAACATATTCGACTCTGCGGCGAAGATATTCAAAAGAACGATACGCTGTTAGATGCTAAAAGCATGCTTCATGCGCACCACATCACCCTTTTGGCATCACAAGGGATTTCGCACATTCATGTTCACAAAAAACCTCGTATTGCCATTTTTGCTTCAGGAAGTGAGCTTAAAATGCACCATGAAGAGGTGGCGGCTCATCAACTTTACAATACCAACTCTCCAACCTTTATGGCACGAGCACAGGAGCTTGGCTGTGATGTAAGTTTTATCGGAACTGCCGGTGATACTCTTGAAGAAATTAAGGAGCATGTGAGCGCATCACTTGATGCTGATCTTATTATTACCTCTGGAGGAGTGAGTGTTGGTGATGCCGATTTTACGAAAGAAGCATTCAACGCTTTTGGATTTAAAAAAGCGTTTGACAAAGTCAACATTAAACCGGGTAAACCAACAACCTTTGGAAAAATTGGAAACACACTAGTACTTAATCTTCCGGGGAATCCATTAGCAGCTGCACTTAACTTTGAACTCTTTGCACAGAGCATTATTTTAGCACTTAGCGGTACTACGAAAAAATATCTTGGTGTTTTACATGTAAAACTTCACAGCGATTTTAAAACCAAATCCGGTCGTCGCTCATTAGTTCCCGGCTGGTATGACGGAGAGAGTTTCAAACCTTGTGAAAAATTTGCTCCAGGAATGGTCTCACCCTTAGCCACGTCTAACGGTATTATGATGATTGATGAGAGTGTCGCGGAGTTAAAAAGTGGAACTACCATTAAAATAATACCTACCCAGTTTACACTCTATACATCAAAACAAAAAAATCTTATCACACAGTAGAAGGGTTAATAAACTCTTTTTCTGCTTTTATTTTTTCAAAAAGATTAGGGTCATTCCAATCTTCTTGTATCGCTTTTGAAAAAATAATCTGCTCAAGTTCTATGGTTCCCATTTCCTTAGAGTGTGCATCCTCATAAAAACCTTGGGCATATCCTGTATCGGTCTCATGAACAATGATGCTATGGAGGGTTACCTCTTTTTCACCATTAATACATGTAGTTAGTTTTAGCAGTGCCTCAATGAGTAAAAAAATAACCCGACTAAACTGCTCCGCAGAAGGTGAGACCGGTAAAATGACATAACGATCAGAATGTTTTATCATATCATTGAGATAGACTTTATCATCAACACTCCATAAGGTTATGGCATGATCAAAACTATCAATAATATCTTTCATATTCTGCTTCATCAGACCAAAATCATATACCATCTGCCCATGATCTAAAAAATCAGATTCAAATAGCACTTCAACTTTATAGGAGTGTCCATGAAGCGATGCACGGCAACGCTGTGTACTGCAACCTCTGACAATATGGGTATTTTCAAATTTAAAAAGTTTTCTAATTATCATCTATACGCCTTTATTTTGATCCCAAATTCTGATGTGAAGACGGTCACTGTATCTAAAACCTTTGGCTTTACAATACTCAATTACCGATTCTGTATTGGACTCGACTTCATCTTTAGAGCCACCTTTTGGCATACAGGTGACATCTGTTTTATGCGCAAGGGAGACAATAGCATCAATCTCATCTTTAAGTCCCTCTTTAAGAGTTGCTTCATCCACAGTAAATTTAAAAAATGTTTCATCTGCATTGTCAATAATCGCATTAAAAATCTCCGGGCGTACTCGTTTTTTATAGGGTTCGCCACTATTAGAGAGTTTGACTGAGAGGGCATAAATACACGATTTGTAAACCGGAAATTTCTCAAAATCAATGGCAACAGTACTATTAGTTTCAAAGGTTATACGGTGATGATGACTCACTAAATACTCTAAAAACGTTATTAAGATCGGATTATTGGCATAAAGCAGTGGTTCCCCGCCGGTAAAGACAATATCGACATCATTGGGCAGGGTGTAGCTTTTGAGTATTTTAATGAGCTCATCTGCTGAATGAATCAATTGCCAACTCTCGCCAAAAGCTTTTGTATCGACTGCATAAAGCGTATCGCAACCAGTGAGTTCGCTACCATCTGGTGCTACTTCAACACAACCAAAACCTTCACAGCGCATATTACATCCGCCAAGACGAAAAAAAAGTGAAGGTACACCCGTATATTTCCCCTCACCTTGAATAGAAAAAAAATGTTCAACCAAGGTGAGCATCAGCCGCCCGTCTCGTAAAATGCACGTTTAGAGAGTTCACCATCTTCATCACCCCAGCGGTTCTTCTCAGGTTTGGTATGAACAACCTCTTTTAAAATCTGCGCCGCTTTAGCAATATCACCAGCTACAATAGCCTCTTTAATACTGATTGCCTCATCAAAATAGAGGCATGGTATTAGAAGTCCTCCGGCAGTGAGTCGAATACGATTACATGTAGAACAGAAATCATCTTTATGCGGTTCAATGATTCCAAACTCATAACCATCTTCTAATTTGTAGTAGTGAGATGGCGAGTGACCATCAAAACCTTCATCTTCAAGGCTATATTTTTCACCAATAATAGAGAGAAGTTCATCACTGTTCATCCCTTTAATATCAACCATGGCATGAACATTTTCCATGTACTCAATGTAGCGTACCGATATTTCACGATCTTTACAATACTCTAAGACGTCAAGAATCTCACCATCATTAAGTCCTTTCATCGGTACCATGTTGATTTTTACTTTAAGACCTACACGAAGTGCCTCATCTATCCCAGCCAATACATTGGAGAGCACATCTTTTTGAGCAATTTTAAGTGCTACATCAGGTTTGAGTGTATCAATTGAGATATTAATACGTTTGAGACCGGCATCTTTTAATTTTTGGGCACTCTGTTTAAGCAAAAAGGCGTTAGAGGTCATTGCCAAATCAATCTGGGGTGCATAGTCATAAATCATCTTAATAAATCTATCGAGATCTTCACGCAGTAGCGGTTCACCTCCGGTAATACGCACTTTATTAATTCCCTCGTCAATACAGACTTTCACAAATTCAAAAAGCTCTTCAAAACTAAGTATATTTTCTCTAGGTACCCATGAAAATGGTTTTTCAGGCATACAGTATTGACATCTAAAATTACACCGTTCCGTTACCGAAATTCGGAGATAATCAACACTGCGCTCAAAGCTATCTATTAACACAAATAGATCCTTACATGTAGTTATTGTTACGGCATTATAGCACTGCGACGTTATAAAGAGATAAGAAAAAAGGTTTTCAAAAGAAAAAAAGCAAAAGGTTACAAAGAGGCAAGCCTCTTTGTAATAATCTAAATAAAATTCAGATTAGAAGTTGTAACGAGTCCAGAAACGAATATGGTCTGCATCAACTCCGGCATTATCATGATCACGCATAATGTAAGCTGCAAACATGTCCATACCTAAAGCGCTAGTTTTATAGATAACATCGAGCTCATTGTAATCATTAGCATCGGCAACACCGCCACTTGACATAACTCCATGAAGAATCACTTTGCCTGCACCAACACCCATAGAAGCTTTCAGACCAACAGAGTCAGAATCTTGACTAATAAATGCTTGGTTATAGATTGCTTGTGTATAGAGCGGTGTTTTTACACCGGTACCGACATTTTGAAATTTAGCTGTACCGTCATCAACAGAGGTGTAGGCTAAGCTTGCACTTACCGGTCCAAAATCTCCACCAACTTTAATACCATATGCTACCGTATCGTCAAGACCTGCAGTGTCCGGCATAATGGTACCGGCTTGAAGACTGATTGCTACCGGAAGACCACTGATCTGTGCATCCGCCCAAATTGCTGAAGAGTCACCCGCAACATTAACATCATCCATAAAATAGTATGAAAGTGTTAATGCTGTCATCGGAATCAGCTTGGTAGCTGCCGTTAACATGTAAGCACCTTTAGCAACAGGTAAAGAACTGTTTACTACTAAATCAGAAAAGCTACTTAAGTCTCCGTGTTTATTTGACGTTGAAACATACGCACCGACTAAAGTCGTTTCAGGAAGATCATTGTTAATGACTACTGCTGCATCAAACGTGTTTTTAAAGACACTCCAAGACTCAGAGAATGCTAGTGGAGAGAGTGATTTAGGAAGCTCTTGACGACCCAGTTTAACTAATGTATTACCCGCTTTTTTTGTAATATATACTTTAGTTAATGCACCACCGTTAAGACCGCCGTTTGCACTTTGCCGAGTGCTACTTACCAGGTTTTTTTCTAAACCAAGTGTACCAAGCATCGTATATTGACCACCTAGACCAAATCCATTACCGATATCACTATCTACATTAAGTTGTAGACCGATATTGGCCATTGAACTGTTTTGGTGGAAAAACCCATCAGCATCCGTATCCGCTGTTTGATAGTAAAACGCTGCCTGACCGCCAACATTCACATCTACATCAGCAGTAGCTACTGCACCTGTTACAAGTGACGCTGCCGCCATTGAAATCATTAATTTTTTCATTTACACTCCTGTTTCTTTTTTTATAAAGTACCGCGTCTGTTTAATGTCCACTTTAAGCGAAGCATTAGTCATAAAACATTATGCTTTATGTCACCCCCAAACTTCGGTGCTCTATAAAGTCACCCTATATTCTATATTAATGTTTTTTAATTTAATATTAACTTTTAAGAAAATTATCATTTTAGTCACTTAACTACACAGTATTGACGTAATTTAGGCACTTTTAGGACATTTATTTTAAAATTTACTGTAAGAATGAAATAGTTCCATGAAATATATAAGCTGGAGATTAAATAAAATTTAAAAATATAAAGACCTTGTACTGCTCAAAGCAAGCAGTACAAAAGCAAGAAGTGTTTTAGTGTACTTCTTTCCAGATCTCTTTTTTCCAAGCCAATGCCAATAGAGAAAACACTAACATGAAAAGCATTACTTTCCATCCAAGAGATTCACGATCAGCTTTTTTTGCATCGCCAATCTCTTCCATATAGTTAATAACTTCTTCTTGTGCCTCTTGTGTTAAACCAACACGAGGCATAGACGTACCATGAAGCAATACTTGAGGATTATTAATAAAGCTCTCTAAGTAGTGACGACCACGACTTTTAATATACTGAGAAAGATCCGGAGCAGATGCCCCCATATAGGTTTTCAAAGTATCAGCCGGTGTTAATGCATCAAGACCTGCGTACCCCATGGAGTGACAACGTCCACAAGCATCTACAAAAGTTGCACGATGCTGTGCTTTAAGTTGCTCTTCAACAGTAGCTTCATCTGCAACTTCAATTTTAACACTAGCAGCAACTTGTTTTAAGTAAGCCACCATGTCCATAATATCTTGAGCCGGCATCCAATTATATGCCGGCATTGGGTGAGACTTGCCGCTCTCAGCTGTGTACTTGTGAGAAAGGTTAGCTGCCGTTACCGGATCAAAAATGAAGTTTGCAAGATAGTTTGTCTCATAAATCTTTCCTGCAGTACTTAAATCTGGTGGAACAACACCATATGCAGCGGCTGCATCTGCATCAGGCATCATCTTAGCGAAACCTGCACTCTCCATTGAGTGACATGCAATACAGTTAGCTTCCACAAGTGTTTTACCATTGGCAGCATCACCTTTTAACGAGGTTTTAACATTTTTCAAATCACTAAATTTGTAATCTGCCGGTGCAGGTGTTGGGTGCATAACATGATGCGCATACGGCTCAATACCGTAATACGTTACAAGAACTAAAGCAATAATTGTTGCTAATACTTTCATCTCTTTCATTATTCACCCCCTACTTTTTTTGCTTCCATTTTAGTTATTACCGGAAGTAGTGCAAAAAGTATTAAGAATGTCATAGAGGAATAGAATCCTACCCACGCATTCATACCTGTTGGCGGTAATTTACCATAAATTGTTAATACTATTAAGTCTGCTATTAAAATCCAGAACCAATACTTAAAGTATGGACGCTGATTTGCAGGCTTAACAAGCGGAGAACGGTCTAACCATGGGAATGCAAAGAAAATACCATTGGCAATAGCAAACGCAATAAGACCTAATGATTTACCAGAGATTCCTGCAATGTCAAAGAAGAAACCACGAAGAACCTCATAAGACCATAAGAAGTACCACTCAGGGTAAATATGTGCCGGCGTTTTAAGTCCATTAGCTTTATCGAAGTTAATCGCATCCATTGCAAAACCGTAGTGGTAGAACGATAGATAAAAGAAGAAAATCATAAAGAAACCAACAACCATAAAATCTTTAGATAAGAATACAGGCCAAAAAGGTACAACTTTAGACTCTTTTTTATTACCGGCTAAATATTTTTCAGCTTCTTCATCATAGTCAAAGAACTCACCATCTTCATTGTTAACATGTGGAAAACGTAATGCATAGAAGTGAAACACAATAGCGCCAAGAATTGCCAATGGAATTAGTAAAACATGAAGCATAAAGAAGCGTGTTAATGTCGCATCTGAAACGTAGAAGTTACCACGAATCCAAACAACAAGTTCACTCCCAATAAAAGGAATACCACCAAAGATTTCAGTAATAACGTACGCTGCCCAGTAACTCATCTGTCCCCATGGAAGCATGTAACCACTAAAACCTTCTGCTGAGAACAGCACAAACAATAACATACCAGAGATCCAGATCATCTCACGACCTTTTTTATAAGAACCGTAATAGATACCCGTAAACATGTGAATATAGATTACCAAGAATACAACCGATGCACCAACTGCATGGACGTGTCTCATTAGCCAACCATAACCCACTTCTTGCATTATCGTGTAATTTACACTGTCAAATGCTAAATTAACATCTGGCTTGTAATACATCAATAAGAAAATACCTGTTATTAGAAGTATTTTAAATAATACTATTAAAATAACACCCATAGCCCATAAAAAGTTGATTTTTTTCGGAATCCAATACTCCGACATCATCACTTTATAAAAGTTAACTACACCAAGACGCTGGTCGAACCACTCTAGAGTCGATTCTGCCTTTTTAAATTCTGCCATCTAAACTCTCCTTACGCTTTTGCTGTCATTTTTTTGAACTCTTCACCCTCTTCGCCTAAAACCAATGTAGTACCATCAATTTTAAACGGAGGAATGTCGAGTGGACGTGGTGGTGGACCAAAAATCTGAACACCGTCGGCAGTAAACTCACCGCCGTGACATGCACACTTGAATATCTCTCCGTTATATGACGGAATACACCCAAGGTGCGTACATAAACCAATCATAACAGAAAAGTAGTAATCACCGATTTTTATATTTCGACCATCAGTTGGTTTCATGTCGGCACTATATTTCAGTAAAAATATAGGCATCCCACGCCACACGACGATCTCAAGTTTATTTTCTGCAAGTGAAGAGACATCAACCGTTGTAAAACCAGCTGATAGTACACTTGGAAGCGGGTCCCAAGTCTTCTTCATTGCAACTAATGAAGCAACTGCTCCAACACCTGCTACTGCACCGAAAGCTTTACCAATAAAGCCTCTTCTGCTCTCATTTGTCATATTAATCTCACTTATGTCTAGGAGTTTAACGGTCATTATAGATGAATGAGTTTTAATATCTCATAAATTTAAGCTTTCTTTTATAAAATGAGTAGTTTTGTTACTTATTTGGTTGATTGTCTTGTATGTATTAGTTCGCGCTACAGCAATAGATTCAGCAAGTTTTAGCACATTTAAACCTTCAATAACAGGAATATTCAATTGTCTAAAAAGTTCTTGAAATTCACTAGAGTGATCATCACGTTGAATAAATATCGGTCGTCCACCTGCTGCCAAGGAATCTAAGGCTGCTTGATGGGACGATGTCAAAAGTATATTAGCGTGCTGTATTACCTCATCATACGCTTCATTTTCATGAATTTTCTTAAACGTATTGCCCGCTTCATCATCATAAAAGACAAAATAGTAAAAACCTAAGAGTAGTTCCAGATTTAGTGCTTTTAGCTCATCTTTAATTGATAAAACATCTTTTTCATAATCATCGTCACCGTAAAAAAGTGCTACGTCAATCGTTTTTTCAAATTCACCAAAATATTTAGAAGCGATAGGAATAGCTTTACAGATACTTTCACCCTCTAAATATGGAGAGACTAAAAATTCTTTAGCATGTTTAACTTCAGCACTGTTGTCACTAAAACGAACCATATGAGAGAAAAAATCCATCATGTCATCTAGTGTTGTTGGGTTATGCTCATCTGAATCATAAATAAGCCGGTCGCCTCGCTTTGCGATATGTGCAATGTTTTGCACGACATCAATACCGACTGCACGCTTAAATCCATAACTTTTTGCTTCTGATGCAATTCTAAAATCTGATGTGAGCAGCGTAATATCTTCATCTTTAAGCTCTTCAATAACTGCTGCAGCACGACGAAATCGATCGAGTCCAACACGATGCCCAGTATGCACATAATAATAAGTTTTCATGAAACTCCTTTTCCCATTTTTATGTAAATTTGTAAAATCTCAATAGCTGAAGGTGTCACGCCGCTAATTTGTGAAGCTGCTTGCAGTGTAGGCGGATTAAACCTCTCAAACTTTTCAATCATCTCGCTTGAGAGCCCTTTTACGACTCTAAAGTCAAAGTTTTTCGGTATTTTTACATGTAACTGTTTTTTCAAACGCTCTATATCTTCTTGTTGTTTCTCAACATAACGCTCATATTTTGCCTCAACCAAAATTTCATTTTGAATATAGGTATCATACTTTTGAAGCTCAGGTGCCAGAAGTGTCAGCTTATTGAGTGTAAAACTTTTGCGTGCAATAATCTGAGGTGCAGAGATTTTATCGGTAACCTTTTCTTCACCAATGGAGTCTAAAAAGGCAATAAACTCTTTGTTTGGAGTAAATTCCATAGCCTTTAAATGCTCAAATCCTTCTTGAATTTCTTTTCTCTTTTTTTCTGAAGCATTGTACGCTTTTTCATCCAAGAGACCTAACTCATAACCGTAACGGCTTAAGCGTACATCGGCACTCTCTTCACGAAGCAGCAGACGGTACTCTGCACGTGATGTAAACATACGGTAAGGTTCTTTCGTCCCTTTGGTGACCAAGTCATCAATCATTACCCCGATGTAAGCTTCATCACGGCGCAAAATAAGCGGCTCTTTGTCTTGAAGGGATAGTGATGCATTAATACCTGCCATTAAACCTTGTGCTGCTGCTTCTTCATAACCTGTCGTACCATTAATTTGACCCGCTAAGTAAAGATTTTTTACTTTTTTAGTCTCTAAAGAGTGTTTGAGTTCTGTCGGGTTGACATAGTCATACTCGATAGCATAACCGTAACGGACAATTTTTGCATTCTCCATACCATGAACTGAATGAATCATTTTGCGCTGAACATCGGGCGGCAGTGAGGTACTCATACCATTAATGTAACATTCACTATTTTCAAAAGTCTGCGGCTCAATAAAGAGATGGTGACGCTCTTTGTCGCGAAAACGATTAATTTTATCTTCAATACTTGGGCAGTACCGTGGTCCAACTCCCTCAATTTGTCCTGTAAACAGTGGTGCACGGTGAAAGTTTCCTTCAATAATGGAATGTGTATCTTCATTGGTGTAGGCAATAAAACACGAGAGTTGCTTTTTTTCTTGTGCAAATTGTTGGCGGGGTGTTCTAAAACTAAATGGCGTAGGAACGGCATCGCCACCTTGTTCTTCCATCACTGAAAAATCAATGGTAGAGCTGTCAATTCTCGGACAGGTTCCTGTTTTTAGCCGTCCGATATTAAGACCTTTTTCTAATAGTGAAGCAGAAAGATTTTCCGCTGAAAATTCGCCAAAACGACCTGAACTTTTAGTTGCCTCGCCTACATGTACGACCCCTTTTAAAAAGGTTCCTGTCGTTAAGATGACACGAGAAGCTTTGTAACTGTTAAAAAGATCAGTTTTTACACCCACAACAGTGTCGTCTTCAAATATTAATGACTCTACCGTCTCTTGAATCAGTTCTAAATTCGGTGTATTTAATACAATATTTCTAGCAATAATACGATAACGATCCATATCAATCTGCGCACGACTTCCACGAACGGCAGGACCTTTACTGGCATTTAAAATACGAAATTGAATTCCTGCTTCATCGGTAAGAAGTCCCATCTCACCGCCAAGTGCATCAAGCTCACGTACCAAATGTCCTTTAGCTAATCCGCCCACTGCCGGGTTACAACTTGTAGCACCTACATTTTCTGCCAACATTGAAATAAGTAGGGTTTTATTGCCCATACGTGCAGCTGCTAGCGATGCTTCCACCCCCGCATGACCGCCACCGACAACAATTACATCATAATTCATACTGTTTCTCTGATTTTTTTCGAAATTATACCTACTCCTTTGACTTTTAAGCTAAGGAATTCTAAAATATGTAAAACCATAATAAAGATTTTAGATGAGCAGCAATAAAAAAAACACGCAAGACCTCTTTAAAGATTATGTTCCGGAGACTCTCGAATATGATTCTGATGTTGATGGAAGCGATGAATATAAGATACGAGATGAGCACCTTAGCGAGAAAGCAAAACTTCTGGAAAAATTTCAAAATATAAAACCTGATGTCAAAAAGAAAAACATCCAAAACAAGAGAACTTTTTAAATGCTACAAGAAGCTCATGATGCCTACAATACCCAAAACTATGAACTTGCTTTTAAACTCTACAAAAATCTTGCTGAGTCAGGCAATGCCGATGCTCAGACTTCGTTAGGTTTTATGTACCAAAATGCGCAGGGCACCTCCAAAAACAGTGAAGAAGCACGCGCATGGTATGAAAAAGCAGCTCGGCAAAAACAGCCTTATGCCCTATTTAATTTAGCACTGCACCACATTGACGGCGATCAGTTTAAAGCTCATGATCTTTTTTTAGAAGCAGCTGTTTTAGAAGTACCACCGGCACAATATGAGGTGGCACTCATGTTAGAGCGAGGTTTAGGATGTCTGCAGAATTACTCTGAAGCGGCATTTTGGTATGAAGAAGCAGCAAAGCGCGGTCATGGTGAAGCATTTAATAATTTAGGGGTGCTTTACAAAGAGGGGCATGGAGTGGAACAAAACTTTGGGAAAGCTCGTGTCTGTTTTGAGCGGGCATCGCAAAAAGATCTCCCTACGGGTCACTATAATTTAGGTCTAATGTATGACCAAGGACTTGGTGTTGATCAAGATAACGACAAGGCATTAGAACTCTGTAGAAAAGCCGCTTACGGTGGTCATAAGAAAGCTAAAACAATTATTGCCTCACTCCAAAGTGATGGGAAGATTGTATTTTAATCTCCAATAATCCTATTTCTTCCCTCATTTTTTGCATTATAGAGCATCATATCTGATTGATTGACCATCTCATCAAGCCCTTCTTCAAGATTACATGTAAATCCGATTGAGATGGTAAATGAGAGTGTCTGCTCACTATCAACACTAACAGAACTCTCTTCTACGCGCAGACGAATTTTTTCAAGTATTGTCTCTGATTGTTCTCTTGTAACATCTTTAAGTACAATACAAAACTCCTCACCTCCAAAACGTGCCACTAAATCATTCGCACTTGTACTTGAACGTAAAATCTCTGAAAGATGCACAATAGCACTCTCCCCAACATCATGGCCATACGTGTCATTTACTTTTTTAAAGTGATCAATATCCACCATTGCTACAGTGAATTTCAGATCTTCCTCTTGAGCTTTGCGAAAATAAGGCTCCATTGCATTAAAAAAGTAACGACGGTTATACAGACCCGTTAAAAAGTCACGATTAGCACTGTTGGTAATGGAGTCAATATTTTCTAACGCTTCAATCGTATTGTTAACGCGGCATGAGAACTCCTCTTTAGAAAACGGTTTCTTAATAAAGTCTGTTGCCCCTTTTTTGAGAAACATTGCCGAAATATCTTCATCACTGTTTCCTGAAATTGCCAAAATACTCAGCTGATCTTTTTTAAAGCGTTTGCGAATCTCTTTAGTCAATTCCAGACCATCCATGACCGGCATGACATAATCTGTTATGATAATGCGAATATCATCACGTTCATTTAAAAGATTCAGAGCCTCTTCACCATGAGCACACGCAATAACTTTAAAAAAGAGATGTTCAAGCATCTTCTTCATCTGCTTTCTAAAGACCATGGAGTCATCAACAAGCATCACAGTATGATTGCGATTTTTGTAGAGCCGATTCATCGTCGCAATCACAAAGTCAACATCTTCAACACCCCCCTTCCCGACATAATCAATAATCTCTTTTTTTAACATTGCGCGACGAAATTTTTTATCCATATTGCCGCTTAAGACAATACAGTTGATATCTTTAGCCAGCATTGCATCAACAACTTCACCATTTGGTGCGTCGGGAAGGTTAATGTCAAGCAGTGCCATAAAGTAGTCATATTTGCGAATGAAAAGCTGTGCCTCTTTCATTGTGTACGCATTATCAACCTCAAAAGGAAGATTGGCTTCTATTTTAAGAGCTAGCATCTTAGCAAGTGCTTTATTGTCTTCAACTACTAAAATTCTTTCCATAAATACAACCTCAACTCGAATTATGTAATAATAGCATTACTATTTTAAATCAAGGCATCATGTGTTTACAGGATTAATTCGAGAGATGGGCCGTGTCAAAACGTTACAAAACAACAAACTCTCACTAAAAAGCAGTCATAAAGCAAACCTCGGTGATTCCATTGCCATTAATGGTGCCTGTCTTAGTGTTGTAAGTATTGAGAGTGACGGCTTTAGTGTTGAACTCTCTCCTGAAACGCAAGCACATATTGCTTTAGAGCGACTTAGCGGTAAAATACATGTAGAACCGGCAATGATGATGGGAGATCGGTTTGAGGGGCATATTGTTCAAGGGCATATTGATGCTATAGGAACTGTCAGTGAGGTTAAAAACAACGGCAATAGCTATGATGTTTTTATTGAAGTAGAACCAAAATTTATTTCACTAATTGTCCCTAAAGGCTCCATTACAGTTGACGGGGTAAGCTTAACGGTTAATGACGTCAATAAAAGCAGTTTTAGGCTCACTATTATTCCTATTACCATGAAAGAAACACTTTTTGGAATTTACAAAAAAGGGACACGAGTTAATATTGAGACCGATATGTTTGCACGTTATGTTCAGCATTTTTTAAAACATCAAACATCATCGCTAAGCTGGAATGAAGTTGAGCGTATCAACGCGCTCTATTGAGCTGCTGACACTGTAAATTTACATGTAAAAAACTAAACTGCTCTTCTGCGTCGCATCATAAACCATGCACTTAATGTAAAAAGCAGCACAAGAACTGCTTTAGCTGTAGGTGAAAGGGGTACTGAAACTGTTGTAAGGGGTGGTGTCTGAACTAGACGGTAAACTCCACCGGGGTCTTTAACCTCACCGTTAGCACTGCCGTCAAAGTCAAATTCACTGCCGTCAATAATGCTAAAACTTACTTGAGTGTAATTGTCTATGGAGTTATGTATTACCGTTGCTGCAACATCATGCCACATACCATCATTTAACTCTTTTGCGTAGCCAATAATACTCTCATCATACGGGTAAAAAAGTTCAATATTTGCCGTGCCGCCCACACTCAATCCTGTTGCGGTAAAAGAGACAATACCAAAAGGCAAAGTAATTGTTTTACCGTCCGAGAGATTGGCATCGACACTGCCGCCTGATGTACTGATATTGGTTAAGGATGCTGTCGCTTGTGTTGCGATTGTAATGGGTATACTCTGTGAAAAAAGTGTCACTACATGACTCTCAAAGCGATCTTCCACTCCATTATGATTACCGTCAACTCCTACACTCTCATCAACACCGTCATCATCCATTGCAGAGACAGTAACCGTAACGCTGCCTTGAGCACTCCCGCCATTGCCGTCACTAACAGTATAGATAAAACTATCCGCACCGACATAGCCCTCATTTGAGGTATAGACGATATTGTTCCCAAAAGACTGAGCAGAACCATGAGCAGGTGAGGTCATAATACTGAACGTGAGAGTATCGCCTTCAATGTCGCTATCATTACTATGTACATCAATCGTGACGGGGATGTTCTCGTAGGTTGAGGCTGTATCATCTAGTGCGACAGGAGCATCATTGACACTCTGTATTGTTACCGTAACATTAATTTCATCAGCACCATTACCGTCCGTTATTTCCACCACAAAGCTATCACTGCCATAGTACTCTTGCAGCGGAATGTAGTCGATTATTTTGGAGTTCCCCGTGCCTATTGCAGTGGCACTACCGTGAGAAGCTCCGGTTTTAATACTCCATGTGATTACATCACCGTCATTGTCGGTGGCATTAAGCGTTAAGGCAAAAGCAGTCGGGCTACCGTCTTCACTCATGGTAATGTTAATACTTTCACCCTCGGTAATAACAGGAATATCATTAACCGCACCAATAGTAATCTGTACCGTGGCGTTATCTTCTAAGCTGCCGTCACTAACGGTATAGACAAAACTATCGGTACCATTATAGTTAGCAGTTGGAATGTACGTAAAACTACCGTTAGTGTCGATATTTAATGTTCCGTGAGAGGGGTTGGTATTTGCACTTACATGTAACATATCGCCTTCAAGGTCACTATCGCTTGTCCCATCAATAATAACGTTGGCATTTACTGTCTCATCTTCATTGATGCTATAGCTATTATCAGTAGCAATAGGAGCAGTATTTAAAGGGATTGTCTGTCCGTTACGCACACATCGAGCATGTTTACTAGCAGTACTATCGTTCCAGCCATAAGAACCGTTACTAAAGAAAACACCCCATGCGCCAGAGCCAAAGGTAAAAGATGACCAATAATAAGTCAAGGCAACATTTTGAAAAACCGGATCAATCGCGGGATCAGTACGGCTGCCATCAACGATTGCATAGAGCTCATTAAAGTCCGATAGTCGCCAATCTTGAACTCCGGCAAAATCTAAGGTGTCACAATAGGCACTCGCTGCATCCAAAGTAAGTGTTTGTGATGCCACCACAGCACTATCTTGCCAGCTAAGATCGGTCACATCATCATAAACGGTCTCCAACGT
>CAYZUN010000021.1:23036-25002 GCA_964481625.1 uncultured Sulfurimonas sp.
AAAAATAATATTATTATTTCTTTAAATGGTTATTGGGTTCTGGCTTTAGAGGTGTTGTTTATCATGAAGTGGCGAAACGTTGGGATTACATGTAATTTTATGAGGCATATCTACTTTCTTATAATGAGACAATTCCTGCTTTGAAGCAAGTGTAGCATTACGATACCCTTCACCCGTATTTAAATATACATGTAAATTTTGCTCATACAGTGCGAGTCTTGTTTTTAGTGCGGTGGAATAAGTGGTGAGAATAGCATCATTTTTCATAACCCGTACAATATCTGTGAAGTATTCTCGTGTCCAGAGCATGGGGTTGACGGAGGGACTAAAAGCATCTTGGTAAATAATGTCAAACTGTTCACTAGAAGTTCTTAAATACTCTCTTGCATCTCCTACGATTACTTTTACATGTATATTGTCATCTTGATACTCGTGTTCATTGCTAATAGCAGTAATTACATGTAAAAAGGGTGCAAAGATTTCGGGGTATTGAAAATCTTTTAAACCTGTAATTAATTCACCGTCAAGTTCCGGTGAGATGATGGTGACTTTTTTCTTTATTTGATTTACATGTAAATAATAGAGTGTTGCAAGCGTGTTAAACCCTAAACCAAAGCAGATGTCTAAAATGGTAATTTCAGATTTATCTTTTACATGATTAAGTGCAGGAATAACATGTTTATTGAGTGATTCACCTAATGCTCCATCTTTTGTGGAGTGATAATGTTCATCATATTCTTTGGAGTAGGCGGTGTAAGAGCCATCATCACTTTTTACTGCTTCAATCACAAACCGTTATTCCCATTAAAAGTTCCATATTATTTTTCCTCTGTTAGTTCATACATCACATAAAGTTCATTTAATTTTTGTCTCAATAACTCTTTTGGTATCAGTTTTGTTTCATATTCAGATATAACTGTTGGACTTAAACTTCTATTTAATGCATATTTTACAACTTCATCATCTTTTTTTCTACAAAGCAATACTCCAATACTTGGATTTTCATACTCTTTTTTTACATCCCTATCTAGTGCTTCAAGGTAAAATTCTAATTGTCCTAAGTAAGCTGGTTTAAAATCATCAATTTTGAGTTCAAAAGCTATCATACACTGTAGAGTTCTATGATAAAAAAGTAAATCTATACTAAAATCACTGTTTCCTACTTGTAGTCTATATTCTTGCCCCATAAAACAAAAATCTTTACCAACCTCAAGTATAAAAGCTTTTAATGAACTCAAAATAGAACTTTGTAAATCTTTTTCTTTATGTTGCTCTGTTAAGCCTAGTAAATCTAATGAATACACATCTCTAAATACATTTTTAGTGTCTTGTGGTAATTCTCTCAGCACTGGTGAGAGTTTTTTATTTGCTAATTCTGTTCTCTCAAATAATCCACTGCTTATTTGTCTCTCTAATTCTCTTTTAGAGTATCTTTCATAAATGCTAATTGTAAGATAAAATTCTCTCTCTTTATCTGATTTTGAGGCAGATAAAATAAGCAGATTGTTAGTCCAAGAGATTTGTGTCACCAGTGGTGTCAGTTTTTCATTCCCCTCATAAGCCTCATAAAACTGCTTCATTCTCCACAAGTTTCTAGAAGTAAACCCTTTTAAGGTTGGTTCTTTTTGCTCTATAAAATTTGCTAACTCTTCAACTACACTTTTACCCCAATTTTCTTTTATGGTTTTGGTAGATATATACTTGCCAATATTCCAGTAAAGCTCTATAAGTGTGCTATTTACTTGTTTTAAAGCTTTTTGTTTTGAGTTTTGTATAGTTGATAAGATTTCATTGAAGTTATCTGTTTTTTGTATGTTCATCTGTCATTCCCTTTAAATATTTAAAGTTTAATTGGATTTAATTTATATTCTCTTTCATCAATAATCATATTATAAATGTTTAAATGTTTCCATTGTTCTTGAACTTTTAAATTTTTAATATATTCAATAGTTTCATTTTCAGCTTT
>CAYZUN010000022.1:0-24948 GCA_964481625.1 uncultured Sulfurimonas sp.
ACGAACCTTAAAGAAGTAGATATTAATTAGACTGTATTCTAACATAAATATTGGTTAATGTTTAGAATAAATACTATGTTCTTTTAGAAATTGTAAAATACGTCGGTTTTTGAGGACTTCTTAGTTAGTTTTATCAATAGCAAATCAGAAATATAAGTTTAAATCCCCAATTTTATAGGGGTTTTAAAAGATATGCTTTTGTTTGTATTACAAACGACTAGTTATCACTATTAAGCAAAGAAGTGTTGGCATTAAGCATTAATAGACGGCAACTTTTCTCTAAAATTGCCAACTGTTTTGCCATTTCATGAAGATCTCGGTTATAGGCGTAAACCCCATATCCTCGAATTACAATAAGATTGGTATTGTTATGAGAAAAATATTGTGGAATAGCACTGACAGCTCTATCGTACCAATCATCAAATTCTTTGGGATCATAAACAAAAAGGGTACCAATTTCTTGAGAACCAAAATAGTCCTGAGGTATGATGACGTCATGAGAGAGTGAATATGCCGTAGTAAAAGGCGGCATAGTAAAAGTGATGAATTTGGCATCACTGTTGTGCTGATAGATGCTTTTGTGGATTTCGGAGTCGATACTTGCATTTTTCCAACGATAATCTTTATTGAAATATAGCTCTGCTAATGAGTGTGTACCTATATCATCAAATACGGTTTCTCTGTTATTGATAATAAAAATGTTTGATTCAACTCGAGCCGATATAGAACCATGATAAATTCCAAAAAAATCTTTTCTGAACATGGAAAGAGCGAGGGAGCTAATCTTTTGTTTAATATGTTCTTTATTCATGAGAGCATTATACAATAATATGTTTTAAGCCGTTATAATGTAAAATACATGTAAATTTATTTAGTTGAGGCAAGTGTGCAAGAAATTCCCCATATACCGGTACTTTATCGTGAAGTTATTAATGTATTTAATGCAATTGACGATGGTGTTATTATTGACTGTACGATGGGGTATGCCGGACACAGTTCACTGATTTTGGAAGCTAATTCCTCGATAAAACTTATGGGAGTTGATCAGGATCAGACTGCTATTGACTTTTCAATACAGCGCCTTGCACCATTTAAAGATCGGGTTCAAATTGTTAAAGGGCGTTTCTCTGGGGTTATCTCATCTATTGTTGAACGTGAAGGTGCCCAAAATATTAAAGGGATTTTGGCTGATATTGGTGTCTCGTCATTGCAGTTAGATCAGAAAGATCGTGGTTTTTCGTATGATAGTGATCTCCTTGATATGCGAATGGATCCTAATGCTACCCTCTGTGCCTATGATGTTGTCAACAGCTACTCGCAAGCAGAATTGGAACGTATTTTACGAGACTATGGTGAAATTAGAAATTATAGAAAAATTGCATCAGTCATTGTTGAAAAACGACCTTTTGAATCTTCAAAAGCACTTTCAGATGCAGTAAAACCTTATGCACCTCGAGGTAAAAAAATTCATCCGGCAACCTTAGTAATGCAAGCCATCCGCATTGAAGTTAATGATGAACTGGGTGAATTGCAACGTTTGTTAGATGCCATAGAAAGTTTGAAGCTTGAGAGGGTCAAAGTAGTTATTATCTCATTTCACTCGCTTGAAGACCGTATTGTCAAACAGTGTTTTTCACGCTGGAGCAAGAGTTGTATCTGTCCAAGTGATGCGATGCGATGTACTTGTGGTAATAATCATGCTATTGGGAAAATTGTGACAAAAAAACCTATTATGGCGACTAACATTGAAGTTAAAGAGAACCCGCGAAGTCGAAGTGCCAAAATGCGAATTTTTGAGATGGTACGTGAACATGAGTGATAAGAATGAGATATTAGAAGAGGTTGAAACACTTATTGCACCCTCACAAAAAATGGGATTGAGGTATCTTGTTGGAGTGCTTTTGAGCGTTACAATGTTACTTCTTGTAGCGTTTCCTAAAATATATATTAAAAATCAGATCTATTATAAAAGTAGAGATATTGCCGTATTAAAACGGGAATTTAATGCTTTAAAAGAGGAAAACCGAGTTATTACGTCTCAGGTGGAGTCAATCCGTTTTAAAAATCAGATTTTAGACACGCTGTTTTAGGATTACTTTAAGAATAACTGATTTATAATTGGTTATCTTTGAGATAAAACAGAGGAGTTAGTAATGTCTGCTATCAAACTGCTTACCTTGAGTATTCTACTTTTTCACACGGCACTATTTGCCAGCGCTAACAGTCCTTTTGAAAAACGGGCGCCCTTTAAAGAGGCTACAATTACCTACAGGTTAGGTGGCTCATCAACAGGAAGTTCGACACTTTATGTTAAAGATTATGGTAAATATCTCGCGGAGCATGAAAAAACAACTATGAGTATGTTTGGTTTTACTAAAGAGGAAAATAAGCTTAGTATTACTACTCCTAACTGGGTCTATACGATTGATATGGCTGCTAAAACGGGAACTAAAATGAGCAGTATGGAAAAGTATTTGAAGCAAGAATATGAAAAACTCTCCTCATCTGAAAAAAAAACAGTTCAAAAAAATGCTAAAAAATTTGGTGCTAATATGATGCAGAATATGGGAGGCGATGTTAAATTTAATGCAGCGATGCTTTATGGCTACAGCTGTGATAAATCAAATGTGATGGGCATGACATCATATACCATTCATGACACGGCAATAGTACTGAAAATGGAAGGCTCTGTTTTAGGTATGAAGATACAAAAAGAGGCAATAGATATTAAGAAGGGAGTTGTTGACAGTAGCCATTTTAAGGTACCTTCAGATATTAAGATTACTCATGATAAGGATGCAGATGCGATGATGAAACAGCAAGCATCACAGATGATACAGATCTTGCTTGATCCAAATAAGGCTAAGGCTCCATCACAGCCAACAATGCCATTTGCTCCAAGTTCAAGTTCAAGTTCAAGTTCCACACCGCAAGATGATAATAAAGAGATGCAAGAAGTTCAACACGCTGTGGGTAAACTTTTTAACTCACTGTTTTAAATTTTTTGTTATGAAAGCTTATTTGATTTTTGCAATAATATCATTATTATCTCTTTGTTTGAGTGCGAATGATTTGAGTCACTACTTAAAGCCAAAAAGTATTTCATATCCCAAAGACAATCTAATAACGCCCCAAAAGATTGAACTTGGAAAACTGCTTTTTTTCGATAAGAGAGTTTCAAAATCAAACACTATATCTTGTGCTTCATGCCACAACCCTAAGCTTGGATGGAGTGACGGTTTACCTAAGGCAATAGGAGATGAGGGTAAAAAAGGCAGAAGAAACTCTCCGACAATCATTAACAGTGTATATTTGGAGAGTTTTTTTCATGATGGAAGGGCTAATTCTTTGGAAGAGCAAGCTCTAGGGCCAATTGAAGCTAAGGTAGAGATGAATATGCCCCTAGATGAGTTGATTGAAAAATTAAAAAATATAAAAGGGTATCAAAAACTTTTCTCTGAAGCTTTTGGGCAGGAGGGCATTACCAAAGGGTCTATAGCAAAAGCAATTGCATCGTTTGAGCGAACCATCCTTAGTTCTGAAGCTCCGTTTGATAAATGGGTAAAGGGTGATGATAATGCAATAAGCAGTGATGCCAAAGATGGTTTTGGGGTATTTATATATAAAGGAAGGTGCGGCTCTTGTCATGATGGTTTTAATTTTACCAATGAGAGTTTTAACAATGTAGGATTAGGTGACAAAAATGATCTGGGAGTTTACGAGATTAGCAAAAATAAAAGCCGGATTTGGTATGGAGCTTTTAAAACGCCTACTTTAAGAGATGTTGAAAAAACGTTTCCCTATTTTCATGACGGTTCTGTAAAAACTTTGGAAGAAGCAGTAACAATATGTGGTAATGGAGGAAGAAAACCTGTAAAAATAAGATCGCCGTTTTTTAGAGATAGAGAACTCAACACTCAAGAAGTTCAAAACGTAGTTTCTTTTTTAAAAACACTGACATCAACATCTCAAAACGTACAGATCCCATTCCTTTTCCCTGAGTAATAAACCCAACAATAATGACATTATTTTGTATTAGTCACAATCAAGTAGTCTAGTAAAACTACCTTGACTGCTGATTGCAACTAGTGTGTCACATCCTCGAATTGGACATTCTTCGACAACAATTTTAGTATTAGTCCAAGATTTTACTCTACAAATATCGCCATTAACGGTTACCGTAGCATTGGTTTCATCACCAAAATCACTACCATCTATGGTAACAATATCCCAATAGTAGTCGCTATCGATTGTAGATACGGTAGGATTAAACAGAGGTTTTAAAGGAGTTGCAACTGTTTCTTCTATAAAAATATAAGTAGAATCGGAAGGAACTCCTAAGTCTTTACCATTCATCCCAATAACAACCGTGTCATTGCTAATGGCTACACTCTTACCAACTAAATTATTATTAGCGCCATTAGAAGTTTTTAATATGAAACTCTCTTGATTAGAGTCTATCCAACCGCCATTTGGTTTTTCATAGAGATAAACCCAGTCACAATCTTTCCAAGAAGTTGTTCCTACAACAACCGTGTTACCGTTGATGATGAGACTCTCACCAAAGAAATCAGCACCATCAGAAGCTTTTAGTTTAGCACTCTCTTGATTGGAGTCTATCCAGCCGCCACTTGGTTTTTCATAGAGATAAATCGAACCGGAATCATCGCTCAAATATGCTCCAACAACAATTGTGTTACCGCTAATGGCTACTCTACGACCAAAATCGTAAGTGCCATCGTCAGAAGCTTTCAGTTTGGCAATGTACTCAAAGAGACCCGTGGTATTGTTTTTCACATAAATATAAATCAAGCCGAAACTCGTACCTGACTTATTGTTATAGCCATACGTCCCCATAATAACCGTGTCACCACTAATGGCTGCACTATAACCAAAAGAACTGTCACTAGAAGGGCTTAACTTGTTAAGTTCTTGCAAACTTATTGCTGTGGATGCAGCAATAAGCAATGAAGAAGAGAGTAAAAAATAAAAGATAAAATGCATTTGAAACTCCTTGGTGTTTTGATGTTGTTTCACAATTTTATAGAGTAATTATAACACACATTTTAGAAAACAACTTAAGTCGTAGGAGATAATAAATACATGTAAAAAAGTATCTTCACTACTATTGCCAAGAAATTAATTTTAGCAAAGTATAATTACAATATATACTTTGCTAAAGGCCATTTAACTTGATAAAACGTTTTATAGAATTTGCTATTGACAAACCGCTTTTAAATCATATGTTCATGGTTTTTATTATGTTACTTGCCATATTTTCTTATATTAATATTCCAAAAGAGATCTTTCCTCCGGTTCAAATGGACAAAATCAGCATTAGCGGTGTATACGCAGGAACAAGTGCTAATGTGCTTGATAAGATGGCGGTAAAAACCATTGAAGATGATTTGAAAAATATTGATGCTCTTGATGATATTAAAACCACCATTAAAAATGGTGTGTTCTCAATGATAATTGACATTAAACCCGGCTCAGAAAACATTAGTGTTTTAAATGATGTCAAAGATGTTCTTGCAAAGGTAAAGCGTGACTTGCCATCAGATATGAATGAGCCCATTGCAAAAATACATGTAAATGAGATTCCACTTGTACTCATTGCTATTGCGGGAGATGTTCCGACTAAAGAGCTCTTAACCTATGCCGATGAGCTCAAAAGTTCACTCAGTTCATTTAAAGATCTTAGTGACATCAGCATACGCGGTAACGCCGATGAAGAGTTGGTTATTCGTATTAATGAAGAGAAGATTCGTGCGTTTTCACTCGATATTAATTCAGTAGTAGCGGCACTGCAAAACCTAAGTTCAATTTTCCCTATCGGAACCATTAAAGAGCAGGGTGAGCACCTCTATATTAGCACTTATAATGGTGAAAAAGAGAAAGGAATTATTGAAGACTCGCTTATTACTGTAGGGAACAAGCGTTTGCGTCTTGGTGATATTGCCGAGGTTACATTTGAACTGAGCGATGAGAAGGAACTCTCACACTATAATGGTGTTAAAAATATATCAATTAATATCAATAAAGCAAAAACAGGAAACTCCATTACTCTTGTAAAAGAGATTCGAGCTGTGATGAAAACGTACGAAGAGCAGTATCCAACGATTAGTTTTGAGATCTATACCGACACTTCGGTCTGGATTAAAAACCGTCTTAATACGGTCTTTGCAAATATTATCTTTGGTCTGATGCTGGTTTTTTTAGCCATGCTTGTATTTGTCAATCGAGGTATTGCATTGGTTGTTGCTATGGGAATACCGATGAGTTTTATGATTGGTTTGATTGCAACGAACTATGTTGGCTACAGTCTTAACATGCTCTCACTCTTAGGAGCATTGATTGCATTAGGAATGTTAGTAGATGAAGCGATTGTTGTGGCTGAGAATATCTATCGCCACCTTGAAGAAGGTAAAGATCGACGTGAAGCGGTGGTAATTGGCTCGCTTGAGATGTTCCCCGCAGTACTAACAGCAACCATGACAACCGTATTTGCTTTTTTACCGCTACTGATGCTAACGGGTGAAATGGGCACGTTTATTAAAATTTTGCCGGTAATGATTTCTATTTTACTGATTAGTTCACTTTTTGAAGCGTTTTATTTTCTACCGCTTCACTCCTACCAACTGCTTCGTGTTCGTAAAGAGAGACAGATGACCCATAGTATTTGGGAGCATCTATGGCGTTGGTATGATACGGTGTTGCATACCCTTTTTAAAAGACGCGTGCTCTCATTGATTATTATGGCAACAGTGATTTTAGGCACGACGGTAGTGCTAATTAAAAACAGCAAATTCCAGCTTTTTCCTGACTTTGATGTGACACAGGTTTATGTTAGCGGAAAGGTAAATATCAATAACGATCTGCAAGACAGTGAAAAAATTGTTACACATATTGAGAAAATACTCTTAGAAAAGCTAGACAAAGAAGACATGTCATCGGTTACTTCCGTTGTGGGTATGCGTATGAATGCTAAAAATGAAGCGGAGCTGAATGAGAATCTGTTTCAAGTCTTTATTGACCTTCATGAACGCGCACCCGATAACTTTTTTAATAAGTTTATTAACCCCATTCTCTCTGTTGAGTACGATGCTGACGTGTTAAAACGGTACAATACCGCTAAAGATATTAGTGATGATGTAAGAGTTTGGCTCGAACCTTTAAAAGCAATGAAAAAAGATGGCAAACCGCTTTTTGAAGAACTGAGCGTTACCATTGCCGGTACCGGTGTTGTGGCACATGATGTTGAGATTGCATTAGGCGGTAAAAAAGATGCCGAACTTTTAGCAGGACTTCAAGAGCTAGGAACCGCATTAGGTAACATTGATGGGGTACATGATATCTCAAATGATGCCGACATCGGTGAAAAAGAGCTCAAGCTTAGAGTGAATGATTATGGTCAAAAACTGGGCTTTAATGAGCAGGTTTTAAATGTACAACTGCGTTCGTATTACCTTAAAGGCGAATATGGAAAGATGTTTAATGAGGAGGGGTTGGTACGTATTAAAATTGAAGGAAAACAAAAAGACACTCTTGCCTCTATTTATGATTTTGAAGTGCAGATTCCCGGAACCGATCAGCAGATTGCTCTAAAAGATGTTACGGATTTTATTTTTGAAAAATCATTTGTTCAAATCAGCAAAGAGAACGGCAAACGGATCCGTTCCGTGTTTGCCTCATTAGATAAGAAAATAACAACATCAGAGGAACTGATGAAACAGCTTGAGACTACGCTAGAAAGTCTAAAAACCCAAGGTTATAGTATTGATATTAAAGGAGAGCAAGAGGAGAATGCTAAAACACAAAAAGAAATGGGACAGGCTGCAATAGCGGCAATTGTACTTATTTTAATTACCTTAATCTGGCTTTTTGATTCACTCAAGCAATCACTCATAGTACTTAGCACGATTCCTTTAGTACTGCTTGGTGTGTATGTCGGACACCTCGTTATGGGGCTGAATATGACCATGCCGGGACTCCTTGGTATGGTAGGTCTGACAGGAGTAGTCGTCAATGATGGACTCATTATGGTGAGTTTCATTAAAAAAGCGACCAACTCTGAAGAGCTGATGCGACTCGCTCGTACCCGTTTACGACCGATTTTGCTGACTTCAATTACTACAGTCCTTGGACTCTCAACACTCATTTTCTTCGCATCGGGACAGGCGATGATTTTACAGCCAATGGCAGTATCGCTTGGTTTTGGAATTATCTGGGCAACGGTACTGAACTTGATATTTGTACCACTTTTGTATTCTGTGGTGTTTAGAAAGAAGCTGATAGACAATTAAGCATATGTAAAAAATTTAATTTAACATAGTTTTAAGTTGTAAGTGTAGATAATATTTTAACTAAAAAAGGGGACAAGATGGCAAAACTTTCAGATATTGAGGGCATTGGTGCAACATACGAGGCAAAATTAAAAGAGGCAGGGATTGGCTCATTAGAGAAACTGCTTGAAGCAGGTGCAAAACCGGCAGGTCGTGTTAATGTAGCAAAAGAGGCAGGCATTAGTGAAAAGCTGATTTTAACATGGGTGAATAAAGCAGATTTATCACGTGTTAAAGGAATTAGTTCACAATATGCAGATTTACTTGAATTTTCAAATGTCAATACCATTCCGCAACTTGCAACGCGTAACGCAGAAAATTTAACTGCAAAAATGAATGAAGTTAATGATGAGAGAAAATTAGTACGAAAAGTTCCGGTACTTTCACAAGTTGAAGGTTGGATTTCTCAGGCTAAAGAGCTACCGCGTATTTTACAATACTAATCATAATCTACATGTAGATTCCTTTTAGGAATCTGCTTTTTTCCTGACAATAAGCCTTTTTTTATAATTTAATTTTATAATACTATATTGATTTTAACAAGTGAGTAGTTTATGGTTCAAGAGTTAGTCACGTACCCCGATAGTAGAATTGATTTAGTATCGGCAGATGTTAGAGTTTTTGATGATGCGTTATGTAGTCTGATTGATGATATGAAAGATACCATTGAAGCCAATAGTGCGGATGGTCTTGCTGCAATTCAGATTGGTTACGCGCTCTCAGTGGTGGTTGTCAAAGATGCAAATGGTGACTGTTTAGAGTTTATTAATCCACGAATCATTAAGAAAAAAGGTTCGGTACACTCCTTAGAGAGAACGCTCTATTTGCCAGATGTTGAGCGCACTATTAAGCGTTATGAGAGTATCTCTTTAATCTATCAAGACCGAGAGGGTAATCAACAAGCTTTGCAAGCTGATGGCGCACTTTCATTGCTTATTCAGAGAAAATTTGATTATGTCTTTGGTGGTAGTTTTGTAACGAAAATGAGTGCCAATGATCGAAAAAAATTAGAGAAAGAGATGGCACAAACCGGTATTGTCGGAACCTTTGATTCTATGGGACCCGTCTCAGGCAGAGAGTACTTTAAAAGCATGATGACAAAACTGCTTGTTTTAGAGTTTTTAACTCTTTTTACACCACTCTTTAATTTTGAAGTGGACACGATGGCACTGTTTTATAAGTTTGATGTTTACGCTACCGTTGCATTAATATTACTCAATATCGCTTATTTTGCTTATGCTAAATATGAGGCCTCTCGCGTCATCTCGTGTACGGGTTGTCAAGTAGTTAGTTTTATGAGTGTGAGTCTAAAGTACTTTGTTTTGACGGCACTGCTGTTTGGGGCGAGTTATTATTTGATTCGACCTTTGTAGTGCTAACATAATTTTTTTAAATCTCATTTTAAGACTATTTATATATTATTTCATTATAATTTTTATTTGAGTAGATTATAAAAAAGGATTTTAATGAAATGGTTACCGCTGCTACTGCTAATAGTGCTCTTTTGTGAGGCAAACAACAAAACATTACCTTACGAACCTAATTCTACATGTAAATCGTGCCACCCAATAATTTATGATGAGTATGAAAGCTCTATGCATCAAAATGCTGTCAGTTTCAAAGATCCCATTCATGCTGCAGTTTGGGATAAACATCCTCAAAACCTAAAGAAAGGGCAATACGGATGTGGTAAATGTCATACGCCTGCCGCTTCTAATTTAGATAATATGATGACTAAAGGGAAAAAGGCGATACCTAATGTTAATAATGCAACGCATCATGAAGGAATTTCCTGTGCTTATTGTCATCGAATTAAGTCGGTTGAACTGCATAAAAAGTCCAATACAAACATGATGTCTGAAACAGCGCATAGCTACTATGGAACAAAAGTTTCTAATGACTCACCGTTTCATGCCATAGAGACGAAAGGGAATGAGCATGTTAGAGATGGAAATGTCTGTATTGGCTGTCATTCGCATAAAATGAACAAACACGGTCTGAATGTCTGTTCGACCAATATTGAAAATGAGATGAATGGTACGAACTGTGTCTCATGTCATATGCCGCAAGTTGAGGGTTCAGGGTCTAATATGCTTGAGAGAAAAACTCACGCCTTTCACGGATTTCCCGGAGCGCATTCGCATCAAGATATGCTTTCAAAATATATTGATATCAACATGACGCAAGAACAAAATAGTTTTAAAATTACGCTGCATAACCAAACATCACACGCTCTTATGTTGCATCCGCTTCGTTTAGTCAAACTGCTGACGTCAGTGAAACGAAATGGAAAGAGTATTGCATTACAAGAGCATATCTTTGCCCGTGTTATTGGAAAAAATGGAAAACCTACAATGCCATGGGTAGCAGACATTGAAATTAAAAATGATATGATCGGGCATCATGAGAGACGTACCTTTGGTTTTGACTTTAAGCTGTTAGAAGGTGATAGTGTTGAAGTGATATTAGGATATTATCTGGTCAATCCAAAAGTATTAAAACCATTAAAACTTGAAACTGATGAAGCGGCAAAGCGGTTCAATATTTTAAAAACTGAAATATTTAAGGTAAAATAATTTTGCAACCAATTGATGATTTTATAGGAATGCTGCAAAACGGTGAGTATGCCCAAGCTCACGAAGTCCTAGAAGACGACTGGAAAGCATTTCGCAGTGAGGGTAAAAAAGATGAGAGTAATATTTTAAAAGGTTTTATTAATGCAGCTACGGCGTTTGAGTTAAAACGTCGAGGGCGCAATAGCGCATCACGCGTCTGGCAGACGTATGTGAAGTACCGTCCATTGATTGATGAGGTTGATTCTTTACATGTAAAAAAATATGTAGAGTGTGCAACCTACATTGATGCGAAATATGAAGAGGTCTTTAAAGTATAAGAACACGATTAGAAGTTTGTAACGTCGGATCAATCATAAGTGCGGTTGAGTAGATGCCACTTTCGACGCAACTAGGTGAAATGACGGTAACAGAGTGGGGTGTTTGGGAACTCTCGTTTTTTGAAATAATATGCGAGTAGGTTTTGTTTTCAATAGTATGATTGCGCTCATACGATGCCGAAGTGGTCAGTGCTTCATTCTCAAGTTCAATAAACTCTGCATGATTGGTTCTATTTTTAGGATCTTTAATGCCGACTTTAAACTTTTTGCCATCAGGTTTTTTTCCATGGGCATAAATATCCCCGCCAAAATTAATTAGTGCTGCTGCAATTTTATTTTTTTTAACAATAGTGACAGCCCGATCAACGGCATACTCTTTAACAAAACCACCTAAATCAATTTTGGTGTAAGGATTGTCAAAAATAATTTTCTCTTTTTTAATAACGAAATGCTCACACCCAATAAACGGGAGTAGTCTTGCTTTCTCTTCTTCAAGTTTTGTTTGATTTTTCAGTGTTGCGTAGAGATCTTTAATGGTGGCGACGGTAATGTCAAAAATGCCATTGGTAGCACTGTAATACTGCTTGGCACGTTGCAAAATACTTTTTGTCTCAGAATCAAGTTGCTTTACTTCACGACTGTTGATTTTACAGAGCAAGGATGTGGGGTTGTAATAACTGTATTTTTTCTCTAAGCGTTTGCTCTCTTGCACAATAGCTTGCGCTACAGAGTCGGCTTTGCTTTTGGAGTTGTCAAAGACAATAAGCTCACAGGGTGTGCTCATTGTCTCAAATTTGTAGATGAATTGCTGCATTGCTTACCTAAAAGTTATATTTCAGACCTACCGTATAATACATTGCATCAAAATTATCACCTTGGTCGTAGTAAGTGAAGCCTACATTGGTGCTCAACTCGTTGTTAATTTTGTAATTGGCACTGATTTTATAACTCAATGCATCAAAATCACTTATTCGGATATCACTAGAAGTGTACTTTTCATTGGTAAAGTAGCCGTTACTGTAAAAATCTGCTTCACTCTGCATATAGTAGCGCAGTCCTGCTCCAAATATCCAATCATCACCATACTCATAGTAGAGTTCGGTGTTAATAGTGTGTGACATAATACCCCAGTCATCATTGTAAAAACGGTACGAGGTATTGGAACTCAGTTCATTGCTTAGAGCTGTAATGTATTGCAATGTCAACCCATAAGAGGTACGAGTATCGGGCTTATTTTCAGCCTCAATGAGTGCAGTACCACTGCCACCCAGATCGTAATTACGTACGATATTCATATAGGGATTGCTTAAGTAGCCATCTTCATTAATGAAAAAAACAGAGGCTTTAACGAGTGCGTCGGTATTGAGTATTTGAGTAAAACCTAACTCAGCGGTTAGCACATTAACGTCGAGTGCTTTACTGGCGCCACTGCTTGAGTCATAATCATCATCGTCATCATCGTCATCATCTCGTAAACGGTTGTTGTTAGTGATGTACTCTTGAGCTAATACTTGGTTTAGTTGGTATGAAACCCCAAAAGAGAGCGTGCGGTTACGGCTGCTATCAAGATTGTAAAGATACTCCGCAGAGAGTTCGTTTGACTCATAATCACTCTCATAAGAGCGGCTATAACCTACGGTAAGCTCATCTCGTGATGCAAAGCGGGTAGTGAGTGCAATCGCACCGGCAGTTCGTGTGTCGTCGTACTCAATATTGCCGTAGGTGACATTGTTGGTTGAAGTGGTTCCGTGCGAAAATGCCGATGCACCACTGGAGCTGTCATACCATGACGGACTCGCCCCGCTAATGCTATCGGCTACAAAAGAGGCTTTTAGGGTGTAGTCGGTACCAAAGTCTTTGCTTACTTCAATAGCAGGGGACATAACCGTAGTACGGCCACTGTCTTCATCATACTGCACATATTGGACGCTGACATAATCTTCTGCTTGCGCGCTCATAGCCAGTAATGTACATGTAAATAGTGAGAGTTTCATTCCTAGTTGCATCCACAACCTCCTCCGGCAACGCCACCGCCGCCTTTAGTTGCCTCTTTTGAGAAATAGACATGTCCATCAAATTTACTAATTAATGTATTGCCGCCTGAGTTTTTCATGCTATCACGCGAGAGACGCTCTTTCTCCCACGGTTTCACATCGGTGATGCCGCTACAGCCACTCATAAAAACAATGGCAAGAATTAATAAGATTGTCTTCATTACTGCTCCAATGCTTTGAGATCATTAAGAATGATGTCGTCG
Source organism: uncultured Sulfurimonas sp. (assembly GCA_964481625.1). Lineage (GTDB taxonomy): Bacteria > Campylobacterota > Campylobacteria > Campylobacterales > Sulfurimonadaceae > QNZR01. The sequence goes on from CAYZUN010000022.1 coordinate 13,496, forward strand.
ATATCATCAATAGCACCGTAGAGTACTTTGACAACTTTATTATCTTTAATGTAATAAAGGGCGGGCATCCCAATAGGATTAAACGCTTTGACAATCTCATTTTTAGGGTCATTAATCACTCTAAAATTAAGATCTCCTTGAGCTTTTAGGTCTTTTTGAAACGCTAAGCCGTCATTGATGTCCTTATCAACATCAATACCGATGATCTCATACTTGTTCTGGTCAAGACTCGTGTTGACTTTGGAAATGTAGGGAATCTCTTTTTTACAAGAGCCACACCACGAAGCAAAAAAGTCAATAATAGTGACTTTATCAGGTTGAAGCTGTAGTTTTTGCTGCATGTTCTGGCCGATGGTATCATTTTCACTGTAAGCAAAGAGTGATGCGACAAAGAGTGACATAGTTAATGCAAAACGCATAAGTATCCTTTATGAAAGTTAAAGTAATTTCATTATTATTACTTATATTTCATTTACAAAATTAATGGAATTGAATATAAAATTTAATTTGAAATATTGTATTATTGTGAATAAAAGGAGATCCATTGAAGATATTTAATAGTAGTTTATTGTTGTTTATTTATTGTATGACACTTGACGCTGCCCCGCTTAAAAATTTAACACAAGAGGAGTATGATGTTATTATTAATAAAGCAACTGAACGACCTTTTAGTGGAAAATATAATGATGTTAAGCAAGAAGGTGTTTTTACATGTAAACAGTGTGGGGCACATCTATACCATTCCGATGATAAGTTTGATTCTCACTGCGGTTGGCCAAGTTTTGATGATGAAATAGAAGGTGCTATTAAGCGGGTTAAAGATGCTGACGGCTTCCGCACCGAGATTGTGTGTGCGAAATGCGGTGGACATTTAGGGCATCTGTTTGAGGGAGAACGACTAACTACAAAGAATGTACGACATTGTGTTAATTCGATCTCCATGGAGTTTATTCCACTTAAGTAAGATTCTTTTTAATCTCGCTTATAAACTCTTGAATGTCTTCATAGAGTGCTTGCAGATCCTCTTCATGTTCGACTTCATCAGCTAAAATAGATGAGACAATGTCGTAGGTGACAATATCTTTTTCTCTGGTAATATCTAAAATATTACTATAAGTTACAATGGCACATTGTTCGCCTTTAATGGCATCAGCTAAAACATTTGAAACATTAGGATTCGTTGGTGCGTCATAACCACAGTTAGTCTGTTGTAACCACTCTTGTGGATGCAGTAGCGGTGTTCCGCCAAGCTGTAGTATACGATCCGCAACCATATTAGCATGGCGAAGTTCATCGGCAGCATGTTGATCAAGTTCAGTAATAGCTGCATCTTTCATAATACCTTTAACTACTTTTGACTCAATAAAATATTGGTAATACGCTAACCATTCATCAGCATAAGCACGGTTAAGAAGGCTCACAACTTCTTGTGCTTCGATTCCTTTTAAAATTGAAATTCCTTTGATTGCCATAACAGTCTCCTAGAGGATAATTTTTATTATTTATTAAAGTTTATCCCTTATCTACTTAAAGCTTTCTGATATTTATAAAATTCTTTAACATATTTGTAACACTATTTATTTAAACTTACCCTAATTTTTTAGGAGTGTATTAATGATAAAAAAAACCGCAATAACATTAGCATTTACTGTTATTACTCTTTTAGCTGAATCATCAGTTATTGAGTTATCACCTATTAGTGTCGTAGCAACAGGGGAAGAAGAGGCTGTTGTTGAACAGCCATTAAGTATCGTAATAAAGAGTGAAGAGGAGATTAAACTCGATCAAGTGATCTTTCAAAAAGATCTGCTTAATTCACTTTCAGGTGTTCATATTGAACAAACCGGTTCAGTAATAGGACATACAACAGCAATTCGTATGCCTGAAAATAAGAGTTCTTATTATCTTTTTATGCAAGATGGCATTCCGGTTCAATCATCTGGATTTTTTAATCATAACGGTTTAGCGTATACAACGTTTCAATCAGCAACTTCAGTAGAAGTATTAAAAGGTGCGGGTACGGCACTGTATGGTTCTGATGCGGTAGCTGCTGTTATTAATGTTGAGTCACTTAAAAAACCATCTAAAGAGCAAGAGATTAGCATTAAAGCTATGGGTGGCAGTAATGGTTATATTTCAGGTTCGGTTGAGATGAGTGATACTATTGATGAAAAGAGTGCTTACCGTGCCAGTGCAGGATATATGCATAGCAATGGTTGGAGAGATCATACAGAAGCAGACCGCTTTGAGGCAAATATTCGTTATGATCATATTATAAATGATGATAATGATATCAAAGTTATTTTTAACACGAGTATGACAGATGCTAAGCAAGCAGATGGTTTTGAAAATTATGAAAATATTATCAACGGTTCGACAGATGCTAGTGATGATGAAGGTTATTTTACGGCATTAGCAAATACCGATGTTGGTAGAAAGTTTGATTATGCCCGTTTAAGTGTAGAGTGGAATCATTACTCTGTTAAAGATGTTGAAATTGCTCTTACACCTTATGTTCGTTACAATCGTAACCGTTACGTAGCAACATGGGAAAAAAATTATCCAAGCAACGATAATGAACTTACGACCGTTGGATTATTACAAAAAAATAGTTATGACGCTTCTTGGGGCCGTTTAATCGGTGGATTTGATGCAGAATATACGCAATCATCAATGAACTATAATCAGGATTTTGATTTTACCGTAAGTGGTTGGGGCGGTGCTACCTATGCGACAGGACCACTTTATGATTATGATGTAAATTATATGGCAATTGCACCTTATGTGCACGCAGAGTATGATATAACAGAAACTTTAATCTTAACGGCTGGTTTGCGTTATGATTACAATCATTATGATTACACCAATAATCTTGCCCCAAACAGCATGGATGCATCAGGTGTATATTATCGTCCAGCCGATAAAACAGATAGTTTTTCACACTTGAGTCCAAAGCTCTCTCTTGGTTATCAACCCACTCAGAAGATGAACATATATATTCGTTATGCTAATGGTTTTCGTATTCCGCAAGCTTCTAACTTGTACTCTATGAAAGCAGGTTATGAGGAGGTTACTTTAGACCCTGAAACTTCTAATACTTACGAAATAGGTATCAAAAAAGAGTTTAGTAACAAAAGTTACACAGAATTAGCGCTTTACTACATGAGTGTTGATGATACGATTACTAGATACAAAAATGCAGTAACCGATGAGCGATATTATGATAATGGCGGCAGTACCACGCATAAAGGTATTGAAGCTACAGCACAAATTCAAGTAACCGATGAATTTGCAACCCGCATAGCGTACTCATACTCCAAACATAACTATGTCAATGATAATACCTATAACGACAATGAGATTAGCCAAGCACCAAATCACTTAGCTAATGCACGTCTTATTTACACACCTGATTATGTTAACGGTTTACGCATGATGGCAGAGTGGCAATATGTTGGATCATACTGGATGGATGATGATCATGATAAAAAATATGGTGGCTATAGCATTGGAAATTTAAAAGCTGATTATGCTTACAGCCAAGAAGTTAGTTTCTTTGGTAAAGTAACTAATATTAGTGATGAACAGTACGCTGTCAGTGCAAGTAACGCTTGGTCAGAGAGTTACTCTCCAGGTGACCCCCGTCAGTTTTACGCAGGACTTGAGTATCGATGGTAACACTTCATAAACTTCACAAGTTTACCGGATTAAGTGCTGGTTTCGTTCTACTTATATTAGGCATTACCGGCTTTTTCATTAATCACGACAAGTGGAGTTTTCTCTACACAACTACTTTTAAATATGTTCCCAAAGTAACAAAAGAGGCAGATGCTCGTCTCTTTGAAGCATATTGGATAGATCCAGATGACCATACCCACCGTATTGTCGGTGGTAAACGCGGTATTTTTGAGACTCATGACAATGCTAAGAGTTTTGTAAAGATGACAGACCTTCAATGCTTAGCCATAAGAAGTGATGCGACTGGAATGTATGCTGCCACTTCAGACGGTATTTATAAGCTTGTCAATGCATCGTGGCAACTCTTTGCTCTTGAAGGTGACTATATTAATGCCCTTTCGCTATCAAAAAACAATATAGTTGCTATTATTGAGAAACATGAGCTGATATTACTGCAAAAAAATGATATAAAAATTTTAAGTCGCAGTGTTATTGAAATTGATTCATCACAACTCAAAGAGTCCATAAAGCTCTCAAGATTTGTAAGAGATCTGCATTATGGTCGTGGACTGTTTGATGGTGATTTGTCACTCCTAATTAATGACTATGGAGCCATTGCCATCTCTTTTTTAGCCATAAGTGGTTACTTGATCTGGTGGCTAATTCGTAAAAAATCGACACCAAAACTTAGCCGAAAACTCATTAAATGGCATGATAACTGGTTCACAATTGCAGCTACGATACCCTTAGTGATTTTAGCTGTAACAGGAGTTTTTTTAGACCATACAGACGGGCTTGCTAAGTTTATGAAATCGGTAACCGTTCCCCATGCCATACTTCCACCGGTATATGGCTCACTAAAACATGATATTTGGTCTGTTGATTATGATGATGAAACCTTTCGTATTGGAAATAGATATGGAATATATAAGAGCCGAGATTTAAAAACATGGGAGTTAGACAGCAGAGGTCTTGCTTTTCGTATGATTCGCAAAGGTGATGCTTTATATGTCAGTGGCATGGGTTCTGCCAATCGCATATATGACGGAAATTGGCACCTATTACCAAAAACCCCTCACATGTTTCGCGATGTAATAAAATTAGATAACTCTACTAAATATTTCGCTACATGCGGTAAAGCTGTGAATGCCCTTCCGACATTTGAAGATGCAACATTTTACTCTCTTATGGCAACGCTGCATGACGGCACATTTTTTGCATCGTGGTGGGTATGGATAAATGACTATGCTTCCATGGCGTTAATAATACTTGTAATTACCGGGACTATTCGTTGGCATAAGAAGAAAAAAAGTTTAAAGAGATCATGATAATTTGAAACTTATGTCACTTTAATCATAATTCTAAATACCGCACCCACATCAGAGTTATTTACATGTAAAATACCACCGCAATGATCTTCAATAATAGTTTTGCTCATGTAAAGTCCCAAGCCTGTTCCGTCTTTTTTTGTTTTTGTTGAGAAGTAGGGGTCAAAAATATTATCTATAATATCTTCAGGTATGCCTCCGCCGTTATCGCTCACTTCTAAAATATAGTGCTCTTCTTCTGTATAGGTTACTATTTTGATACAAGGGTCTTTTATTCTATTGTCTAAGAGTATATCTTCTGCATTTTTAAGTAAATTTAAAACTACCTGTTTAATCTCATTTGGGTAGGTGCTAAAGGTAGCGTTACAATGCAACTCTTTAATGATTTTAATATTTTTAGTACTGATTGAAGCTTCTACAATGTTAAGAACACTTTGTATAACATCACTATAGGTCGTATCTCTTTTTTCTTTGTTGGATCTAAAAAACTCTCTAAAATCATCAATGGTAGCACTGAGGTGTTTTGAGAAATCAATAATATTTCCTGAGAGTTCCAATGCAGTCTCTTTGTCAAGTTTATTAAGTGTTGCTTTAAGGTTTATAGCAGTGCTGCTTGAGCTAATGGCAGCGAGAGGTTGCCGCCATTGATGGGCTATCATGCTTATCATCTCTCCCATTTGAGCAAGGCGGGATTGCTGTAGTATCTGTTTGTCTTTTTGACGGCTTTTTTCTACCTCATAAGATACTTTATCTTCTAGAGTTTTATTTAACTCTTCAAGTTTCTTTTTATCGGTAATATTATGTCTAATTGCAGAATATCCAATTTTTTTACCTTTATCATATAATGGAGAGATAATGGCATATACCCAATAATAACCACCGTCTTTATGTCTATTTTTAACCTCTCCTTGCCAGGTTTTTCCTTGCTTTATGGTTTGCCACATAGTTTTAAATACATCTTTTGGTATATCTGGATGTCTTATTATATTATGAGGTTTTCCGATCAGTTCATTTTTTGAGTATCCCGATATATTTTCAAAAGCTTGGCTCGCATCTGTAATAACACCCTTTAAATTCGTAGTTGAACTAATAATATACTTGTCAATTAAACTTTTAAGATTTTCTTCACTTTTTATAAGATCTAAAATCAACATTATCATTGCTAAAAATATTATGATACTTGCTATATTTAAAATAATAAATATGCTTAAAACTTTTTGAGTACTAGAGAGTTCATTTTGAATATTAAATAGAATTTCTTCTGAGAGGTAATCATCAATAGCTTTTAACTTATCTATTTTAGAAGTAATATTATTAAACCAATATTTTACATCTATTTTTAAGATATCATGCTTATTAGCACTTAATATTGTCTCTCTCATCCTTTTGACTTCATCTATTGATCTGTCTTTAAAATTTTTTTCATAATATAATTTTGAATCATTTGAAGCATATTTTAGAAAAATTTCTTTATATAAATCTTGTGTGACTATCAGACTGTTAAATTGATTTATTCTGTTTTGCTCTAAATTATTATTGGCCAATATTGCTGTACCTATGGCTCGCTCAATTCCTGCATTTTCTTTGTAATATAAGAAATTAATATATGCAATTATATTTTGTGTGATATTTGTCAACTCTGAAATTTTGGATATCTCAATAATTGTGTCTAAAAAGTCAGCATTTAAATTTGTGTAGTATGATATAACACTATTGCTAGAGATAGACAAGGCATCTATTGAATCTCTTACCTTTGTAAGTTTTACTATATTATTTAAGGCTTTATCTAAAATATTTTTCACATCTTTGCTAATGTTAGATATATCTACAGTGTCCAAAAAACTATTTAATTCTTTAATTCTTTTATTTGTCTCTCTTTTTTGAAGTAGTAACTGTTTTTTAAACGCCATGCCTTTACTGGTTATAAACCCAACGGTCATACCTCTCTCTTTTTGTGTTTCATGTAAAAGTTTTGAAAGTTTTATAGCCAAAATAATTTCATTGTCCAGTTTTACAAGAGATTGGTTTTTTGAATATTTGTAACTAACCAAACTAATAGTCAGCATCAAAAATATCAAGGTCAATACTACTATTGGAAATATAAGTTTTACTTTGATTTGTATATTTTTAAACATATTTTTACTCTAATCTTTTAGCACATCAGGTTTGCCAAAAAAGTATCCTTGCGAATAATCAACACCTATTTTTTTTAATATATTGTAGATATTCTCATTTTCAACAAATTCACCGACTGTTTTTATATTTTGTTTTTTTGCAAAGTTTACAATAGTCTCAACAACACTTAAAGAGTAGGGGTCATTCTCTATGTTTTTTATTAAACTTCCATCTATTTTTAAAATATCGGGTTGATAATCGAGGAGTCTCTCAAAGTTGGAATATCCTGCTCCAAAATCATCAATAGCAATCCTTACGCCCAACTCTTTTACCTTAGTAATAAATGATTTCATAAGTGACAAATCTTTTATGTCTTCATCTTCTAAAAGTTCAAATACTACTCTATGTGCATGTGTAGAATTGGCTTGCAATAATTTAAATATTTTTTCTTGTGTCGATCGTTTTTCTATATCTATAGCCGATAGATTTATGGTTATCTTTTTATCTGTCTTTTTAAGAGCATTAAATGCGTGCTCCAATACTGCCCATGTTATTTGTGAATAATACTTACCTTTTTTAGCAATATCTAAAAAGTAATAGGGGGTTAGTACTTCATTATCGCTATTTATCAACCTGACTAATGTTTCATATTTATGAATCTGTTTTGTTTCATTATCTATGATAGGTTGAAAATAGGTAATAATTTTTGAATCTTCAAGTGCTTTTTTAATCATTTTAAGGGTATTTAGATTATGTTTAGCATCCTCTCTCTCTTTTTGTACTAAATCATTTGCCAATATAAAATCTTGCTTGCCTTTTAGTAATTCTTTAAGCCCGTAACGTGCATTTTCATAAGCGTCTGCACCGTAAGCAAAGCTAATAATAACAGCTATATTATAATCTACATCACCCATTTCTAACTGAGTGTCATTTATTTTTTGTTGCAGCATAATGAGCTTATTTTCAATATTTGTTAGAGATGTTGTACACTCTTTTTGATCTTTAGCTAGGGCATACTCCCCATCACCTAATATAAAGATTTTTTGAAACTGAAACGTATCAGGTAGAAATTTTAAAAGCTTATCAGCAAATTTTTCTTCAATCTTTTGTGATAATGCTTGACCATAAAACTTTTCAATATCATCAAATCCTTCAATTTTCATTACTACAACAATTGCATCATCCATGGAGTTTACTAAATCATTTAGCTGTTTCTTTTGACTCATAATATTGGTAATATCATCTTTTATAGCGATATATTCTATAATCTCTCCATCAGTATCTAGTATAGGTTTAATTGTTGATTTTGTGTAAAAACTTTTCCCGTTTTTACTTATGTTTCTTATAATACCTTGCCAAATAGACTTTCTATTTTTTATCGTATCCCATAACTCTTCATAAAATAAAGAGGGATTATTTGGGTGTCTTACAATATTATGATTTTCCCCAATCAATTCGCTATAAGAGTATTCTGATATTTCACAAAACGCATCATTAATATAGGTGATATTTCCATCTATATCGGTTTTAGAGATAATGGTACTTCTATCGGTTACTTCTTGATACTGATGCAGCAGATGTAAATTGTTTTGTGCTTCATGTGAGAGTTTTAATTTTTGTATTATTTTTTCTAAGGCCACTAAAAATTGTTCTATATCTATGGGTTTTAAAAGGTAGCCATCTACCCCCAATTTTATGCTGTCTATAAAAAAACCTGATTCATTATAGGCTGAAAGTACTAAGATAGGGATGTTTTTGTTTGTCTCTCTTATTCTTTTTGTCATGGCTAAACCATTAAGACGGGGCATATTAATATCAGTAATAATAAGATCAATAGTATGAGCATCAAACTTTTCAAGGGCATCTTGACCATCTGCAGCCACAACAATATCTTCAAAAAACTCTCCAAAGATAGCCATTGTTGCATCTCTTGCACTTTCATTATCTTCTACATATAAAAGTTTTAGTTTTTTTGAATATTTTATTATTTCATGTAAGCTTTCCATTAACCCACCTTTTTTATTCTTTATAGTTATTTAAAGTGTAATTGTTTGAGTTGATAAATTATACCCTGATTTTTCTTAAGTAGCCTATTTTAAATCTTAATCCTTTTTGTGATAATATATAATAAATAATTTTAAAGATTAAACATTGAGAATAATACATTTTTCAGATACCCATCTTGGATTTAATGATCTTGATATTGTTAATGACGAAGGTATCAATCAGCGTGAAGCGGATTTTTACGATGCCTTTATTCAGGTAGTTGATGCCATTAAAAAGCAGCGACCTGACTACATTATTCATACGGGTGATCTGTTTCACCGCTCAAGTCCGTCAAACCGTGCTATTACTTTTGCACTCGAACAATTTAAGATTATTGATGCGTTAGACATTCCGTTTATTCTCATAGCAGGGAATCACTCGACACCGCGAACCAACCTGAGCAGCCCCATTTTAAAGATATTTGAGGGTTTTAAAAATATACATGTATCTTACTCTCAAGCGTACAAAAAAGTAGAGTTTGATGATGTCGTGTTTCATACCATTCCTCACATGAACGATGAGACCAAAGCGCTTTTGCAGATTGAATGCTGTGAAGAGAACATTGAACCCTCAAAGAAAAATATTATGATGATGCACTGTAGTGTTGGCGCATGGTACTTAATGCAGGAGTTTGGCGAATGGGTCTACCCGAGCGACAAAGAGTACCTGTTTGAAAAAATGGATTATGTGGCGCTTGGGCATTGGCACGGATTTGGTGCCGTGGGCAAGTATGAGAATGTTTTCTACAGTGGTTCAACTGAGCGAACAAGCCTCAATGACAAACGTAACTCCAAAGGTTATGTAGAGGTTAGGTTAGATGATAATTTACATGTAGATTACAAAGAGATTAACATTCGTCCCATTCTAAGCAGAGAGATTGATTGTGAAGTGTATGAAAGCTCCTTAGAAAATTTGGACACGAGTGACACCAAAGATGCCATTGTAGAGGTCAAGCTCAACAACTTGACGGCACTGCAATCGATTGACATTCAAAATTCAGATATTAAAGATCTATTTGCTGATGCGATGAGTGTTCATGTAAAAAGAGTATTCAAACGAGATGCGAATTATACAGACTTAGACGATGTCGAAGCGCTTAGTTTGGAAGCGTATTTTTTAGAGCACATCAAAGAAGAGGCACAAACTGGGGAGTACGACAGATTAAAAATAAAAATACAAGAGCTGTTTGCACATTATGATGAGGTGAATGATGATACTCTCTAAATTACACCTTGAAAACTTTAAAAAGTACACCGTCTATGACATTGAATTTGGTGAAGGACTTATTGGCATCATTGGTAAAAACGGCAGTGGAAAATCTACAATTTTTGAAGCCATACTCTTTGCACTTTACGGAGAGCTAAAAACAAAAGGCTACAAAGAGATCATACGAAATTCCAATGCCACGACAAAAGATGCCGTAGTCGTTGCGTTAGAGTTTGAGTTTGAAAACTTTGAATACCGCGTTCTTAGAGAGTTTCGTGGAAAAGCCCTAAGTGCCAATGCAAAACTCTACAAAAACGGTGAGCTTACCACCACAGGAGCCAAAGAGGTCACTGCCGCCATAGTGCTGCTTACAAAGATGAGCAAAGATGCTTTCATGCACACGCTCTTTGCTTCTCAAAAAGAGCTGACGAGTCTCAGCACGCTTAAAAATGAAGACCGTAGAAAGATGATACGAAAGCTTCTAGGACTTGAGAAAATAGACTTTGTAGAGAGAGAACTTGTGGAGAAAAGCCGTGAGCTTAAACGTGAGATTGCTGCCTTTGCCGAAATTCTTCTTAGTGATGCAGAGGTCAAAGCAAAACAGGAGCAGATAGAGCAGAGTCAAACGCTTAAAGCGGCTCAAGAAAAAGAGGTGACTTCAAAAACCAAAGTGTTAAACGACTTACGAGTCAAAGAGTTAGAGGTCAAAACAGAACTCGAAGTGTTCAGTAAAACAAAAGAGAGCAGACAACAGCTTTTTGGCGAAATAGAACTTGTCAAAAACTCCATTGTCAACCAAAATAAAAACCAAACCAAACTCTCAAATGAGCTTAAAGCACTTGAACTCAAAGCCACAGAGTTAAAAGGTTTAGAGAGTGTAAAAACTCAGTACATAGCACTGCAAGAGAAGTTAAAAGAGCAAGAGAAACTTAAAGAGTATCACCTTAAAAAAGAGGGACTCAATAAAGAGTTGGTGCAACTCAGAGAGCAATACACTAAAGGCAAATCAGACATTCAGACTCTTCTAAAAGCATGTGAGATGTACGAGCAATACCAGTTTGAATCAAAGAGTTTAGAACA
>CAYZUN010000023.1:0-2515 GCA_964481625.1 uncultured Sulfurimonas sp.
AGATTTAAATTACATGTAAAATAGACCTATTTTTAGCTAAAATATATTTAATTAATAATAGGCGTGTATGGTTAATGTTAATAGACAATAAAAAAAACAGAAAAGTTGGAGAGGTTCTAAAACAAAACATTAGAAACAATAGTAAACTCTCTATTATTTCAGCCTATTTTACTATCTATGCTTTTGCGGAGTTAAAAAAAGAGCTTTTCAAAATTAAAGAGCTTAGACTTCTTTTTACTGTACCTATCTATCAAAATAATTATGTTAATAATCTGATCTGGCTACACTTGGAACCTATAACCCTGACTGGGCGGTATTGATAGAAGAAGAAAGTGAAGAGAAGCTTTATTTTGTTGTAGAGAGTAAAGGAAGTGATTTGGGCGTGGATATTAAAACTTCTGAGTCTTCTAAAATAGAATGTGCCAAAAAGCATTTTGCTGAAATATCAACTGAAGTTAAATTGGTTCAGTCTGATAATTTCAAAAATTTTAGTGAACATTTCTAAAGGATGCTATAAAATTGGAATATTTGAGTTAAAAAAGTGTAGAATAAGCTCATAATGATAGATTAAGGTCTGTATGATGATGCCACAAGAACGATATGCAAAACTTAAACAATACCTTTCTGCAGAGAATCCTGTTTTCTTGGATGTGATTAACAAATACCAAGCACTTGACAAGATTGCTCATAATGTGGGAATACTTACTCCTGAGGAGACCTATACAAGTCATATTTCATGGTGGCCGATGATCTCGATACTGGGGACATTTTCATCAGGAAAATCAACTTTTGTCAATGAGTATATAGGAACAGCGATTCAGCAAACCGGAAATCAAGCCATTGATGATAAGTTTACGGTGATGTGTTATAGTGATAATGAAGAGGTTATAACACTTCCTGGATTGGCACTCGATGCTGACCCCCGCTTTCCTTTTTATAATATTAGTGAAGAGATCAATAAGGTTGATCCCGGTGAAGGCAATCGTGTCAATCTCTACCTTCAACTCAAAACTCTCAAATCAGAAAAACTCAAAGGAAAAATCCTCATAGACTCTCCAGGTTTTGATGCAGACTCTCAGCGTGATGCTATTTTACGTATTACAAGTCATATTGTTGAGATGTCTGATTTAGTTTTGATCTTTTTCGATGCACGTCACCCAGAACCCGGAGCAATGCGTGATACCTTAGAGCATCTGGTCTCCACCACAATTGCTCATAAAGATGCCAACAAAGTTCTCTATATTCTCAACCAAATTGACACCACCGGTAAAGAAGATAATCTTGAAGATGTCACTGGATCATGGCAAAGAGCTCTAGCTCAAGAGGGGCTTATCTCAGGGAATTTCTACGGAATTTATAATGAAAATGCTGCTATCCCTATCGAAGATGAACCCCTTTTTAAACGTCTAAAAGCTAAAAGAGATGCTGATCATGCACGTATTATTGATCGTATGGATAAGGTTGGTATCGAGCGTGCCTATCGCATCATTAAGGCATTAGAAGATTTTGCTAAAGAAATTAAAGAAGAAAAGATTCCACTACTGCAAGAAGTATTACAGAGATTAAGCCGTAAGGTGTTTTGGACAAATTTAAGTGTGGCAGGTTTACTCCTTGTTGGTTTGAGTACACTTCAGCTTCAGTTTAATCTCTTTGATCCTTTTTTTAACTCTCAGATAAATATGATAATTGGCGGGGGTGTACTGGCAGTAGTTCTCTTGATGATTCACGTAAAAGCAGGAAATTTCTTTGCAATAAAAGAAGCAAAAAAGTGGGAAGACAAAGACATTGCTATCTCCAAAGGAATCTTGCACAATGCCAGGTGGTGGAAATTTATGTTTGGCTTTAGCGGACGCAGCTGGCACAAAGGAACTAAAGCCAAATTGGAAGTACTGATGACTCAAGCAAGAGAAGCAATCCAAAAGATTAATGATCAATTTATTAGTCCATCAGGAATCCAAGAAGAATCTGAAAAAGCTTAATGTACTTTTCTTAAAATGCCTTTAGAGAGGTGCTTTTCAACCTCCATAACACTGGAACGCAGGGGGGGGGTCAATAATAGCGGCAAACCCAAGATAGTGGTAATTATTTGGTTTAATAGTAGCCTTTAGAAGCCCATTCATCAACTTGATGTTGAATGTATTTGTATTCATCTTTTATCATTTTACATTGATCTAAGAGTGCTTCAGGAGAGCCTTTAATGTAGTAGACTTCTTGCAAAACTCATTTTTAACCAATAGCAAATCCACGATCAAAATTAACCAATCCACATATCAAATTGAAGCGTAAATTAAATCGTTTTCTACGATTTCTATATCTTTGTGTAAGAATTTGAAAAGCCTTTAATTTTGCATTAACATGTTCGACATATATTCTAGCAATTGCCTTTGTCATATTATCAATTTTTTGCTCATCAGTTAGTGGGTGAAGTTTTGATGATTTTGTAGGTATCTGAATATTTTCATGTTGCTTTTTTATACCAAGATAGCCTAAATCCACATGTATACAAGTAGTATTT
>CAYZUN010000023.1:2615-24553 GCA_964481625.1 uncultured Sulfurimonas sp.
TTTACTCTGCTTGAACAGTTTAAAATCATGAACGGTACCTTTACTAGTGTGAGCACAAATGATACGTTCATCTTTATCAATAACAATTTGACCTTTTAATGTATGGTTCCTTTTCTTACATAAGTAGACTCTAAATTTTATTTTCAGTTTACGTTGTTGAAATCGAGATAAAATATAGCAACTTAAAGGAGTCCAGATGAGTAATCAATTAAATATACATACAAAAAATGTAGAAGATATTTTTAAATTATTTGAAACAACACCAAGTGGACTCTCAAAAGAAGAAGTAAATAACAGGTTACTCAAATATGGACCAAATCGGCTTTTGGAAGTAAGATCACGCAGTCTGTTAATGCGATTTTTCTCTCAATTTCATAATATATTGATCTATGTACTCATTGGGGCAAGTGCCGTTACAGCGATGCTGGGGCATTGGGTGGATTCGGGTGTGATTTTGAGTGTAGTATTTCTCAATGCGGTGATTGGATTTATTCAAGAAGGTAAGGCTGAAAACGCTCTACGGGCAATACGTCTAATGCTCTCTCCTAATGCAATGGTGATGCGTAATGATCGACAGGTGACTATTAAAGCTGATCTATTAGTGCCCGGTGATATTGTTCTGTTGCAATCAGGTGACAAGGTACCGGCAGATCTAAGACTGTTTCGTGTTAAGGGACTTCAGATTCAAGAGGCGGTACTTACAGGTGAGTCAATGGCAGTACAAAAGAGTATTGATCCTGTCTCACTAAAAAGTGTTATTGGCGATCGTCTCTGTATGACGTATTCAGGTACTCTTGTTACGCATGGACAAGGTGCCGGTATTGTAGTGGCAACAGGTGCACAAACGCAAATTGGTCATATTAGTGCACTGGTTTCAGAAGTTGAGTCAGTGACAACTCCTTTGTTGCGTCAAATGGCTCAGTTTGGTCGTTGGCTTACCATTGCTATTTTGGGTATTGCTATGATTACTTTTGCGTTTGGTTTGCTAGTGCAAGACTACACATTTACTGAGATGTTTCTTGCTGCTGTGAGTCTTTCAGTAGCTGCAATTCCTGAAGGACTTCCTGCAATTATGACGATTACGCTTGCCATTGGTGTTCAACGTATGGCGAGTCGTAATGCTATTATCCGTAAGTTACCCGCTGTTGAAACTTTGGGGGCGGTAACCGTAATCTGTTCGGATAAAACAGGAACGTTGACCCGTAATGAAATGACGGTTCGTACTATTATAACTGCCAAAAATCTATTTGAACTAGGTGGTTTTGGTTATGATCCCCATGGTGGAATATCGCTTTTAAATAGAGATGTGCTTCCCCAAGATAGACCACTTTTACAAGAAGTGACTCGAGCTGCAATCCTCTGTAATGACAGTTCGCTCGAAGAAGAAAATGGTGAGTGGTCCGTCTCCGGTGATCCGATGGAAGGAGCATTATTAATATCAGGCTTAAAGGCTGGACTCGATATTGAATTTGAGAACAAACAGTATCCGCGTACTGATCTCATACCTTTTGAATCAGAGCATCGTTTTATGGCGACACTGCATCACAGTCACAGTGGTGAATCTTTCATCTTTGTTAAAGGTGCTCCTGAACGGGTGTTGGAGATGTGTTCGTATCAAAGGAGTGTTGATGGTGATGCGGCTCTGAGTAGAGAGTACTGGCTAAACTGTATTGAGGAGATGGCGCAGCACGGTCAACGGGTATTGGCAATTGCTATGAAACCGGTCAGTCATGATCAGATGGAACTAACATTTAGTGATGTGGAAAACAATCTCGTTATGCTAGGTATGTTTGGATTGATTGATCCGCCTCGTGAGGAAGCTATAGAAGCGCTTAGGGTCTGTGATAGAGCAGGTATTCGAGTGAAAATGATTACAGGGGATCATGGGGCTACAGCCCGTGCCATTGCTCGACAACTCAATCTCACTAATGCTGATGATGTGCTTACGGGAGAAGAACTTGAATTGATGGATGATGATACCTTACGCCAATGTATACAAGATGTGGATGTCTATGCACGTGTTAATCCTGAACATAAACTGCGTTTAGTAAAACTGTTACAAGAACAGGGTCTGATTGTAGCGATGACAGGCGATGGTGTGAATGATGCACCGGCTCTTAAACGTGCTGATGTGGGTACTGCCATGGGGCATAATGGTACCGAAGCTGCTAAAGAAGCTGCTGAAATGGTTTTAGCTGATGACAACTTTGCATCGATTACTTATGCCGTAGAAGAGGGACGTACGGTCTATGACAACCTTAAAAAAGCTATTATTTTTATTCTTCCGACCAATGGTGGGGAGGCACTTATTATTCTTGCTGCTATTGCACTTGGTTTTCATCAGTTGCCTCTAACTCCGGTACAGATACTCTGGGTAAATATGGTGACGGCAGTGACATTAGCACTCTCACTTGCATTTGAACCGCCGGAAGAGAATGTGATGAAGCGTCCTCCACGAGATGCTAAGGAACCAATACTGACACCGTATCTTATCTGGCGTGTTATTTTTGTCTCAGTTATTTTAATGGGCGGAACCTTTGGGCTTTTTATTTGGGAGATGAACCAAGGTGTCAGCATTGAATACGCACGAACCGTCGCTGTCAACACACTCGTTATGTTTGAGATTTTTTATCTGTTTAATGCACGTTATATTACGGCTTCGGTACTGAATTGGAAAGGATTGACAGGGAACCGTTATGTACTCATTGCTATTGGCTCGCTTATGATATTGCAGCTTGCTTTTACCTATCTTACGCCAATGCACTCATTGTTTGGTACAACAGCAATTGATTTTGGAACCTGGGTGCTTATTTTACTTGTATCTTCTTGTGTACTATTTCTTGTTGAGTTGGAGAAGTATTTTGTACGTTCTAAGGATTGATGGTGTTATTGGTTAGTTTTGTTAGATGGTTTTGCTTTCTTTAAAATCAAATACCCAACAATTCCCGAAAGCAGTGAACCTAAAAGGATGGCTAATTTGTCGGCATAATGGTAAATTTCAGTATCATTATAAGCTAATGTGTCGACAAATAGACTCATGGTAAACCCAATACCCGTGAGAACTGAAACACCATAGAGCTGCATCCAGTTACTATCTTTAGGTAAACTTGCTAAACCTAATTTAATAACTAACCAACTAAATCCAAATACTCCAACTTGTTTGCCAATAAATAAACCTAGCATAATACCCATAGGTACAGGGCCAAACATCTCTTCTATCGAGATTCCTCGTAAATCAACCCCTGCATTGACAAAAGCAAAAAGTGGTAAAATCATAAATGCCACCCAATAATGCAGATCATGTTCCATCTCTTTAGTCATTGAAAATATTTTACCCTCTTTGTCAGTAGAGGTCAGCGGTATTAAAAAGGCCAATGCAACACCGGCTAAAGTGGCATGGACTCCTGATTTTAAAACACTTACCCAAAGAATAATTCCAACAAGAATGTAGGCTGCTTTTTTAGCAACATTCATTCTATTCATCGTAAATAAAACAATGAGAGCGCACGAGGCTATTGTTATAGACATCATTGATAAGTCACTTGTATAAAACAATGCAATAATGACAATAGCACCTAAGTCATCTATAATAGCTAATGCCATTAAAAATATTTTGAGTGATACGGGGACTCTGCTGCCAAGCAAGGACAAAATACCCAGTGCAAATGCGATATCTGTAGCGGTTGGTATTGCCCAACCGTTCATCGCAAATGATTCACCCTGATTAAAAGCAATAAATACCAAAGCAGGAACAACCATGCCACCAATTGCTGCAACTCCCGGCAGTGCAATTTGATTCATAGATGAAAGGTGTCCTTCCATTACCTCTCGTTTAACTTCCAGACCGATTAGAAAGAAAAAAACTGCCATTAAGCCATCATTAACCCACAGTAGTAAGGGTTTGGCAATTTGTAAATTACCAAATCGTATCTCTACATGGGTATGTAAAAAACTATTGTATACTTCAGAGAGAGCACTATTTTGTAAAATGAGTGCAAAAATAGTGACTATTATAAGTAAAATACCTGCTGATGCCTCTTTATGTATCAATTTTTCAAAAATGTTCACTATTTTTTCTTTCATCTACTAAAAATTCTTTATGATGTTTTCCAACAAGGTAATAGGTGATTCCAAGCGCTAAAACAACCGCGGCAGTTGCAAAAATATACATAGGTGTTATGTCTTTAAAATCTATAATAATTACCTTTCGTGCAATTGCCATCAAAGCAGTTGCAAGCACTAACTTTATAGGAATGATATCGGTTCTTAAATACATTACGATATTTTGAAAAATTTCTATAGCTATTAGTACCGCAAGAAATGCAGCAAAAGTTTTAAAAATATCAGTGATACTAAGTAGCATCATAGGTGGAGCCATAAGGTTTGAGTAAAGCACATAAACCACATCACCCACACCCCAAAAGATAACAAGTACCATTAAGATAGCCAATGCCTTAACGGCTACTTTTATTGTTTTATGTAGAAAGGCAATTAAAGTATCGTCGTGTTCAGTTGGTAATTCATCATGCTTTTGCATTTTTATTCACCTCGTGTTTAGTAGTAATGATCTCTCTATAATTCATAAATTTTATCATTATTTCCATTAGTAAAAGTTTGAAAGGTAAATCGGCACTTGCTATAATTGATACTAAAAAGAGGTGCTACTGTGCTTGATTTGATAATTGTGATTTTACTTTTATATGTTTCATTTAAATTATATAAACAAGAGGCCTTGATGCAAGAGCAGAATGCATTAATCCAATCACTTCAAGATATGCAATCGCATTGTAAGCAACACGTTAAAAGGCTTGAGAAATTGTATGACACTATTTTGAAGGATAATAGCAAGTGATAAAACAGTAATCCAAAAAAAGGCTGAAGTTATCATTGCGTAGATGATGGAACATATACTAAAACGTCAATAGGCGATTTCTGAACTAAATAAGATGCAGTAGAACCAAAAACAAAGGAGTTTAGGTTATCTACACCTTTGGAACCTAATACAAGCAAGTCTGCTTTATCTTCTATAATATAGGCTAAGAGATCTTCATTTATCGATGCTTTAAAATCAATCAGTACCATCTCTGCATCACCAACTTCTTTTACAAATTTCTCAAAGGCTGTTTTTGCCTTTATTGTCGTTATCTCCCGTAATGCTTTCGCTTCTTTGTCATTGATATGATACGTCATAGCTTGTAGTTCATCAATGTTTCTAAAAGCAAAAAGGTATTTTCGAGATGGTTTGGTAAAAAGTGCATTGGCAAAGAGAATACTCTGCTTAGAATAATCAGAAAGGTTAGTTGGTGCGAGCATCTTTTCATAGATGTGTTTAATCTTATTTTTGACAATAAGTACGGGAATATGGGTACTTTGAATCAGTTTTAAGGTGGTGGATCCAAAGTACTCACTTGCAATATCATCTTTTCCGTGTGAGCCTGCAATGAGTAGATTGGCATTAATTTTTTGTGCTTTGAGCGTAATGGCATCTGCTGCTGATCCAAACTCAACAAAAAGATAATACTCAACATTTGCCTGCGTATTAAGTTGATTTATTTGATCTGTGATTTTATTCTTTATTTCATCTTTATCTACGGATTTAAAATAGGGAAACTCCATGAAAGGGGGCTCTATGACATGCATAACAATAAGCTGTGCATCTTTTTTCTTTGCAACAGAAATAGCACGCTTGAGCACTTCTTCCGCCATAGCCGACCTGTCAATAGCGACTAAAACCTCTTTAACTTGTTTCATCGCTTATCTCCTATATATTTAAATTGTATCCATAAATATAGTATGATAATATACATGTAATAAATACAATTGGATAATAGCAATGGAATTAGAACAATTTAACAAGCAACTACTCTATTTTTTAGACAATGCCGTGACACCGTTTCACGCAACCATGCAGATAAAGCAGTTTCTTTACCATGTCGGTTTTAGTGAACTCAAAGAGAGTGACAGTTGGGATTTAGAAGTAGGTAAAAAATATTTTGTGACCCGTAATGCGTCATCGATTATCGCCTTTACATACCCTAAAAAACGAGAAGGTTACACGATGATGGGTGCGCATACCGATTCGCCGAATCTTAGACTTAAACCCAATCCAATCATTACAAAAAATGGACTGACACAATTAAGCGTGGAACCTTATGGCGGCTTATTGATGAATCCATGGTTTGACCGTGACCTAAGTATTGCAGGAAGAGTTAGCTTTAGCAATCAAGTAGGTGATATTTGTGAAGAGTACATTAACTTTAAAGAGCCGATTGCTATTATTCCATCATTGGCAATACATTTAGATAAAGAGGCCAATAAAAACCGAACCATTAATGCTCAGACCGATATTGTTCCCATTTTTACATGTAGAAAAGATGTTGACTTGCAAACATTGTTATTCTCACAATTACGAGAGCAAAACCCTAAAAAACTACTCTCCCATGAATTGAGTCTTTATGACACACAAAAAGCGGCATTTATTGGATTTGAAAAAGAGTTTATTGCTTCAGCACGGCTTGACAACTTATTAAGTTGTTATGTGGCTACGCGTGTCATGTGCAGTGTCAATGAGAATGATGCGTACTTAATGGTCTGTTCTGATCATGAAGAGGTAGGCAGTGAATCAACTTCAGGAGCCGCTGGATCATTTTTAGAGAGTGTTTTAAAGCGCATTAGCGGTGATTTTGAGTCCTATTCACGTCTTATTAGCAACTCATCACTTATTTCGTGTGATAATGCTCATGCGGTACATCCAAATTTCTCAGACAAACATGATGCAAACCATGCACCACAAATTAACAAAGGCGTAGTCATTAAAGTCAATGCCAATCAGCGGTATGCCTCATCATCACGGGGTATCTCCAAATTTATTCATACGGCTACGCAATTGGGTGAGAACACGCAAGAGTTTGTGGCGCGTAGTGATTTAGGGTGTGGCTCTACCATTGGTCCCATTACTGCCTCGCGTTTGGGTATTGAGACGCTTGATGTGGGGCTTCCGACCTTTGCCATGCACTCTATTCGTGAGTTAGCAGGAACTAAAGATGCGTTCTCTCTTTACAAAATTTTACTCGGACTTAAAAAATAATGTCTGACATTACAGCTGATGAGTTAAAAGCACTGATTGAGCAGACCTATAAGGTCGAAAATGAGTATGTAGCACTGCGTCAATCTTACGGTCACTTACAAGATACGATTGAACAGGTTGTTGAGTTTTTGCCAAATGCCATCTGGATATTAGAGCAAAACGGAGATGTATTTTTACAAAACTCTAAAGCAAAAAAATTGACCGATCTCTTAGCGACACTACAGTTAGAGAGTGATGACTATGAAGTGATGCACAATGAATTTTCTTATCTCATTAAAGCCTCGAACTACAAAGATAAATATCTTTTAAGTGCTACGGATATTACTGAACAAAAACGTAAAGAGAACTTAGCAACGATGGGGCAGATGGCAGCACATCTAAGTCATGAAATTCGTAATCCTATTGGTTCCATTTCACTACTGAGTTCTACGCTTATGAAGCGAGTCGTTCCTGAAAATAGAGCTATTGTCTCAGAAATACAAAAATCAATCTATAGAATAGAGCGCATCATAAAAGCGACACTGCTCTTTTCTAAAGGGGTGAAAGCGACTATTGAGCCCATTTATTTTAAAGAGCTTTTAGAGACGCTGCATTCGGCTATTGGTTACTACAGTTATGCCAAAGAGATTCACTTTGAGTTACCTCAAAAGAATTTTATTATTGAGGGTGATCTGGATCTGCTTGCGATGATGTTTTCTAACTTCATATTTAATGCCATTGACGCAATTGAGTTAGATGACAATGATGACGGTTGTGTTGAGATACAATATGTTGTTGATGAGTATTTTCATATTTTTAGAATCTATGACAGTGGTGTAGCAATAGAAAACAGGGCTATTCTTTTTGAAGCCTTTAAAAGTACTAAAGAGAAGGGCAACGGCTTAGGTCTGCAGCTTTCACGACAAATTGCTAAAGCTCATGGTGGCGATGTGAAATTATTAGAAGGAGACCGTAAAGTGTTTGAAGTGACGTTAGCAAAATGAGAGAACACATAGAAGTAAAGGGGTGTACTTTAGAAATTTACATGTATTTACAAAATAATATTACTTACTATGAATTTGATTCACGAGAGTGTGAACCACCCATCCCAATGATGAATGCTTTGAGAGTTTTAGAGTTAATAGATGATGATTCCAAGAGAATGGTAATGATAAATATGCAAGAACCTACGGGATTATATGTCAAGTTACAAGATTACTTTTCATGGAGCGTCACACCGCTTGAAGAAGGCGATGTGCAAGTTGAGTTTAGAAAAGTTTAAACTTATTTACCTGCTTTGGTATGCTCGTCAAGACACTCCTGACATTTCTCAAGTGCTTGGCGGGTCTCCGGAGTAATCTCACCATTTTTTGAAATGACATTGGTTCTAATAATAGAGTTGATACGTTTGTTAATGGTGACTGCTGTACGAATATCTTTTTTGGAATCACGTGCGTACTCTTCGTAGTTATCACCTTCTACATGTAGTATTCGCTGCATGATGGCATTAAACTCATTCAAATAGACTTGAAGGGTCTTTAGTGTGGTACTTAAGCTAAGTGCGTACTCTGAGAGGGTTAGTTTTTTCTTAGTTTGGGAGTTCTTCTTTTCATGTGCTGCGTTGGCTTCTTCAAAAGAGCGTTCCGCTTTTTTAAGATTTTGTCTTGCTCTAAAGGTGATTTTAATAAAGATAACTAAAAACACAATGAGTGCTACCATACCTCCTAAGAGTAAGGCACCCTTAGTAGCATCGCCGCGACCCGGTGCTATAAGGTTACCAAACCATGATAAGAGTGTATTTAGTTGAGCGGCATCAGGCATTTTATCTAAATAAATGTTTGAGCCACTTGCAAAAATACCGA
Organism: uncultured Sulfurimonas sp.; assembly: GCA_964481625.1. Lineage (GTDB taxonomy): Bacteria > Campylobacterota > Campylobacteria > Campylobacterales > Sulfurimonadaceae > QNZR01. The sequence goes on from CAYZUN010000023.1 coordinate 11,544, forward strand.
CTAAAATAACTACAACAAATGCAGCAATAGCATAAAAAGCAGCTTTAAAAGAGGCTCCAACAGAACCGCTTTTGACCTCTTGAACTTCAACATCTTGAATATTTTCAAGTGTATTTTGGAACATATGATCAATATTTTCGAGTTCACCATGTCCTACATTAAGGTTGGTGTCATCAAAATCAATATTTTTTATATTAAAATAAGTATCATCAAAATCTTTTAATGTTTTTGATGTGACAGAACTGCGAAGTGCAATATATGCTTGCAGATTATCATTTAGCTGACAACTGCTCTCTTTTAATTCACTATCTGCTTCATAAAGCATCTCTTTAGCGGAGACAGATAACTCTTTTGCTTTTTTATTATTACCAAACATAATGATTCCTTGTGCTGTATTTTACTGTTATTTAGGAAATAGAATGGAACCAAGACGTACCATATTTGAGCCACACTCAATTGCCAGCTCATAATCACTGCTCATACCCATAGAGCAGATATCAGCATTTAAGAGTTCATAAATTTTGTGTGTTGCTTCAAGTGAGCTTTGAATGGTTTTTCTATCTTCGCTGTGCGCACCGATACTCATAACACCACGCAGGTTGATATTAGGACACTCTTGTTCAATTTGGCGGTACAATTCAATAGATTGATCGCAACTGATACCATGCTTTGACGCTTCGTTTGCACTGTTTATTTGAAGCAGTGAATCAAGCGTCATCTCGCGTTCACTCAAGCGTTTTTGTAGTGCATGTGCTAGCTCTAATGAATCTAAAGATTGAAAAAGAGAGGGATCAATCTCAAGAAGCTGATTAATCTTGTTTTTTTGAAGATTACCAATAAAATGCCACTCTAAAGGCAGATGCTCCAACGCAGCACTTTTGAGTTTAAGGTCTTGTACCTTGTTTTCACCAAATGCACGCTGACCAATATTATAGAGTGCTTCAATTGCTGCTGCATCGCTGTATTTACTCACCGCTACAATTTTGACAATATGATGTCCGCTAATAGTTAAACGTGCACGCTCAATATTCTCAATAATTTTATCTACATGTAATTTATATGCTATTTCATTCATCCCATCAACCTATTAAAATCGTTATACAGACCTAAACTCATTAGTCCTAAAAGTATGACCCAACCTGTAATGGTAAGGCTAACCAGTACTTTTTCACTCGGCGCATGGCGCGTTATCATTTCATAGAGATTAAACATAATATGACCGCCGTCAAGTGCCGGAATTGGCAACAGATTCAAAATGCCCAAGTTAACTGAAATGAGTGCTGCGAAGAAAAAGAGTGTCATCCAGCCACTCTTAGAAGCATCTGAGGTAATTTGAACAATACTGACAACACCACCAAGCTCTTTAGCTGGAATATCACCGGTAATGAGTTTTTGCACCCCTTTAAAAATGAGCAGTGATGCTTTGTAGGTTTCATTAGTTGCATAAGTAAAAGTCTCGATGAAGCTAAGGTCTAAAGTATGCGTCACACCGGCAGAACCAATGCCAATCATCTTGCGCTGTATTTTTTCTTTAAACATATTCTCTGTTTCAGTAATACGAGGGGTCATCTCAAGATACATGATGTAATTGTCACGCTCAATTTTGACATCAAGAGTGCCCACTGCTTCTTTGATTTGCTGTGACATCATTTCCCATGTATCAATACTTTTGCCATTAATCTCTAAAATACGGTCATTAGTATGCAGACCGGCAATAGAAGCGGCAGAGTCCTCAACGACAGTTCCAACAACCGGTGAAAGGGTTTGCGGTCCGCCTAATCCAATAGCTAAGTAGAGGAAAAAGGCTAAAACAAAGTTAGCTGCCGGACCTGCTAAAAGAATAAAAATACGCTGTAGAGGTGTTTTGCTGTTATAACTGTCATTATCCTGACTTGTTTTTGCAGGGTCGAGGTCTTCTTGGCCTTTCATCTTCACATAACCACCGAGTGGAATCATAGCAATACGCCACTCCGTATTAAGAAAATTAAATGAGGCAACTTTTTTTCCAAAACCGATGCTAAATACTTCAACATAAACGCCCATTAAGCGTGCCGCCCCATAGTGCCCGAGTTCATGAAAAAAAATGAGTACCGAGAGAACTAAAAAGGCAATAAACCAACTCATGCTTTTTCTCCTTTTTTAAGTGCTTTTATAAAGCCGTAAATGTACTCAAAACCTGAATAGAGTGTTAGAGCGACACAAAACCAAAGCAGCGCTTCACCGCCACTCCAGTGCATGAGTAAAAAGCCAATAGCAAACATCTGTGCTACTGTTTTGATTTTACCTGACCACGATGCAGCAACATCAATGCCTTCACTCACCGCAAGAGTACGCAGCCCAGTAATGAAAAGCTCACGAATAATAATGATGTAAACAGCCCATGCTGATGCCTCACCCACCACCATAAGTGCCATAAAAGCAGCAATGGTAAGCATCTTATCTGCAAGGGGATCTAAAATTTGTCCGAGCAGTGTTGATTGGTCAAGCTCTCTAGCAATATAACCATCGAAAAAATCAGTAACACTAGCAAGCACAAAAATGAGTGCCGCGGTGTAATAATTCCAAGTTACATGTATATTGTTCTGGGTAAAGACTTCGGGGTTTAAAATAACCCAAAAGAGCAGGGGTGCCATTAAGGCACGAGAAAGTGCGAGCTGATTAGGCAGGTTTAACATAGAGGTTCTTCTAAGTGTAGCTTAGCTACACGTGAGCACTGCGCTGAGCAGAACCCAGTGTTAACGTAGGTAAATGGACTTTGTTTATTTGGCGTTTTCATTAACGGAATGTGGTCCCACCATCAACAACAAGAGTCTGCCCTGTAATCCAACTTGCTTCGTCAGTACAGAGGAAGTAAACTGAACCGGCAATATCATCAGGACTTCCCATACGATTCAAGGCTGAACGCTTAACCGTCTCTGCTTTAACCTCTTCATAGTTAGTGAAAGCTTTAAGTGCATCGGTGTCAATTGGTCCGCCGCTGACTGCATTGACACGAATCCCCATCTCACCAAGCTCTACCGCAGCATAACGGCTCATCGCCTCTACAGCTGCTTTATTGGTACCGTGACCGGCATAGTTGTCGATGTAAATCAGATTACCCGTACTTGACATAGTAACAATAGCGCCACCGCCAACTTTCTCCATACGTTTTGCAGCCTCTTGAGAACCTAATACAAAAGCATTTACCGTAGCCGTGTAGATGTTGTTGAGACCTCGAGGTTTAAGACGCATAAACTTACCATACCCACCCACAACAGGACGACCGTAGATCATCGCGTTAGAGACAAAAAAGTCAATACGGTCAAAATCTTCATCAATTGATACAAAAAGTGGTTTGAACTCATCAGGCTCTAAAATATTGAGTGGGTACGCCTTAGCTTTAATGCCATACTTTTTTTCCCAGCCTTGTGACAGTTCATTAGCAACTTCTTCATTAGAGTTGTATGTAAATGCAATATTGACACCGTTTTGTGCAAATTTCTCAGCAATTGCTTTACCAATTCCTTTAGTTGCCCCTGTAATGACTACAGTTTTACCTTTCATATCTGACATGCTTACGCTCCTACTATAGTATAGTTTTTCATTACGGTCTCAATTTTCTTCATGTTCTCACTACTAGGTGCAACCAGAGGTAAACGGTACTCTAAAACATCAATGAGACCGGCAATATACATTGCTGCTTTAATTGGAATAGGGTTTGATTCACAAAACATCACTTTGTTTAGTGGGTAGAGCATATCATTAAGTTCTCTTGATGTTTTAAAATCACCTTCAATTGCACTGTGGACCAGTTTGCTTTTCAAATCAGGCATAAGATTTGCAGTAACCGAAGTAATACCTGCTCCACCGCTTGCTAAAATTGGAAAATCAATAACATCGTCACCGCTAAACACTGCAAGTTCAGGACGCTGCGAAAGGAGTTCGATGGTACGCTCTAAGCTACCTGTTGCCTCTTTGATACCATAGATGTTGGGTACATCATCAAAGAGTCGAATAACGGTATCGGCGGTAATATCAACACCGGTACGCCCCGGAACATTATAGAGCATGAAAGGCAGTTCACTTACAGCAGATGCAATAGCTTTATAGTGTTGGTATAGCCCCTCTTGTGAGGGTTTATTGTAGTAAGGAGTGACAGAAAAAATGGCATCAACACCACACCTTTGAGCATGTTTTGCAATATCAATGGCTTCTGCTGTTGCATTGCTTCCAGCACCTGCAAGTACTTTTGCTCTCGTTCCTTTGGTTACTTCAACGGCAATTTCAATGCAGCGTTTATGCTCATCGTGCGTTAATGTTGCACTCGCTCCCGTAGTCCCAACCGGACATACGGCATCAATGCCATTGTCAATTTGTCTTTGAATGAGTTTTGCATAGGTTGCCTCATCAATTTTTCCATTTTTAAATGGGGTAATTAGCGCGGTAGTTGCACCCGTAACTGTGTTCATTTTTTTGCCTTTCGTAAAATAATGGTTGTTGATTTGTCATTATTAAAATATTTTTTTGCAATGCTGCTAATGTCTTGGACTTTAATGGCATTGATTTTATCTTCATACTCTAAAAGAGGTTTGATGTTATCACGAACTAGGTAACCGCCAAAAAGGTTAGCAACAGAAGTGGAACTTTCAAGAGAGTGGATGAAATCAGATTTGGTGTTGATCTTGATTTTATCAAGTTCTGCTTGCGAGACTTTTTTCGTTTTAATCGTTTCAATTTGTGCTAAGAGCTCTGCTTCAACATCTTCTGCTTTGATGCCAGGATTACATGATGCTAAGAAGATGAAAAGTCCAGGGTCGGTATTCTCCATATTGTAGGCATAAATCTGATTGACAAGCTGCTTTTCATCTACAAGTGTTCTATAAAGACGGCTACTTTTTCCCGCACTAAAAATCTCAGAAATTGCTGAGAGTGCCGGTTGGTCTTCATGGGCAAAATCAGGAATATGATAGGTAATAGCTACCATCTCAACTTCGCTATCACGTAAAAGTATGACGCGTTTTGGACCATCTTGCTCCGGCTCAATGGCTTTAACTGCAGGGATCTTTTTTGTGTTTTTAATATTACTAAAGTACTGTTCTGCTTTATTAAAAACTTCTTGAGCTTTAACATCACCCGTAACAATAATCATCGCATTTTTAGGCTGATAATAGCTGGCATGGAAGGATTGAATGTCTTCAATGTCCCAAGTCAGAATATCATTCATAAAGCCAATGGGTGTCCAGTGGTAAGGATGGTAGAGGTAAGCATTGTTAAACATTCTAAAATACATGTAACCTAACGGATTATTATCCGTTCGCCACCTTCGCTCTTCAGCAACGACGTCGCGTTCAGGTTGAAACTCTTCATCTTTTAGATTAAGATTTTCCATCAGTTCTGCATAAAGTGAGAGTGATTTCTCTAAGTTTTGTGTACTTGATTTGATGTAATAGTGCGTGTAGTCAAATCCTGTTGAGGCATTATTGACACCACCCACACTTTTAACTTCGTGGTCAAATTCACCGGCTTCAAGGTTCTTAGTTGATTTAAAATTCATGTGCTCAAGCATATGAGCAATCCCTGTTTTTCCCATAACCTCATTACGGCTACCGACTTTGTAAAAGATATCTGTTGAGATAACATTAGTACCGTTATCCATCTCAATAACGTAAATTTCCAGACCGTTTTTAAGGGTCTTGCTCTCATACTTTGGCAATGATGATGCCATGGCAACTCCAATAAATAAAAATAGTGTGATGATAAATTTCATATTATCTCTTGCTTCCAATTGCTTGTCTAATTGAATGAAGTCCATCATTTTTAATGAGCTCAATTAGACCTAAGTTAATATCACGAATAAGTGACGGCCCTTTAAATATAAGCGGGCTAAAGACTTGAACCAGTGATGCGCCTGCGCAGATGCGTTTGTAAGCTTCCTCGGCCGAGTCAATTCCACCAACAGAGATTAGTGTTGTCTTACCATAAAGTTCTGCTGCAACTGCATCAAAGATCTCAAAACTTTTTTGTTGCAGCACCTTACCGCTAAGCCCGCCAATATTTTTTGGGTTTTTTATCAGGGAGTAGTCAATGGTCGTATTGGTCGCAATAATCCCGTCTGCTCCCTTTTCTACTGCCATAGAGGTTAAATCTACTGCTTGTGCACTCTCCATATCGGGAGCAATTTTTAGTAAAATTGGTTTGTCTGTGATCTCTTTTGCTTTAGTAAAAAGCTCAGAAATAAAGGCTTCATTTTGAAGGTCACGAAGCCCCGGAGTATTTGGCGAGGAGATATTAATGACAATATAATCACCGAGTGTATGCAACTCTCGAATGAGTTTAGTGTAATCATAGATTGCTTCATCTTTAGGCGTCATTTTATTCTTGCCAATGTTGATTCCAATAGGCGTAGTGAACGGATAGTGCTTTTGGAGTCGTTTTTTAATGGCAAAAAGACCGTCATTATTAAAGCCCATAGCATTTTGAATACTCTCTTCTTCAATGTGGCGAAACATTCGCGGTTTTGGATTTCCATCTTGAGGAATGGGGGTTAAGGTTCCGATTTCAGTAAAACCATAACCGATGGCTTTAATGCCCGGAATCATCGTAGCATTTTTGTCAAATCCGGCAGCAAGACCGACAGGGTTTAAAAATGTTTTTCCAAAGAGCTCTTGATGCAGTATGGCATCAGAGACAAAGTAGTCTTGTAAAAAGAGGTTTAAAAATCCCGGATTGATGTTGGCCATACGCAAAATACACTCTACAAGATGGTGTGCACTCTCCGGTTCAAGTTTAAAAAGAAGTGGTTTAATTGTTTTGTACATGATTAATCTTATTGCTTAAAATAAGTGATATTGTACAGAAGTATTTGTTAATTTCTTATTTATCACCACTCTTAATAAATTTTTCGGATTTTTTTTGATATAATTAATCTAATAAAATTTAATTTTTAAAATTATAAGGAAACGTTTATGCGGGTCTTTCTATCTCTTTTTCTTCCAGTTTTTTTGTTAAGTGCTCATGAACTTCTACTTGATGATCTCTTAAAAGAGTATGCTGCATCTGAAGAACTCTATCATAAAACAAAAAGAGAGAGTGCCGGGCATGTCATTGTCTATTCACGATCTGATTTAGAACGTATGCAGGCGTATACACTTCAAGATGTACTAAAAACTATTCGTATGTTTACCCTACAGGTAGATAGAGGTGGAAAGGTTGCTCTCACCAAAGCAGGAAAAAGTCTCAGTGCAGTTGCTCCGGTTAAACTCTATATTGACGATTATGAAGTGCTCTCAGCAACACAAAATAATGCTTTATCTGCGTATGGTGATATGGATCTTTACTTTATTGATCATATTGAAGTCTATCAAGGCGGTAGTGCCATTGCAACTGGAAATGAGGCCGGATCAACCGTAATACGTCTCTATACAAAAGATGCTACACGTGAAAATGCCAGCTCTGTAGCATTAGGTATTAATACGCAAGGTGGTGGTAATTTGCGAGCTGTAGATGCAGGAACTGTTGGTGACTACGCCTATCTTCTTTATGTTAATGCTGCACAAAATAGAGATGAGACATATGAGCGTAATGCTCAGGAACTTTCACGTGATGGTACACGACAACAATTTCATTTCAAATTGTCACAAAAGGATAATTTCGATTTTGAGATTGACGGTATTCATAACAGAAGTGATATTTTTAATGGATTTGGTTCAGCACCCACAGGCGATTACTCTAAACGTGCTAACGGTTATCTTAATGTAGTAAAGTATTTTGAAAATGATTTAAGAGTGGCGCTGAATATGTCAGCAGAAGATCTTGAAATGTATAACAATGATGTGAACGGTATCATTTTGCCTAATGGCGGATTGGTTCATAATCTTCATATTAATTTTGATGGAAGAAGCTATAAGGCATTAGTCGAAAAAAAGATTGTCAGCGGTCATAATGACTTGCTCATGGGCTTGCAGTGGGTACGCAAAGAGTTCGATATACAGAGCTATGAACATGATAATGTTGATGTAAATATTTTAGGACCAACACAACTTGATATTGCTATGATTTATGTAGAAGATCTCTATAGCATTAATGAAAACCATCTTTTAGCTTTTAGTGCAAAGCATGATCATTACAATAATAATTTTTCGCAAGGTGCTCATGAATATTCACTTAGAATCGGTTATACCGGTTTTTTTGATGATGAATGGACCATAAAACTTTTTGGTGTACGCCGCTATCAACATCCAAGTTTTTATCAAAGTACCTTTAGTCCTTTTAGTAACCCTAATTTACAGAGTGCAAAAATCTTGTCAGTAACAACTGAAGCAATCTATGAATATGATCATCACTCTAAAATTTACGTTGGATGGGGACATCTGCATTCCCATAATTCGATTTTATTAAATAGGGAAACAAATCAATTTGAAAATGCTACTTCATCAGGAGAATTTCAACGTATCTATATGCGTACAGAACACTGTTTTGATATTGACAATAAAGCAACCATAGAGTGGTATAAAATATATAGAGACAATTACAATAGCCCGGGCAGCGGTATGTTACTACAGCTTTTTAATAGAGTCGGAAAACTTGATATCTACAATGAACTTGTTTATCGTTCGAGTTATAGTACTATGGGTATTGCAGTAGATAGAGGGTATGACTATGCATTAAGCATGAGCTATCCATTTAGCAAGAAGATTCTTTGTAAAGTAAAAGGAGAGAATCTCCTAGATCGTGCTAGCAGTGTGCCTGTTGGCACGCTTGAAATACCTGTGGTAGACAGACGCGGTACGATAACGTTGGAGTACACCTTTTGAGAAAGTTTTTGATTGTTGCACTCTTTACAACAATACTGCTCTATGCAGACAATAGCAGCAATGGTATTAAGTATGCAATTTTAAATAAAATTGTCTCCGGTATAGTTCAGAATAATACCTTGCGAATTTGGAGTGATAATGAAGCGATTAATGATTTTTTTCGTTCAACGGAATTATATCAGGTAGTTCTTACATGTGCTGATGCTGATATTATTGTTTTAGAAAATGAAGAATCACTCTCTAAAAGTTGTAAAAAAGGAAATATTTTTGTTCTAAGCTATGAACTTTTAAATAAGGTTCCTCAGAGCTTTGGAGCATTCTTCTGGAAAAAAGGACGACCTAATATTGTTTTTATTGAGTCACGAATTGAAGCACAAGGGTTGATACTCTCAGATAGACTGATACCATATATAGAAGAGAAAGTATGGTAAAAAAGAGCGATATTGTGATGCTAGGTATTTTTTTGGGATTTAGTCTCTTTTTTATTTACTTTTATTTCTATATTGATGAGGTAGAAAAGTCAGTCTTTACTAAAATTGAAGCCAACAGCATACAGCAGATCAGTTATATGCTTGAGAATATTGAGGCAGAAATTGTAGAGATTATTGACTATTCCGAGTCAAAAGATATTGTTGAAATTTTTAATAGTGATGCCCTGCAAAAAATTTATGAATCGAAACTTTCACAGCTTTTGACACCTAATATTAAATATATTTACTTCCTCTATCAGGACTCTAAAGGTCGATTTCGTTTTTTGCTTGACGGGTCACATGAAGATAAGGCAAATTTTTATCAGAAATTTGATGTGGAAAATCAGGCACTGTATAAAAAGCTTTATAAATATAAAGAACCACAGATTATTCGCCAGATCAATATGGAAAATCTCTGGTTAACTTATCTCTACCCTGTGGAGTATAACGGAAAAGTTATTGGTCTGCTCAATGTTGACATGACCACCAATCTACAGCATACCATTATGAGTTTTATTTCACCGATTAAAAACTTTTTTGTGGTCTTAATTGTTTTTGTATTTTTATTAATGGTTACGACTGTCGTTCAAATATTTCGTTATTTTTTAACACGAAGACGTCTTTTTAGTGATCAACTTACCGGCCTGTATAATCGTAACTATCTTGAGGAGATTATTCCAAATTTGAATCTATACTACTACAGTATTGCTGTGCTTGATCTTGATCATTTTAAGATGATTAACGATACCTATGGACATAGAGTAGGTGATCAGGTCTTGCGAGAGAGTGCGTTGCTGCTTTCTCAGAGCATTAGGGAGAGTGACACACTGATTCGTTACGGTGGTGAAGAGTTTCTACTTTTTATCTACAAACGTGATTTTACAGATGGAGAAGTTCAGCATATGTGTGAACGTATTCGTCAAAAGGTTGAAGACTATATTGTCACTTATGAAAATATTGATGTTAATATTACGGTATCTATTGGTGTTCATGAACACCCGCATCTTGAAAAGAGCCTTAATGAAGCAATACGATTATCTGATAGTATGCTTTATGTTGCTAAAAGACGTGGTAGAAATCAGGTAGTAATTTACAACGAGAAGCAGCAAGATAGCTCTCATATTAGTCAAGATGCTATTACTATTGTTAAAACTGCGCTTGAAGAAGAACGAGTACTCTGCCATTATCAGCCAATTTATAATCCTCATAATGGTAAAATTCTTAAGTATGAAGCATTAGTCAGAATTATTGATGACAATGACGAATTGATTTATCCTGGAGTATTTTTGCCATTACTTAAACACACTAATGTCTACAATAAACTCACGAAACGAATTTTGAACATCTGCTTTGAGTACTTTATGCACAATAGTCATCACGTCAGTATTAACCTGAGCTTTTTAGATTTGATGAATGATGATATTCTCGAATTTATTCTTGAAAACTTGAATAAAAATAGTGAACTGGCCTCACGCGTTACGTTTGAGATTTTAGAGAGTGATGAAATTGAAGATATCGCTACGTTTAAAGATAAAATTAAAATATTACATGATATTGGAGTGAAAGTAGCCATTGATGATTTTGGAAGCGGATACTCCAACTTTAAAGCAATTTTAGATATTGAGGCGGACTACCTTAAAATTGATGGTACACTTATTCAAGATATTGATAAAAGCGATAAAGTTTTCAAGGTGGTGAAAAATATTATTCTTTTTGCGAAAGAGAGTCAAATGCGTACCATTGCCGAATTTGTTAGTTCTAAAGAGTTGTATGATAAGTTAATAGAGCTTGATGTTGATTATATGCAAGGATTTTATATTGCTAAACCTTCTGCTGAGTTGATGGAGACTATTGACCTCTAAAAAGAGATCTTAGAAGAGTTTTAGGTATGAAAATTTATTTTAAAAATGTTTAGGTGCCCTTTATCTAAAGTCCAAATCAGACTTCCATTTTGGATGATGAAAATGTAATTGATGATCGCATGATTTAGAGACTACGGAACTCTCAAATGTTATCGTACCGATATTCTGCCAATTTTTTTTATTATTACTGCTTTCACTCGCTACGAAAATATTGAAAATAAGTTTTTTACTGCTATCAATGCGTAACTCATCACGAAAATCTTCAGCATCAACTGTTTGTCCCTTTTTAGCTTCTACTTTCATCCACTTAGGCGTAATGATACGGGCACTTTTCTCTTCTCCCAAATAAGAAATTTCATAGAGCTGCCGAATCCCAGGGTTTTCATCTGCATTTGTAAAAGCTCTAGTAATTTTTAATGCATATAATAAATTTTTTAAAACTTCACTAGTAATTGTAACATCAGGCTCATTTGTCAAGCTTACATCTGTGTAATGCTCCGCTCTTGTTCCTCCCAAATCATCTATAAGAAAGAAATTTGCCGTATTTTCTTGGTTTACCTTAAAAGGATCCATCGTCGCAAAGATCTTACCAGCCAATCCAAATGCTCTTAGCTCGCCACGATGGGTATTTGACATCGCCGATGATGCCCGTGCGATAATCAAAGCTTTAGTGGCATTTTTAAAATAACCGCTATATCTACTTTCACTATGAATTTCCCAAACACCTTTTAGACAAATTCCATTAGGATGAGCTAACTTATCAAATGGCTCTAAGATATCAGCATGATCTCTCAATGTTCTTTTAGAATCTTCTAGGATAATATCCTTTGACCATGAAAATAGTTTGAAAAACGATACTCTCTCCTGGGGCAAAACAGTAAGAGGTTCAGATGCAACATGATTCCAGACATCTTGGAAACTATGCTTTATACTTTGATTGTTTTCATTTGTATCTATATTCATGGCTGATGTACATCCATTTAAGCAAGATATGATGAATATAAATATTATCCATTTCAAGGTTGCTCCTTTTGATAAAAAACCAACTTTTTAGAGGTGCCCTTATGTAATTGTATCAGAAATTGAGACTATTGACCTCTAAAAAGAGGTCTTAGATTAGGTACGGAAAGTTTCAAGTTTAGCATGAAGCTCATCCGTCATTGAGTTAAGGTGCTCCGCTGCTGCTGCGATTTCTTCAACATTACGGGCATTTTGTGAAGAAATCTCATTAATCTGAGATACTTGCGAGACAATGGATTCAATACTGACTCCTGTTTTTTCAAAATCAGTTACTGTTTTATCACTTGCTTGAGCTGCAGCATCAACAATGGTAACACTCGTATTGATTTTCTCTTCAACTTGGGTTGCAATATTGGCTAACTGCTGTATCTCTTGTGAGTTACTGCTCATTTGACCACTTGCATCAACGATAGATTGAACAATAACGTTAATAGTAGCATTAATCTCAATCAATGATTTTTGAGTACGTTCTGCCAGTTTTCTCACCTCATCGGCAACAACAGCAAAACCACGACCATGCTCTCCTGCGCGAGCGGCTTCAATTGCTGCATTAAGAGCAAGAAGATTAGTTTGATCCGCGATATCAGAGATGACTTCTAGAATGTTTTTAACTTCACTTGCATCAGTAGAGAGTGAATCCATACGATTGGCAAGTTCTACTTCAAGTTCGGCACTTTGCTGTACTCTTGATGTTAAAACGATGATCTCGTCACGTGCATCACTTAAGTTTTCATTGGCTTTAATAATCTCATGTTTACTCTCTGTTGCATCAGCAATTGAGAGTATAATCTCATTTTTTATCTCCATCGCTTTTTGCGTTGTTTCATTAATAACGGTCACTGACTTTTCAACATTAGTACCGACAC
>CAYZUN010000024.1:0-23194 GCA_964481625.1 uncultured Sulfurimonas sp.
CCATCGGCCACATCATTAAAAGTGACGTGCTCTACCAGCTGAGCTAACAAGACATTAAAATAAACTTTCGTTTGTGGACGGGAATTATAGTCAAACAGTGCTGTAATGTCAATGCTTTTTTTGCTATTTTTGCGAATTTATTTAAAATGGGAAAAATAAGGTAGAATAGCCACTAATGAATTGGTTTAGTTTTGAGTATCCATTGGCAATATTGCTACTGTTACCGCTTATCTACTGCCTCTATAAGTGCAAAGAGAAGCTTGTGGCTGCTTACTTTGTTCACTTGGACTTTTTCTCTCCTAAAAAAGGGTGGCTAAAACTTGAATGGATCATTAAAGTCTTAGTCCTCATATCGCTTGTCGTAGCACTCTGTTCACCGGTTTTAATTGACAAGTTCTCAGCACATAATAAAGAAGGACGAGACATTGTCTTAGCCCTTGATGGCAGTGGTTCCATGAATGCATCGGGTTTTCATAAAAATAGTCGTAAAAGCCGTTTTGAGATTGTTCAAGAACTCGCTCAGGAGTTTGTCTTGAAGCGTCATGATGACAACATCGGTGTGGTCTATTACGGTGACTTTGCATTTATTGCATCTCCGGTGACATATGAAAAAGAGATTGTTGCCGATATGATTGGGTATTTGAACTACGCTATGGCAGGGCAAAATACCTCTATTGGTGAAGGCATCGCTATGAGTGCGCGCGCACTGCAACATAGCAGTGCAACATCAAAAGTAATCATCCTCTTAAGCGATGGTGAGCATAACAGTGGACGAATTGCTCCAAAAGAAGCAGTACAGTTGGCAGTAGATGCTAACATTAAAATCTATACCATCGCTATTAGTGATGATAAGGTCGATAGTACGCTACTAGAGCGCATTGCAACTGAGAGTGGCGGTGCGTACTTCTTTGCTGCTGATTCGGATGAATTAAAAAATATTTACGATGAGATTGATGCGCTTGAGAGCTCTAAAATCAAAAGCAGTGAGTACATCCAAAAAGAGTATCTTTATCGCTACCCACTCATTGCAGCATTTTTCCTGATGCTCTACCTACTTTATAAAAAGCAGATTGTATGATATTTTTAGAAGCAAGCTGGTTTTGGCTTTTTCTCATTTTAATTTACATGTATTATAAGCGTGCCACAAAATCATCTAAAATTATTTACATGTATTTAGCAATGTCCATGGTAATCGTGGCACTTGCTCATCCTGTATTTGACAAACAGATTGTCGAAGTACAGATTAAAGGCTCGGATGTCATTGTCGCCTTAGATATTTCGCACTCAATGCAGGCTGAAGATATTCAACCTAACCGTTTAAATGCGGCAAAGTCACTGCTTAAAGATTTGGTAGAGCGCGATGTGAATGACCGCTTTGGAGTGATTGCATTTACAACCAATGCCATTATTCTCTCACCACTCACCAAAGAGAGTGAATTACTTTTAAACCTAGTGAATCGCATTGATGAAACTATGGTAATGACCAAGGGAACCTCACTGCTGCCCGCACTCAAACTAGCACGTAAAATGTCAAAGTCACAACGTCCTAAGCTGCTTCTTTTTACCGATGGAGGAGATGCCGATTCCTATGCAAGGGAAGCCACTTTTGCTAAAGAGAACAATCTGCAAGTAAGTGTTGTGATGTTAGCAACATTATTTGGAAGTCCCCTCAAATATGACGACGATACTTTTGTCAAAGATAGCAGTGGCAATATTGTAGTGACATCACAAAATAGCGCTATTAAGCAGTTGAGTGATGCAACCGATGGAGCGTATCTCAATACTCCTGATGCTTCTGAGATTATTAATCTTTTAAAAATGCAATACCGTGAAGATTTTAAAGGTAAAAGCGATATTGTGCAATACCGTGAATTTTTTTACTTTTTCATATTTCTTGCACTACTGTTTTTTATGTTGGCATACACCACCTTGCGAGAAAAATTACATGTAAAAGTTATGGCTCTGTTGGTGATGGTTGGTGTCTCTTCCCATGCGGGGGTGTTAGATTTTTACTATCTTTTTCAAGCTCAAGAAGACTATAATAGAGGTGCTTTTGAAGCTGCATCTCGTAATTTTTCTAAAGTTGAGGGCAAAGAAGCCGCGTTTAATGCTGCTGTTGCAAGCTACAAAAGGGGGAAATATGAAGATGCTCTCACACGTTTTAAAGTAATTCAATCAGGTGATGTAGGATTTAAAGCGACGCTTTATTACAATATGGCGTTATGCTGCATTCGACTTAAAGAATTTGATAAAGCACGTGAAAACCTGATAAAATCACTGACATTGAAGTATGATAATGATGCCTATGAGAATCTGCAACACATCAAAGATGCTACACACTATGAGATGATTACAAGGCGACAACAAGGCGAAAAACGCGCTGATGATGTGAGTACGGAGTCATCAAAAAAGTCTAAAAAAACAAAAGAAGGGGGAGGCTCAAACATGAATGTTGCAGCCGAGTCATCAAACAGTGCGAGTGATGCTCAGATGAAAACACGTTCTGATGCGATGCTCTCATTCTCCAAAAGTGGCACAAAGCTCAGTTCATCTCAGTATGAACTCATTAATCAAAGGAGTGTCAGTGAAACATCTCCTTGGTAGTATGGTTCTCTGGCTGTTTTGCAGTGCACTGCTCAGTGCTGATTATAGTTGGAGCGTGACAGCAAATAAAAATGAGGTCTATACCAATGAAGCCGTTGAGTTACTGTTACGGTGTGAGTTTTCTGATGTTGGGTACGGCTACTCCATTGAGTTTGAAAATATTGAAAAACCGGATTATGAGATTCATCTGCTTTCACAAACAGAACAGGAGCATGAAGGTCAGCGTGTTGATGCGTACCGATTCGTTTTGTTTGCAAAAAGAGCAGGTGAACTCTTGCTAGACTTTAAAGCAGTGATGAAATTGACCACTAAAGAGTCGATTGAAAATAGTATCATCGGACGTGATAATGTTGAAGATTTGGCTTTTGTCTCAACTACAAAAAAACTGCCATCGCTTAATTTACATGTAAAAGAGGCTTCTACTGTTTTAGTAGGAGACTTTGAGCTTGATGTTTGGCTAAGTAGTGAAGAGGTTACAGCATATAAGCCACTCAATATGACACTCAAAATTACGGGAGTTGGCAATCTTGAGAAGCTTGAGCCGTTTCAATTGAACGTACCTAATGTTAAAATATTTGCACAAAAGCCTCAAAAAGAATTTCATCTGACTTCAAGAGGGTATGAAGGAACGTTTACACAGAAGTTTGCCATTGTCAGCAAAAGTAGTTATGAAATTGCACCGTTTGAGCTAGAATATTTTGATGTAACAGGGCAGCGAGTTGAGAAAAAAGCTTCACAGCCTTATTTTATTAATGTTATTGCGGCGTACAGCAAAGAGGAACTGCTTGATAATGAGCCTGCAATAGCAAAACAAGAAGATTCAAAAATTCCAATTTTTACCTACGTCATCATATTTATGACAGGTCTGCTGATTGGACGGTATTGGGTTAAAAGAGAATTGAGTTCAATAGCATCACTTTTAAGTAAAATAGATAATTTTATCTGGCGTATTCCCAATGATCTGCCTAATCGTAAAAAAAATGATATGGTGCGTTCTATTAAGCAGTGTAAGAGTGAAAAATTACTTTTAGTGCTGTTGATTGTCGCTGATGAGAAAAAGTATCACGATATTATTGATGCCGTAGAGTTACAACAGCTTCCACTGAAAAAAGCAAAAACTCAAGCGATTAAACGTACAAGTGCGTAGTGATTTTCTTTTGATTTGTAGTAAGTGAGTTATAATTTCTTACTTTAAAAAGGTGATTTATAATGTTTAATAAAATAGAAGCAATTAAAGTAGAAGTTGCTAAAGTAGTAGTGGGTCAAGAGAAGATGATTGACTCCCTTTTAATCGGACTTTTTTGTGAGGGGCATATTCTTATTGAAGGAATTCCCGGACTTGCAAAGACAACAACAGTCAAAGCACTTTCCCAGAGCTTAGGTCTGGATTTTAAACGGGTGCAGTTTACTCCCGATCTGCTTCCTTCAGATATTTTAGGTGCTGAGATCTACGACCCTCAGCGTAATGAGTTCAAAATTAAATACGGTCCTATTTTTACCAATTTACTCCTTGCCGATGAAATTAACCGTGCTCCGGCAAAAGTGCAGTCAGCACTGCTTGAAGTGATGCAAGAACGCCAAATTACTATTGGTGATGAGAGCTTTAAATTGCCACCTCCATTTTTTGTTATGGCGACACAAAACCCGATTGAACAAGAGGGTGTTTACCAGCTTCCCGAAGCACAGTTAGACCGTTTTATGCTCAAATTACATGTAGATTACAATACTAAAGAAGAAGAGCTTGAAATTGCGCGTCGTATCGCCAACGGAACAAGTGAGACTATCACTGCCGTAGTAACTCCAGATGAGATTAAACTAATTCAAGACGCCGTAAAATCGGTACATATTGACCCCGAAGTCGAAGCGTACATTATTGAGTTAGTCAGTGCCACACGTGATCCAGAAAAATATGGTTTAAATGATGTGGTGCAATATATTCAGTTTGGTGCCTCACCGCGTGTGAGTATTGATACCTTTAAAGCAGTCAAAGCGATGGCATACCTGCGAGGAAAAGATCATGTGACACCGGTTGATATTGCGTACATCATCAAAGAGCTAATGCGTCACCGTATCGTACTCACTTATGAAGCAGAAGCTGAGGGTATTACTACTGATGAAATTATTGAAAAAGTTCTTAAAGCAGTACCGATTCCATAATGTCGAAACTACAGAAAATTTTAGTTCGTGCACGCCGTCAGGTGTTTAGCGAAATGGTCGGTAACAACCCCTCTATTTTTCAAGGTGAGGGCTATGATTTCATCGAGCTTCGTGAGTATATGCCCGGTGATGATATTCGTCATATTGACTGGAATATCACCGCAAAGATGCAGATGCCTTACATTAAAGTCTTTCGTGAAGAACGAGAGCTAAATGTGGTGATTGCATCAATGCTTAATGGGAGTGTTCACTTTGGCTCTAAAAAGTTTAAACAAGACCTCATTGCTGAAATTGTTGCACTTATTGGGTACGCAACACTGCATAATGGCGACTTGTTAAGTTCACTCACTTTTGCAGACAAACTTTATACTGCGTCCAAGCCGACTAAAAAACTCTTTAGCATCAATAAAAGTGTTGAGACCATTTTAAACTTTGATGCATTAGGCAAAAAAGCCGATTACAAGATGATGGCAGATACGCTTTATAAGCGAATTCGTAGAAAATCAGTTATTATTGTCATTGCAGATTTCTTTGAAATTCCCGATTTAAGACTCTTAGCCAAAAAACATGAGGTCTTATGTGTAGTTATTCGAGACCGTCTTGAAGAGCATCCTCCATCAATGGGTTTTGCATCACTTATGGATCCTGAGTCCAATCAGACCTTAGAGGGTGATTTTAACAGCAGCAGTATCAGAGCATATGAAGCTAGGGTTAAAGAGCATGACCATAAACTTTTTGAGAGTTTTCGAAAGAACCAAATTCGTTTTAGAAAAATCTATACGGATGATTTAGCCGGTGTTCAACTGCGACGGCTTTTTGAGGGGAGATAATGCAACAACAATCATTTGATATTCCACTGCACGACATTAAACCTCTTGTAGAAGTACCTGATAATTCGTTTATTTTCTTTATGATACTTGTAGTGCTGGCAGCACTTTTAATTGCCGGTTTGGCATATCTGCTTTTTGTCTATTTCAGACGTCGAAAAAAACAGAACCATCGCAAAGATGCATTCAAGGCACTCAATAATGTTGATTTTAAAGATGCAAAACAAGCCGCTTATGCCATTACAAAATATGGTTATCTTTTTGCAGATGATACCCCTCGAAACAAAGAGGTATATGAGAACTTAATTAATCGGCTTGCTCCTTATAAATACAAAAAAGCAGTTAATGATATTGATGCAGAGTGCAAGTCATACTATAAAATTTATGTTGAGATGATCGATGTTTGAAGGATTTTACTTTGAGTTTCCAAAACTCGCTCTTTTACTCTTTTTCTTTTTAGCCTGCGAAGCGCTTTGTAAAATGAAGTTGCCCTCACTTTATTTTCCACATACCGCGTCATTTTTACAGCAAAGTGTTTCAAAATCGAAGCTTCTGCTCTTTTTAAAGTGGCTCGCCATTATTATGATGATTATTGCCATGATGTCACCGGTAAAAGATATGGAATTGGAAGTCAAACCTAAAATGGGGCGTGATATTGCTTTGGTACTTGATGCGAGTAATTCGATGAGCGCACGAGGGTATAATCTTGAAAATATGATGGCAACACGCTTTGTGGCAGTTCAAGATATTGTGAATGATTTTATTATAAATCGAGAGAGTGATAACTTAGGCATTGTCGTCTTTGGGGCATTCTCTTTTATTGCCTCGCCTCTTACGTATGACCAGAACATTTTAAAGCGGGTGGTCTCTCAGCTTTACATCGGAATGGCAGGAAAATTTACCGCACTCTATGAAGCCTTAGCCCAATCAGTCAATCTTCTTAAAGGGTCTGAAGCAAAGAGTAAGATTGCTATTTTACTTACCGACGGGCACAATACGAGCGATTCAAAAATAACACTGCAAACTGCTATTGATCTGGCAAAAAAAGAGGGTGTGAAGGTCTACGCCATCGGCATCGGTTCACCGCGAGAGTATAACGGTGCCATCTTAAAAAAGATTGCACAAGAGACCGGAGGTATGGCATTTGGTGCGGTAAATATTGAGCAGCTTGAAGCGGTCTATAAGCAGATTGACACACTAGAGAAATCAGAAATTAAAACCGATAGCTATAGCTACAAAACGTATTATTACTACATTCCACTCTTTGTGGCATTTATAGCACTGCTGATGTATGTATACATTCGAAATAAAAGGGGTTGGAATTGACATTTATACATCCTCAGTTTTTATGGTTGCTGCCTATTGTGTTTATTTTGTTTTACTTTATTTTGACACAAAAAGAGCATCACGAACTCTTTTTTAGTAATGAAGTACTTGATAGACTCCGAGTGACAACCAATATGCTGACACTCAAAGCACGTAATGCACTTTTTTTATTGATGATAGTTTTTATTATTGTCGCACTTGCAGGGCCGGCGATTGAAGAGGGGAGCGTTAAAGTTCAGGCAAAAAGTGCCGACATTATGGTGGCGTTAGATATTTCAGATTCAATGCTCGCTGAAGATGTCTACCCCAATCGACTTGCCCTTGCTAAAGAGAAAATTCTTGATCTATTGCAAAAATCACCACAAGAGCGCATAGGAATAATGGGTTTTGCTAGAGATGCTTACTTGGTGAGTCCGCTTAGTTTTGATCACGCTTCGGTAGCATTTTTAGTCAAACAGCTCAATACTGACTCCATTACGGAAAAGGGAACGGATTTTGAACAGCTTCTTTTTTCAGCATCGAAATTGTTGAGTAAAAATGAGCAGAAATATCTTCTCGTTCTTACCGATGGCGGTGATGAAGATGACTTCGCTGATGCTATCGCTTATGCAAAAGAAGAGGGGATCAAGATTTTTGTACTTGGAATGGGCAAAGATGAAGGCGTACCTATTGTCGATACCCGAAATGGCGGTTATGTTAAGCAAAACGGAAGCATCATTCTTACCCGTTTAAATGAGGAAGTCTCTGAGCTTGCACTTCAGACAGGGGGGTCGTATATTGAAGCGATTGCCTCAAATGAAGATGTTGATGCGATGATTAGCGAGATGCATGCAAAGACGAAAAGAAAAACACTTAAAGAGGAAGAAGTAATGCAGTATATACCTCTATTTTATTATCCTTTAGGTATGGCGATGCTTCTTTTTTTAATTGCAACAAGTTCTATGAGTAAGCGTACACGTCTTGAAATGCCAAATGTGATTGTTGTCATGCTAATACTTTCTATGTCGCTGCCTCTAAAAGCTGCTTTAATGGATTTTCAGCTTTTAGATGAAGCGGCAAAAAGTTACGAAGCCCAGGATTACAATCAAAGTCAGAGACTCTACGATGATTATGCCACACGTATGAATGATGCTGAGGCGTACTATAACAGTGCCAATGCTCTGTACAAACAAGGTGAGTATAAAAAGGCGCAAAAGATGTACCGTAAGGTCTTTAGTGATGATGAGAGTTTAGAGTTTAGTGCCCTTCACAATTTAGGAAACAGTTATGCTAAAGAAGCAACACCGGAGTCGTTGCAAAAAGCGGTGCAGAGTTATGAAAAAGCACTTAAACTTCAAGATGATAAAGAGACACTAGAAAATTTAGAGCGTGTTAAAAAGGCTCTAGAGAAGATGAAAGAGCAGCAAGAAAATCAAGACGATCAAAAGCAAGATGACCAAAAAGATGAGCAAGATAAAAAAGACAAAAAGAAAGATTCCAAAGATCAAAAAGATCAGCAAAAAAGCGACAAAGAGTCTCAAGACAAAGAGGGTGATGAGGCTAAAAAAAATGACGACAAGGACTCTAAAAAGAGATCAGATGACAAACCGGGTCAAGATAATGATGAGAAAAAGAAAAAAGAGCAAGAAGAGAAAGAGCAGCAGAACAAAGAAGAGCAGAGTCAAAAGTCTGATCAAGAGCGCCAAAAAGATGAAGAGAAGAAGCCTGCTAAAGCGGCAGCAACGGAAAATGACAAAATAATGAGCGATATGGAAGAGCAGAAGTGGTTAAATGAACTCAATAAAAACCGTGCCGGACATATGTACCAACTCCAACAACTAAAGAATAAAAATGAGAGAAGTTATGACAAACCTTGGTAAGATATTTTTTACATATATATTTTTAGTAACAACACTAAGTGCCCAGCTTAGTGTTAGTGTCGATACAACAGATGTAACGATTGGAGAGCGTGTGACATTACATATTGTTGTATCAGGCAAGGATGCTATGGCACCACAACTCAGCTCTATCTGTGGAGAGAATATTATCTCCACATCAAGCAGTACCAGTGTGCAAGGAATTAATGGCGTCTTTACAAAAAAACAGACTTTTGAGTATGTTTTTATTCCAACAACATCGTGTACCATTGAACCCATTACGGTACAAATTGATGGCAAAGATGAGGTTTCTGAGTCTATTGACCTTACCGTATCACCGATGAAAGTGACTAAAAACTCTCGCTTTATTTTAGAACTTGAGACGGATAAGAAAAAGATACATGTAGGCGAACCATTTAAGCTAACGGTGGTCTTTAGACAAAAACACAATAGTAATGCCGTTGATTCAAAGTTTGCTCTACCTGAGTTGAAAAATTTTTGGATTAAAGAAGAAGCGCAATCCCGAAAATTTGAAGAAGATGGCTATATCGTACAGCGATTAAGTTATATTGTTGCGGCACAAAAAAGCGGTTATCATACCATCTCCCCGGCACGTATCGAGATTGCAGCACGTACTCAAAAACAAGACTCATGGGGACAGTGGTTTGCAACGCTGAAATGGAGAACGTACTTCTCTAATGATATTGAAGTCGAAGTACTGCCGCTGCCTCAAAACGTTTCTGTTGTCGGAACGTTTAAAATTGAAGCAACTGCTAATACTACTGAAGTTAACGCTTCAGAAGCGGTGAATGTTACCGTCAAAATAAGCGGCAGCGGTAACTTTGAAGATATTAAAGGGTTCAAACCAAAACTTAAAGGGGTTGGAGTATTTGATGAAGAACCATCAACTAAAGCATTAATTGAACAAGGTCAATATCGAGGTGTTTGGAGTCAAAAAATTGCTTATGTACCGATGCATGACATCACAATTGAGCCTTTTGAATTAGAGTATTTTGATTTAAAAAGCAACAGTGTCAAAACAATTCAAACAGAGCCAATTCAAATACATGTAAATAATGCAGCTCCAGTGACAAAAGAGCCACTGAAAATTCAAAGAGCCGAAGTGAAAGAGGTGATAGCAGAAGCAGAAGCCGACAGTAGTGATGGTTCTTTTGTTTTTGGTTTAATTTTTGGCGCTGTTATTGGTTTTCTCTTAGGAATGCTTCCATGGAGAAAATGGATCGGGCGCGATGATTCTGTAAAAACAAGTTATAAAAATGAGCGTGATGTGCTGACACTCTTGCTTAATAATCTTGATGATGATGAGGCATCTAAGATGGCGTCACAACTTGAAGCAAAACTGTATGATGGTAAAGATGTCATCATTGATAAAAAAATGTTGAAGCAGTTATATAAAAAATATTCGTAAATTGCAGTAGATCTTTATGAAAAAATCTCCTGCAATTTATTGGCTTTTTTCATCCGTTTATGGAGCTCTTCCCAATCATCATTTTTAATTGATTTTTTAAGACGCCCAAGCTCAATTTCAAAATGCTCTATGGATTCAAGAAGATTCTCTTTGTTCTGTTTAAAAATATCTTCCCACATCTGCGGAGAACTTTTTGCTAAGCGGCTCATGGAGCGAAATCCCCCGGCAGCCAGAAGTAAAATATTCTCATTCTCCTCCTGAGAGAGAACCGTATTTGCAAGTGAAAATGAGACAATGTGAGGCATATGACTAATGTAGGCAGCATGACGGTCATGATCATGCGCGCGCATATAACGCAGTTGCATATGAATGCCCGAAAAGAGACGAACGGCCACTTCTTGTTGATGTACACCACTCTCTTCAAAGTCACATAGTACCACGACTTTATTCTTAAAAAGGTTCTCAATAGCAGCGGTAGGCCCATAATACTCTGTTCCTGCCATGGGATGTGCAGCAACAAAGTTACGACGAATAGAGGGTGGAATGAGCTGAATAATCTTCTCTTTAGTACCGCCCAAGTCAATGAGTGTGGTATTATGAGAGATGTCGGTTAGGTCTTTAAATATTGAGACAATTGCATTGACGGGAATAGCTAAAAAAATGACATCACACTGCTTGATTTTATTAAAGCTTACAATGCTTTCAACAAGATGACGCTCTAGCGCAACTTTTTGATGTTCTTCATTATGGTCATAACCAAGAATCTCGCTGACAAAGGAGAGTTTTTTAAGACTTAGTGCAAGTGAACCCCCCATGAGACCTAAGCCAATAATACCTACCTTCATTGCTCTGCTCCATGCTTTTTGAGCTGTAAGTCTAGCATTTTATCCTTTATTTAAAGCACCGATTGCCACAACAACTTCTGAAGTTTTCTCTTTTACCAAACCAATGTCAGATGCTAAAATTTCTATATCTTTTGCATTATTATTCATCTGCTGTGAGCTTTTTCCTATCTCTTCAACGACAGCATTTATGCTCATATCGATTTCTGCGAGCGACTTCTGAGTTTTTTCAGCCAGACTTCTTACCTCATCGGCAACCACAGCAAAACCTCTTCCATGCTCGCCTGCACGAGCCGCTTCTATTGCTGCATTGAGTGCTAAAAGATTGGTTTGGTCTGCTATATCTCTTATGACATTTAATACCTCTTTGACGCCTCTGGCCTGAGAGTCCAACTGCTTAACATTTTCTGCCATCTCGCTCTCTTTTTCATTGGCACGTAAGAGTTTTTGCGTGGTTTGATCTACAATGCTATCAAGTTCTTTTATGGTTTCATTATTAAGTTTTAAAATGGTCTGCTGAATATCTTTTGTATTTTTTTCAAGCAGCTCTTTTTGGGTTTTGTTGTCATCCTCAAACTGATGTAAACTTTTACCCAAGCTGTTAACACCGCAAATTAAATCTTTCATATCTGCTTTTAAATTATCAGTGGCTATTGTTTTTTCATAGTTATGGTTTTGATAATCATCAAGTCTCTCTCTTATCTGCCCGGTAGTATTTTGAATATTATCAAGCATTTGGTTATATGCTTTGGTTAATGCTGCTGTTATGTGATTGTGTGATTGGCTTGTAATCCTGTATTTGAAATCTCCATCACTTACCTTTCCCGATATCAGTAGTACCTCACCCATAATTTTTAAGTCATCATCCAGATTCTCTTTATGGGTTTTTAGAACATTATTTAACTCTTGTGCAACCTCATGAACGATTATATTAGCTTTTGAATTGACTACCAAAGGCTCTATTTCATTGGATTGAAATGATATATATTTTACAAAGTCTGAGACAAAGTTTTTTGCTTTTATAATCTCTTTATAGGAGTTGTTGAGTGGGAAATATGTTAGTAAACCAAGTAATGAGGCTAATAAAATAAAAACTATATTGGTTTTTATAAAAGAGACAAAAAAATCATCAGCTATCTCTGTCAGGTCTTGAAAAACAATAATTTTTCCTATTTCAGCACCTTCTGATTTTATAAAAGGTTCTACTAAAAAAGCATAAAACTTATCTTCAACATTATGGTACTGTATCTCTTGTATTTTTATATCTACCTCATCAAAAATTTGCGGTGAAAAACCGCCTATGATTTCGGTTAAAGTATAGCCGTCTTTTTCAAAATTAGACGTTATTTTGTCATAATCTCCTGCATTAAAACTCTCATTATTGAGTACATATGCATAATGAAAATTAAATCGTTGCAGGTCATTTTTTTTGATTTTATTACCAAATTCAGTGACATTATTAAAAATATCTACCTTTATTTGAACAATATTTTTTAAGTGACTTTGGTACGTGTAATAAGAACTTATATTAAAAACTACAGAGAGCGATAGTGCCATAAAAGCCAGAGCAAATACAAATCGCCCTTTAAATGATTGTAAAAATTTAAACATCATAACTCACCTGAGTTTTTGCTTTGTTGTTCATCTCTCTATAGAGTTTGTCATATTTTTGTGTCTCTTCTTTTGTTGCCATTTTTCTAACAGAGAGATAACCCTTTTTGCCATCTGAATTAGTGTAAGGAAAAACCGTAGCATAAACCCAATAATAATTACCGTCTCTGGTACGGTTTTTTACAAAACCCCTCCAAATTTCACCACTTTTTACCGTCTCCCATAAATCTTTAAAGGCGGCACTAGGCATATCAGGATGACGAACTATATTATGAGGTTTTCCTTCAAGTTCACTTACATCATACTCGGCAAAATTGCAAAAATCTTTATTTGCATATTTAATAAAACCCTTCTCATCAGTCTCTGAAACAAGAAGATGGGTCGGTGTTAATAACTTTTCCACATCAAACTCCCCTTAAATACAATAGATATTAATGGCAAACATTATCACATTCAAAATTAAATTATGTTTAATTATACATAAAAATACTATTTATATTGAATGTTTAGTTAGAATTACTTGAGATTTACGCAATGTTAATCGACAAGGTGATAAAATCAGCGGTTATTTTATTTTGGAAGATACTGAATGAAAAAAATTATATCTATTTTGATGCTTTGTGGTGCGTTGAGTCTTCAAGCCATTACGGTAAAAGAAATTAAATTTGATGGAATGGTACACATTTCTAAGAATGTTGCAACACAGATGCTTCCGTTTAAAGCCGGCGATGAGATTACGGAGCGAAATATTGATGTTGCTGTGCTTTTACTGTTTAAGCAGGGCTATTTTAATGATATCTGGGCAGAAGAGAATAACGGTGTGTTAACCTTTCACTTTAAAGAGAAAGATATCATATCTCATATTGAAATGCGCGGCTATAAAGAAAATGATGACGAAATCAAAGAGTCTTTATTGCAAATTAAAAAAGGCTCCCTCTATGATGATAAAAAAATTGAGGCGGCGAAGCGTCGTATTATTGACGCAATCTCAGCTGATGGCAAGATTGATACGGTTGTAGAGACACGTGTAGAAAAACTTAGTAATGGCAGTATTAAAGTAATCTTTATGGTCAATGAAGGTGAAAAGATTATTATTGATAAGCTTGATTTTAATGGCATGAACGGTTTAAGAGCAGAAGATTTTAATGATGTGCTTGCCAATAAAGAAGCGGAAGCTGTAGGATGGCTCTGGGGTAGAAATGATGGTAAAATGAAGCTTGCTGAGTTGGAATATGACCCGCTACGTCTTCGAGATACTTATATGCAACATGGTTACTTGGATGCAAAAGTAGATGCACCGTTTGTTCGAGTCAATTTCGATCACTATCGCGCTCATATGAGTTATCAAATTGAAGAAGGTATGATTTATCGTACAAGTGATATCTCTATTATACAGCTTGAAAATATTATTGCCAACGAGAAGCTTTTTGAAAAAATTGCACTTAAAAAGAATGAAGTCTTCAATATTAAAACATTCCGAGAGGATGCCGAGCGCATTAAAACAGCTGTTGCCGATTTAGGTTACGCTTATGCCCAGGTAAAATCAGATATTAAAAAAGACAATGACAATAATAGTGTCCATGTTATCTATAGAGTTATTCCGGGTAATCAGGTCAGAATTCGAAATGTAATTATTGACGGTAACAGTAGAACCCTTGATCGTATTGTGCGACGGGAACTCTTTTTAGCACCTGGCGATCTTTACAATTTGACGGACTTAAAAGATTCACGAAACGCGTTAGGACGTAGTGGTTTTTTTGAGAGTACTACGATTGAAGAGAAACGTATTGATGAACATGTAATGGATCTTGTAGTTAAAGTCAAAGAGGCACCAACAGGTAATATCCAAGTAGGTGGCGGTTACGGAAGCTACGGTGGAATCTTGTTTAGTGTTGGTGTTGAAGATAGAAATATCTTTGGCAGCGGTATTGCTATGGGAGTCAAATTAGAGCGCTCAGGTAGAACTGATAATTACTCCTTTAATATCTCAAATCAGCGTCTTAATGATAGTGATTTTAGCGGTAACTTTTCGGTTTATACATCACGTAACGAATATGATGGTTACACCGTTACTTCTGAAGGAGTGACTTTGGGAACCGGGCACCGTTTAACACGACACTTAAGCGGGTATTTAGGCTACACTTATTCAGCAAATCAGTATGAAGATATTAATACGTCTGCTATTAACTATGACTATTATGTTTTTTTTGAAAACTATACCAAAAGTGCATTGACAGCAGCACTTACTTTTGATAACACTGATGATTACTATCTTCCTCGTGAGGGTATTGTTATTAAACAGAGTGTTGAATATGCAGGACTTGGCGGTGATGCAGACTTTATAAAAAGCCGTACCAGTTTTAACCTCTATTATGGTTTGAACGACATGTTCGATTTTGATCTGATTTTTAGATATAAATCTCGATTCAATATTGTAGGTGAGAACTCTTATTTACCACTTGCAGAGCGCTTTTATATGGGAGGTATGGGTAGTGTAAGAGGTTATGAGTCTTATTCGATTTCTCCACATTATGTTGATGCAAATGGTAATGTCAAAAGATTAGGAGGAAAGAAAACCTTCTCTAATAATATTGAGTTGAGTTTCCCACTGCTTCCCAAAGCAAAGATGCGCCTTACTGCTTTTTATGATTGGGGGTGGATTGAAGGCAATGTTCCTGACCATGTGACACTTTACAGTGTACAAAAACCGGCTGAAACACAGTCAATTACTCGAAGTGGTGCCGGTTTTGCTATTGAATGGTTTTCTCCGGTAGGTCCGGTGAATCTGATTTTTGCAAATGCGCTTGATGACAAAGTGGGTGATAAAACTTCCAGCTTTGAATTTACGATAGGACAAAGATTTTAATGAAATATAAAAACCATATTTTAAGTACATTACTTTTTAGTTCGCTGCTTTTATTCTTTAGCGGATGCGATGTTAATGATGAAGACCTGGGGTATCAATATACGCTTAAGCTCTCTTCATTACACTATGTTAAAGATGCTAATGTAAGTGTTGGCGGGACTATGGCACAGTACCGTTCTTTGGGGAATTATGATTTTAATGTTACCGTTAGTGGGCTTAGAGTGGCAGATGGTGGTATCTATGTTACCGATGAGCATAATGAGACCAATGCATCAGCTAAGTCAACACTTTGTAGTAACTATTTACCGACATTAGATACGAATGCTTCACGGTTTCAACTTAGAGCACCTGTAGAACATCTTCCGTATGAATACATTAACATTAACCCTTTTACGACGCTTTTAGTTGTTTCAAATATCTCAAAAGAGGCATTGGCTCTGCAATACCCGATTGCAGCAACCATTGATGATAGCTTTGACTTTGATGTCACTGCTGCACGCAAAGTATATGCCTATAGCACAGAAGAGACAAATCTCACTAAAGAGATCTGTGACGCACTTCAAGAGTTGCAAAATCGTTAATGAAAACTAATTAAGAGCTTTTTTGGAGTTGAAATACTTTGCAGACGCTCTTTGGCAATATGCAGTGTTCCTTCAAGCAGATTTACATGTAAAGTATTTTCTTGCAGTTCTAAAGTAAAATCCATTTTCTTTGGACGGTGAGCTACTAAGACACTGCACAGAGCTACAATAAATGCTAGATGGTTCAACGTGGTTACATCAGGCAGTAACTCTTTGTACCGCTCAAAATGAGTGTCGCTTGGAAGTTTTTTATTCTGATAGCGTGTTAATGTGGCAATTAAAATGGTCTCTTGATGCGTAAAACCATACTCTAAAGCACTCTGTATGAGATGATAGCTGTGTTGATGATACGAGTAAAAATGAATGGATGCTCCTATTTTTGCTAACTTAGTTGCTGTTAATAGGGCTGATCTGTATTTTGGATCAATCTCTAAGAGATGATGCAAGGTGTCAAATAGAGTAGATGCTACTTTTACCATCAACGATGATAGTTGATGGTTGCCTCCATAAGCATCTTGTAAATAAGTAACGGATGGATTATAGTTTGTAGGAAAATAGTTTCTATTGCTACGTAAGATATCACACAGATAAACCCCCTCACGTACACCCGCACCACTAGCGATCATCGTCTTAGCATCAAGTCGTTTCATAATACGAAGTAAAATGAGCGTACCGGGGCGAATGACATCATAACGTTCGGGTTTAATGTGGAGTTCTTTTAGTTTATCATCATCTGATTTTAATATCTTTTTAGCGTGATTTTTAAGATCTTTGGCTCTAAATTGATAGGCATGAATCTTATCAAGCGGATAGGTGTTTTGTTTCATAATGGCTCTGCTGAGTGCCCGAAATGTTCCACCAATTCCAATAATATTTTGACTTTGCTTAAGTGGAAGCGTGTCCAACGCGGCATCAATATAGGACTTCGCTCCTGAAGTATCACCTTTATCAAAAAAGAGCTCTTTGAGACGAACTGTTCCTATATTTAATGAGTAGCTATCAACGAGCTTGCCATTTTCTATACAGGCACACTCGGTTGAACCACCACCAATATCAATGACGACGCCACTTGTTTTGCTCAGTAGATTGGCACAGGCTATACCACCATAATATGCCTCTTTTAGTCCATCAATGACTTTAATATTTAGACCTATCTCTTTTTTGACTCGGGAAAGAAATTCATGTTTATTGTTGGCATCACGAACCGCAGAAGTAGCAACACATAAGATTTTTCGGACTTTATAAGAGGAGGCAATACTTAGAAATTCACGAAGAGCATTAATAGCACGTTGCTGCGCTGCTTCTTGGAGGTTGGAACCGTTTTCATAAGCGTTTTCGCTGATTCTAACACGGCTTTTCTCTTCATGCAGAAGATGAAAGGCATATCTGCTGGTTTTTTCATAAATCACCATACGCACAGAGTTTGAACCGATGTCAATGACTGCAGTACGTTTGGCCATAACTACTCTTTTTCTTCTAGCATCAATTGTTCATGTTTGAACTTTAATTCCGCAAGGCTTTCAGCATTGTCACGGTCAAGCACAATACAGTCAACAGGACAGACTGCAATACATGAAGGCTCA
This sequence comes from uncultured Sulfurimonas sp., assembly GCA_964481625.1. Taxonomy (GTDB): domain Bacteria; phylum Campylobacterota; class Campylobacteria; order Campylobacterales; family Sulfurimonadaceae; genus QNZR01. Next base: position 17,683 of record CAYZUN010000024.1, read on the forward strand.
TCATAGATTCCTACACACTCAGTACATCGATCCGGATCAATAACATAGATGGGATCACCCTCTTCAATAGCTTCAGTTGGACACTCTTCACGACACGCATCACATGCAATACATTCATCATTTATCATTAACGACATCAAAAAACCTTATACAATATTTCAAAGTTTATTTTATGTCCGATTTATAGCAGAAGAAACCTTGTATTAGTTTTAAATTAGAGGTTATTTGTCGTAAAGATTACAGCAAAGTTTTGAGTAAAGATGAAGTGATGCAATAGTGCCATCAATGCCGTCATTTCTATTTTTCAAATCAATATCTGCACCCATAGCCTCAGCGGCACTTTTTGCTAAGAATAACCCCAGTCCGGCACCGCCTTTTTCTCCTTGACGTTTAAATGGGGCAAAAAGATCAACACTGTCATCGATACCGCATCCCTCATCAATGACTTCAATCATCAATCCTGTATCATCAAGATAGCTTTGTAAAATGACCTTTTTCCCTTGAGGGGTAAACTTGAGTGCATTTTGTAAAAAATTCTGAATGATTTGATTGAGTAGCTGCAGCTGAAGCGTTGCAGCGTAGGCTCCCGGTGAAAGTATAATTTGAAGTTCTTTGCCCTCATTTTTTGCTAAGAGGGTAAAGTCATTGGCCTTACTTTTTAAAAAGGCTATAACATCTACATCTTCGGGATTTTCAAGCTGAGCACCTTCTTGACGGCCTATATTTAAGATGGCACTTACAAGTAGATTCATCTCATCGACAGTGGCATTAGTTGTTTTAATAGCTTCGATGTATTCATGTGCATCACGTCTTTTAATTAAAGTAACCTGATTTTTAAGTTTAATGACAGCAAGTGGCGTTTTAAGCTCATGAGCTGCTCCAATAAAGAGTTCTTTTTGGTATTTTACAAAGTTTTGAATACGGTTAATAAGATGGTTAATTGTCTCACCTAACGGCTCAAACTCTTCAGGAAGCGTATCAATACGAATGGGTCTAATCATATGCTCATTCATATTTGAGAGTTTACGACTGAGCGTTAAAATAGGTGCGGTAAGCATTTTAGACAGAGCAATGGCGTAGATAACAATTAAAATAAACCCAATGGCATTAATTAAAAAGATGGAGTTAAGTATTTTTTTAAAGAGTTTTTTCGTTGGTGAGATATCTTTAGTGATTTGTAGGTAGGTATGTGTATGAAATTTAAATGGATAAAAAAGTCTTAAATAGGTGTGAGTATTTTCTGTATGCTCTACAAATAAGATGCTTTGATGTGTTTGACGCTCAATTAACTCCACAGAAACGCCTAAGAGCATACTTGCATCATTTCGTTTTGCATCTAATAGTGATTGATAGGTCGATATGTTTTGAGCAAGTTTAATAAGTTCTTGACGTCTCTCATCGTATATAGAGCTCTGAATATAGAAAAAAAGGATAGATGAAAAGATAGATAACAGTGCCGTCGAAGCGACAATCAACTGAATTAAAAAACGGGTTCTGATACTTTTTTGAGAAAGCAAATACATTCTCCCATTCAAACTTTTAAATCATTAAAGACCTTAAAAAAAGGTTTTAATGATCACTTTAGAGCTAAAGAAGTCTTAGAGCTCTTTAGGAAAGCAGAAACGGTATCCACGACGACGTACGGTTTCAATAGTAGTAATATTAAGCGGTTTGTCCATTTTCTGACGAATTTGGTTGATTGCTACTTCAATAACATTTGGAGTAACAAGCTCTGGTTCTTCCCAGATAGCATCAAGAAGTTGTTCTTTAGAGACGATTTGATCACGGTGGCGTGCGAGGTGTGTTAACACTTCAAAAGGTTTCCCTTTAAGTTCAATCTCTTTCTCTTTGTAGATGATTTTCTCTTCTTCAGGGTTGATTGTCAGGTCTTCGATTTCGATGATGCTGCTGCCGCCAAAACGAAGACGTGCTTCGATACGTGCAATGAGAACATCAAAGTCAAAAGGTTTACGAATATAGTCATCAGCGCCTGCACGTAGTGCTTCGATTTCACTCTCGTTATCATCACGAGCCGAAAGAACTACAACAACAGTTTTAGGTGTTTTAGTTTTAATATCAGGAATAATATCAATTGCATTGCCATCTGGAAGCATCCAGTCCGTTAAAACTAAATCATAGTTACGAATGTCGAGGTAGTACTCGCCATCTTTAAGGTTTTCAACAACATCACTTTGATAGCCGAACTCTTTAAGACCTTCAGCTAGCATTTTGTTTAATGTGATTTCATCTTCAATAATAAGAATACGCATTACGTTCCTAAGGGGTAAATTTTGGCGAAATTGTAGCATAGTTTTAGAAAATTTTAAAGTTTTTTTCAATTTTCTTTAATTTTTCTTTCAACTTCCTTTAAATATTCCCCTGTTACCGACTGATACACTGCAGTTATTTAATATGTCAGGTTTGGTGATTTTAAGCTCTAATATAGAAATATTTGGAAATTTTACATGTAATTTTTTTTCAAGGTGCAGTAACGACTCTTCTATAAGTTTAAATTTTTCTTCTTTTATTGTCTCTTCAATAATAGCAGCAACAACAGCATAATCTATAAAATTACTCTCATAGTCATACTCAATGATGCAGTCAACTACTATTTTTTGCTCTTTTAGGCGTTCAAAATCAAGCAACCCGATAATAGCATTGAATGTTAGGGCGTTGATGGTGATGGTCATGCCACGCGCTTCTCTTGCCCCTGAATTAGACGTACAATATTTGGAATATGCTTGTAAAAAAGAATAAAGGCAATAAGGATTACAGGAGCATGGGGCATATCTGCATGAATATAAAAACTTGCTACGACCAAAGCAGTAAGTCCCAGTAGTGATGCGACCGAAGAAATTTTAAGCAGTTTTGCACTCACTCCCCATACAATAAAACCAATCACTGTCTCAAGTGGTAAAAGTACTAAAAAGACACCCATGCCCGTTGCGATACCTTTGCCCCCTTCAAAGCCTAAATAAGGACTAAAGCAGTGACCAACCACTGCTAATAGCGCCACGCCCCATTGTGTTGCTTCACTGACACCTGCGAGTTGTGCAACAAGAAGTATAGCAATTCCTTTAAGTATATCAAGTGCTAATGTAGCCGCTCCGAGTTTTTTAGCAAGAGAGGGGTTTTTCTCTTTAATGACACGAAGTACATTCGTAGCTCCAATGCTTTTTGAACCGTTTTCTTGTACATTGACACCGGCAAAATATTTTGCCAACAACAGTCCAAACGGAATACCGCCAATGAGGTACGCAGCAATAAAAAACTGTACATTTGTATTAAATAAAAATTCCATTGAAATCCTACATGTAAATTATTAATTTCAAAATATTACAGTAAAACTCGTTATAATTGCATTAATTTAGAGATGAATAAAGGAGTGTGCTTGAACTACACAACTCAAGAGTTAAAAGATAAGATAAATGCACTAAAAAAGCGCCTCAATGTTACCGTAGTAGCGCACTTTTATCAAAGAGATGAAGTGTTTGAGATGGGTGATATTACCGGCGATTCACTTGAACTTGCACGAAAGACAATGGAAGATGATTCTGATTATGTCCTCTTCTGCGGTGTCGGCTTTATGGGTCAGAGTGTTAAAATTATGAGTCCTCATAAACGAGTTGTGATGCCACGTATTGCCTGCTGTTCTATGGCAAAAATGATTGGTGGTGAGCAGTATGAAAATGCTGTGAGCCTTTTGGAAGCCAGCGGTATTGATAGAGATGAGATTATGCCCATTACCTACATTAACTCGGATGCTGATGTTAAAGCGGCTGTCGGGAAAATGGGCGGTATGGTTTGTACAAGTTCTAATGCGAAAATCATTATTGAAAAAGCGTTAGAAGCGGGAAAAAAAATTCTTTTTGTACCTGATCGCTGTTTAGGACAAAATATTGCTAACGGCATGGGCTTAAAGTCCTGTGTTATTGGTGATGGAAGTGACCCTAAAGAGTCAGACATTATCTGTTATAACGGTTTTTGTTCCGTGCATCAGTTATTTACTGTTGATGACATTAAATTTTACCGAAAAAAATATCCGGGCATTAAGATAGTGACACATCCGGAGTGTGATCCTGCGGTTTGTGATGCTTCCGATTTTGTAGGTTCTACATCTCAAATTATTAAATATATTAAAGAGATACCGTTAGATCAAAAAGTTGCCGTTGGTACGGAGTTTAACTTGGTTAACAGACTGCGTAAAGAAAATACATATGTACTCTCTTCAACTAAGCCGGAGTGTCCGACGATGAATGAAACGACGTTAGAACATCTCTATGAAACATTAAAAGCTATTGAAGACGGTGAACCGATTAATGAGATTTTAGTGGATGATGATACGCAAAAATGGGCAAAAATTGCCTTAGAGCGAATGTTGGCATTATGATTGAAGCATTTGTTAAAGAGGTACTAAGAGAAGATGTCGGAAGAGGTGATCTTTACGCATTGGTCTCTGATGCTACTTCTGCAACAGCGAAGATCATCGCTAAAAGTGACGGTGTTTTAGCCGGACGTTGCTATATTGATACTTTGGCACAGATGGAACAGTTTACCATCGCATGGCAGTTCAAAGATGGCGATTTGTTTAAAAAAGGGGATCTACTAGCGACACTTGAAGGGGATTCTCATACACTCTTGCGTATAGAGCGAACGCTATTAAACATGCTGCTTCATGCGAGTTCTATTGCGACATTAACGCGAAAATTTGCAGATGTTGTTAAGCCGTACGGAACCAAACTGCTCGATACCCGAAAAACACGTCCACTGCTTCGAGTCTTTGAGAAGTATGCTACCCGTGTTGGCGGTGCTGTCAATCACCGTTTAGGTATTGATGACTGTCTGATGCTTAAAGATACCCACTTAAAGACTATTGACAATTTACATGTATTTATGAAAAAAGCACGACAAAAGATTCCCTTTACCTCAAAAATTGAGATTGAAGCGGAGAGTTTTGAGCAGGCTAAAACATTCATGAAAGTGGGTGCTGATATTGTGATGTGTGACAACATGACACCGCAGCAGCTCTTAGAAATTGTAGCTTATAAAAAAGAGCACTATCCATCGGTATTGCTAGAAGCAAGTGGCAATATTTCACTAGAGACGATTGAGTCATATGCTGCAACAGGAGTCGATGCAATTAGTTCGGGAGCACTTATTCATCAGGCAAACTGGATCGACATCTCTATGAAAATGCAATAGGTTGTGGGCTTAAACTAGCATTTTCAATCCTCACTTAAGCGACATTGCGTGTGTTATACTAAGATATTTGTAAAATAACATACAAAATGCGCTGTTATTTTGCTTTTTCGGTATTAAACAAACATTGTTATTTTAAGAATAGTAAGCATTTCTACTCTTTTTTCTTAGAAATTTGACAATCTATAATATTTTTTAGTAGTTTGTTTTTATTAACATACAAAGTTTGTGTTTGTTAATTGTAATATTAAGAGTGTTTTACATATAATGTGTTTGAATAAATAGTTATCCGCTCACTGCGTGACCGGATAAC
>CAYZUN010000025.1:0-22932 GCA_964481625.1 uncultured Sulfurimonas sp.
AAATAAAGCGCTGCTTCACGCAGCGCTGCAGTTAGGACATATTTGTCCTTGAAGATAGCATTTGGTCACAGGCGGTGTCTTAAGACACCTTGCAAGATGTTGGTTCAAGATAAGTCTATACCTTATAAACGTTGTCCTTCTGACAACATGCTCAGAATCAGAGCAGAGGCTTCACTAACATCATGCTTTAGAATAATTTATAAAATACTCTGTGTATAAAAAGCACATAATCCAAACGGCGTGCTACGTTGAACATCAACATTCACTGTATTTTAAAATATTATAAATAACACCTTGTTTTACAACCCGATTTGAATTCGCTACTCTCTGTTGTAATAGACGGTTTCAAACCCAAAGCCAAGAAAATTTCTTTTTTAATCATCAGCTTCCTTTAGAGTAATTTAGTACGTACTTGAAAATGATAGCACTGTTAATATTATAGAATTCTTAAGTGTAGTAGAGTTTATAGAATCTGCGGTGAGGAGTTAAATGGATCTAAACCATAGAGCTGACTAAAGTGAAGTCATTCACTTTAGTCTTGTCGCTACTTTAGTTTTTGTCTAAATCAACAATTTTATTCTTAGCAATCCATGGCATCATTGTACGTAGTTCAACACCGGTACGCTCAATTAAAGAAGCACGAGCATTTGCACGCTCAGCGTTCATGCGAGGATAACCTGATTTACCTTCAAGGATGAAATCTTTTGCAAAACGACCATCTTGAATCTCTTTAAGAATCTCTTTCATTGCCGCTTTTGACTCAGCATTAATAACACGTTTACCAGAAACATAGTCACCATACTCAGCAGTATTTGAGATTGAGTAACGCATATCAGCAATTCCGCCCTCAAACATCAAGTCAACAATTAACTTCAACTCGTGAAGACACTCAAAATATGCAAGCTCCGGAGCGTAACCTGCTTCTGTTAAGGTTTCAAAGCCAGCTTGAACCAAAGATACAGCACCACCACAAAGTACTGCTTGCTCACCAAACAGGTCAGTTTCAGTCTCATCTTTGAATGTTGTTTCAATAATTGCAGTTCTACCGCCACCAATTGCTGATGCATACGAAAGAGCTAGCTCTTTAGTCGTACCGCTTGGATTTTGACCAACAGCAATTAAATCTGGAATACCGCCACCACGAATAAATTCAGAACGTACCGTGTGTCCAGGAGCTTTAGGAGCGATCATCGTAACATTGATGTCAGCTCTTGGATGAATTCTTCCGTAGTGAATGTTAAAACCGTGACCAAATGCAATAGTAGCACCTTGCTTTAGGTTTGGCTCAATCTCTTCTTTATAGATCTCAGCTTGGTTCTCATCCGGAAGAAGAATCATAATTACGTCAGCTGCAGCTGATGCATCCGCAACAGTCATTACTGAAAAGTTTTTAGCTTCCGCTTTCGCCCAGCTTGACCCATCTTTACGAAGACCAATAATTACTTCAACACCGCTATCGCGTAAGTTTTCAGCGTGTGCGTGACCTTGTGATCCAAACCCGATCATTGCAACTTTTTTTGATTTAATAAGCTCTAAGTTACAATCTTTGTCATAATAAACACTCAATGCCATTGAATATGCCTTTTGTACCGTCTTTTGTGACGAAAATTTTGCGCATTATACAAAATTAAAGCAAAAAAAAGGTTTAATTTTAGAAGTGTGCTGACAAATTTTTGAGAATTTTTTGTTTTACATGATAGAATTCAGAAAAAAATTGAGAGAACCTAATGAAAACATTCAACCTATTTAATGAAATTATCGTTACTGAGCGCGCTGCATTTCTTAGCGCTATTAACTCTAACAAAGAGTTTGCTATCACTTATAGCGGTGATATTATTTATGAAGCATTTGAAGCACACCCAATTATTTATAGAGGCAAGATAGCACCTCTCTCTACATCTGCATTAGCACCACAAAAACCTCGGAGCCTTAATGAGCTACTGGGTAGCAACTACAAGCTAGTCGAAGATAATGAACGTGTTTTAATTAAAGCTGCCGGCGCATGGCAGGAGATTATTAATCTCAATGTAAGACACTGCGACTATGATGACACTACAGCTGATGGTATTGCTGAATTCTCAGATAGCAAACTTGAAGATATGGGGTGGCAAGCTACAGAATTTGACGTTTTGTACCGTGACATTGTTGATGTTATTGAAGCCAAATGTGATGGCATTATTTTATGTATTGAACAAGATGAACCATACCAGTTTAGTGGAATGGGTTTCATCTTTGATAAAGATTGTGCTCATCAAAGTGTTCATACCTTTTGTAAAGAAATTATTACTCAGAAGATAGAAAATGATGCCGATTTTGCCAAAGAGAATCTAACTGATGATGAAGAAGAAGCTGCGGTGTTCTTTGGCATATTGTAATGATATATAACTTTAATAAGATAGAAGCACACAAACGCTACAAACTAATGAGTCAGACGATTATTCCACGTCCTATTGCTTGGATTATAACTAAGAACAATGGCGTCGTGAACATTGCTCCATTTAGTTTTTTCAATGGTGTTTCATCTCAGCCTCCCGTTGTCATGGTTAGCATCGGTCACAAGAGTAATGGAGCTGCAAAAGATACCCTCTATAATCTTAGAAAAAACAAAAAATGTGTTATCTGCTCTGTATTGCCTGAAGCCTTGAAGAAGATGCACTTTAGCTCTAATGAACTCGATGCAAAAGAGAGTGAAGCTGAGATTTACAATATCCAAACCAAAAAAATCTTTGATGATTTTCCTCCAATGATAGAAGGTGCCCCTACAGCAATGTTTTGTACACTGCATCAAGAAGTAGCACTTAAAGGCTCTGAAACCATACCACTCTTTTTGAAAATAGAGCATCAGTATATTGAAGATAGTTGTATCAAGGAAAATGATAATATAGAGATAGAACTTCTAGCTAGAGTCGGTAAAAACTATGCACTTCTTGGTGAGACTATAATTGCACCAAAAAGTTAAGAAAGAAAGTAGTCAAAAACATCAAAAATAAGATCTAAATCACTTTGTGCATAAGATCTTTGATCGACATGCCTTGCATCATATTGACGTCTATCAGAAAGCTCTTTTTTCCGATAGACTTCACGCCGCTTTTGCTGCCCTCCTATCTCTTTACTACGATGTGCACCACCAACTTTTACCCACTCATAAATGCGTTTAAGCTCACCCGAGTCAAGCCAAATACCGTGATGATGACACACATCAACAATCACACCACTGGTTTTTTCATAGTTTCGTCGCTGCATTAAAGAGGTGCATACCGGACATTTCCTATAGACAATTTTATCTTTTGTCAAAGGGTTTTGTGCATCATCATGAAGTTTTTTATAGTCAATTTCATAAGAGTGTTTTACCGTCAGATCAATAAGGCTCTGCAATTCATTGAGATCAAAAAAGAGTCCATGACAACGATGACACCGCTCTACTAAGAATTTTTCATCGGTTTGCAAGTCAATGGTTTGCAGTGAAATTTTACATGTAGGACAGGTGCGAAAACTCTCAGGAACACTCAGTGTATATTCATGAATCTCTTGCAGATTAATATCATTTCGAGTACCGCAATATCTACATGTAATTCCTTCAAGAGGTGCGCCACATTTTTTACACCCTGCCATGTGCCAACCAGCGGTCTAAAATTATTTTAGCTGCAATCGAATCAATTCTACCATCACGTTTTTGTTTCATCTTTCCGCGCATTAAAGCTTCAGCTTCAAGAGAGCTATCACTCTCATCTTGGTAATACACCTCACCATCGAAATCGACTAAATTCATAAAATGTGCCACACGTCGTCGCATTTCATCTTCACTACTGCCACCGAGTGGAATTCCAACCACTACCGCGTCAGCACCCCACTCCTGTATTACTGAACGAACCTCAGATGCAGCTTGATTACGATTTTTTCTCTCAACTGCATTGAGTGGTGTTACAATATTTCCATCAGCACTATAGGCCAATCCAATACGTTTTAAACCTAAGTCAATCGCAATAATCTTCACTATTTCCCCAGACAAAAACTGCCAAACATCTTGTCAAGCATCTCATCATTTTCAAAGGGACGGGTAATGGATGCGATCTCATGTAGAGCAATATTGAGGTTAAATGAGAAAATTTCAAGTTCTTGATCTTGTAGCGGTTCATACGAATCTTCAATCGCTGCTAATGTTTTAGAAACGGCTTGCACCTGACGCGTTGAGATAAGCATCATCTCATCAGAATTGTTTTTAGAGTCCATAATATTTTTAAGTGCAGCTATCAGTTCACTTGTGCTAGCCTTGCAGCTAAGTTCAATCGGAGAAAATGCTGCAATAGAGTCTTTGTCAAATTTTTGAACCAGATCACTCTTATTAATGACTACAATCAACTCTTTTTGATCTTGTGCGTCACGCATAAGTTTCATTATCGCTTCATCCTCATCATCACTGCTACAGCTTCCATCAAACAGAGCAATCACAATATCACTCTCTTTAATCGCCTCAATAGAACGCTCAATTCCGATACGTTCAATCTCATCACCTGCTTCACGGATACCGGCAGTGTCAACAATTTTAATTAAGTGCGAGCCGATCTTGACCTGCTCTTCAATGGTGTCACGGGTTGTTCCGGCAATATCACTGACAATAGCACGGTTGTAGTTGAGCAGTGAATTAAGTAGAGAACTCTTGCCAACATTGGGCTTACCGATAATGCTCACTTTAAACCCTTGCATTAAACCGGCTCTGCTTTGTGAGGCTTCAAGCGTACGCGAAAGATTTACATGTAAATTTTTAAGCTTACTCATCATCTGAGCAATCAGATCCTCCGGCAAATCCTCTTCGGCATAATCGATGCTCACTTCTGAGTAGGCAAGAATATGCAGCAATTCATCTCGAACCTGCTCTATGTACTCTCGCAACGAACCTTTCATCTGCTTAGCTAAAATAGCTGCGGCATCTTCACTTTTAGCTTCAATTAGCTGTGCAATAGCTTCAGCTTCGCTCAGATCAATACGCCCATTTAAAAAGGCCCGCTTTGAAAATTCTCCCGGAGTTGCTAACTCGGCACCGGCATCTAATGTTGCTTGAAGTACCTGCTGCGCCACAATTAAGCCACCGTGACACTGAAATTCAACAACATCTTCAGCAGTAAAACTATATGGTGCCTTAAAAAAGAGAGCTAGAGCCTCATCTAACAATTGATTATTAGAATTATAAAGAGACGTTAATGTAGCATGACGTGGTTTAAAATCATCCCGCCCAGAGAGTGTTTTAGCAATTTCTAAGGAGCGAGTACCACTGAGTCGGATAATGGCAATTGAGCCGATACCATGAGCAGTAGCAATTGCTACAATGGTTCTACTCACAACTCGTCCTTAATATTCGTTGTAGTCGTTAATAATAATAAACTTCAATCCATCACGCGTTGAACGGATTGCGACATATTTATCAGGATACGTCTCACGAAGCTGTTTTAAGGCAATTTGTACTAAAACTCCATCAAGCACTTTAGTCTGCGCACGTCCATCACGATCTACATTTTCGCTAACGCTTACCAAATAACGTGTAATTGATTCTTCTTGATTTTTTAAGAATTCTGCAATTTCAAGACGTAATTGCATATTATATTCTGAACTGATCCAGTTAAATATCATATAAGAAAGCGCCTTATAGCGATATCCTTCTTTACCAATTAACAGTGCGGCATCTTTTCCGGTAAACTCAACTAAAATAGTATCTTCATCATAAACAGAGACGTTAATGGCATCAATATCAAAGCAGATATGTGAAAAAAGTCGGTTAATTTTTTCGCCGATCTCTTGAGCAATTTCATCAGCCTCACGTTCTTCTTCAAAAAAGTTCGAATCAATTTCATTATTATTAAAGACAGCTATATGCTCTTCTGCTTCTACTTCAAAGTAAGCTTCATCTTGATCGGTGACAAAACTCTCCGGCATGATAGTATCATTGAAGATTGTCTGTTCAACAATCTCTTCTTTAACCTCTTCAGTCAAAGCTGCTTTTTTCTCTTTTTTAGGCTGTACTTTAGGCTCTTTTTGAAGTTTTGATTTAGCCTTTGTCACTTCTACAACACTACAGCGCGCCACAATAATAGCACGCTTTTGAAACATCCCTAGAAATCCCTTTGATGGGTGCTGAACAATCTCAACTTGGAGTTGAGTAACCGAACATGTTAATGTGGCTGCAGCATTAGCATAAGCATCTTCAAGCGTTAAGGCTTCAATCTTTATCATGATGCTTCTCCGCCAGGTGATTCTCATGACGCTCCGCTTTAGCCGTTTCAAATTGCTTGTTTACCATATACTGCTGTCCAATCGAGAAGAGATTGTTTACTAACCAGTAAAGTACCAAACCTGCCGGGAAGGTAAGGAAGAAAAATGTAAATACGACTGGCAACCATTTAAATAGCTTCGCTTGCATCGGATCCGTAAAAGTATTTGGAGTAATATGCTGCTGATACCACATTGTTGCACCCATTAAAATTGGCAGTACAAACCATGGATCCATTCGTGAGAGGTCAGACCATACCAACCATGATGCCCCTTGAAGCTCTACCGCGTTAAGCAGTACGCGATAAATTGCAAAGAAAATTGGAATTTGAAGCAACATCGGTAGACATCCGCCAATGGGATTAGCGCCATGTTTCTTATACATCTCCATTACAGCAGCATTCATACGCTGCGGGTCACCTTTGTGTTTTGCTTGAACCTCTTTAATACGTGGTGCGATCTCTTTCATTTTCTGCATAGAGACCATTCCTTTATAGGTTAAAGGGAACATTAAAAGTCTAATAATAAGTGTCAATGCAATAATTGACCAACCCCAGTTACCAATAAGCCCATGCAACCAGAACAAAATAGTAAACATTGGCGCAGAGATAAAAGTAAAAAATCCATACTCAATTGCATTAACTAAAATAGGATCAATTGACTCTAAAACAGCATAATCTTTTGGCCCAATGTAACCACTAAATGCTATTGTTGGTTTAGCATCAAAATAGACTACAGGATTACTGTCACGGTCACGATCAATAATAACATTAATATCACGCTCTAAACCGTATATCATTGAAGCATGATATTGACTAAATGCTGAAAGTACTTTAATATTACTAAAAGTTGAACGTCCCTCAACATCGTCATCTTCAAAGACAGTTGTCAAATCCTCACCATCATAAACCAATGCACCCTGAACGGTCATCATCTGGTCATTAGAACTCTCGGCTCTTTGACCTAAATAGACAAAATAACGTTTCTCACCTGAGAGTTTAATATTAACATCATAATGACCGTCAGCATAAAAGGTCAACTCTTTAATCACTGTCACATCCGGTAAAACCTGAGTCAATGTAACCGTAGCTTTATCAGTGGCTGTTAAATCAATATTTGATGCTGAAGTTGTATATGGAGTCTTCAATGCTGCAGCATCTAACACATCATCAGAAAAACGAATATGAAGTGGTTTGGTGCCATACGTTGAAATAAGCTCAATTAACTGGTTGTCTTCTACATGATACTTCTCTTCTTTAAGTATCTTTGAACTAATGCGCCCTAATGTATCAACTTCTAAAGTAAATTTATCTGCTTCAATATGAACAAGATTATTTGAACTCTGAGCAACTACATTGTTATCTGCAGTTGATGGCAAGACAGAGGCGTCGTGATATCCTCTTTCAATGCTATCTTTAATAGAAACATTTTGAACGGGTTGTGATCCATTTTGATCATTAAGAGCCTGATTCTCAGGCGGAAAAATAGTGGTATATCCTATGAAAAAAACAAATGATAGCACTACTGCAACCATTAAACGCTGGTTTGATGACATATTTTCTAACACAATTACCCTTTGAAAGTAAAATTTTTAATAATATAAAAGCGGTTATGACTTTTTGGAATGAGCCAGTATTTTATCGTATCTAAAGTTAAATTTGAGGGGTGTTTACGCAATTTATTCAAGATTGGGTAGTCAATGCCACCTTTAAAGAGTTGATTGCACCGTAAAATACGAAAAAAACTACTGAAAAAAGCAAAAATAAGTGAATTATGTTCAAATTGCCACTTTGCATATTCTGAACATGAGGGGTAATATCGGCAACTTCCATAACTAAGTACTGAGAAAAAATTTTGATAAATTGTTAATAATTTAAGAAGAAATTTTCGAATCACTAGCTTAAGCCGCCTGTACGTTTTAAAAGTTTTTTGAAATCCGATTTAATATCATCGTATGATGTAGTGCTTATAGACTCTTTTGCTACAAAAACGTAACGTCCCTCTTGCAGTTGTGATGAAAACTCTGCGAACAGAGCCCGTAACCTGCGCTTTGAAGTATTACGTTTTACAGCATTACCGACTTTTTTGCCGGCAGTAAAACCTACAAATTTTTCTCCCGGTTTTTTAAAGTAAAAAAGAACGCAAGAGCGGGAGTGCTCATTTTTGCCTCTTTTATAGATAAACTGAAACTCTCTGTTGTGTTTCAGCAGTACAAAATTGGCTAAACGCTCAATTTTTTTCTGCCCTTAGCGCGACGAGCATTAATGACTCTACGACCATTTTTTGTAGCCATACGAGTTCTGAAACCATGAGTACGCTTACGTGGCGTATTATGCGGTTGGTATGTTCTTTTCATTACCATTCCTTAATCAATTTTTAGCACGCAATTTTAGTAAAAATATGCTTAAAGATCGTTTAAGTTTTATGGTTTTAAAATATTTAAACCTTCGGAGCGTTGCCGTATCATTAAACTCGCACTCAGCATCAAAAGCAGTACAAGCAAAACTTTAGCTTCCATAGAGAGAGGAACCGCTACTGCAAGAGGTTCTAAAAGTACACGATAATAAGCACCGCCGGGATCTTTAACCTCACCATTAATGAGACCGTCAAGATCAAATGCACTACCGTCAACAATGCTAAAACTTACTTTAGTGTAATTATCTGTAGCGTTATGGGTTACTATCGCCCCCACATCATGCCATGTGCCATCATTAAACTCTTTAGCATAACCTGAAATTCTTGTATCGTAAGGGTAATAAAGACTAATGTTAACCAACCCACCGTTACCAACTCCTGAAGCGGTAAACGAAACAGTACCGTAAGGCAATATAACCATTTCTGCATTATCTAAACTAACATTTTTGCTTCCGCCTGATGTGCTAAGATTGCTTAATGGTACTGTTTCATCTGTAGTTAATGTAATTGCTGTCGTACCATTAAAAAGTGTCGCAACATGGTTTTCAAAACGATCTTCTATTCCATTATGATTACCATCAACACCTGAGGGTTCATTAGCACCATCATTATCCATAGGCCAAACGGTTACATTTACCGTTGCCTGCACTGTTGCACCGTTACCGTCATCTACGATATAAGTAAAACTATCACTGCCAATAAAATTTGTATAGGGTATGTAAGTGATGCTATCTGCTGAAGCAACAGCTGAACCATGTACGGGACTGGAGTGCGTTGTAATCATTAGTACATCACCATCGATATCGCCATCATTACTAAGCACATCAATGGAAACAGGACTATTTTCATAAGTAGAAACACTATCATCAATTGCTGTAGGAACGTCGTTAATACTTTCAATCGTTACCATGACAGTTACCTCATCTGCACCATTACCGTCACTAACTTCAACAATAAAACTATCGGTGCCGTTATAGTTTGCATTTGGTGTGTAACCGATCGCTTTGAATATTCCCACACCTGATGCTGTAGCAGTGCCGTTAGATGCATTGGTTTTAATGCGCCAAGTAAGAATATCCCCATCATTATCAGTAGCACTGAGTGCAAGAATAAAAGAAGTCGGCATACCCTCTTCACTCATAACAACACTCACACTTTCACCCTCACTAATAACAGGAATATCGTTAACTGCACCTACTGCAATGTGCACCGTAGCACTGTCCTCACCGCCTTTGCCATCACTGACGGTGTAAGAAAAACTCTCAATTCCAGAATAGTTTGTATTTGGAGTGTAGGTAAAGTTTCCATTACTATCAAGGTTTAGTATTCCATGCTCAGGATTGGAGTGTGAACTTATCTGCAAGGTATCACCATCAGCATCAACGTCCGGTATGCCGTTAGTTATAACATTACCACTAATTGACGTATCTTCACCGGCAACATAGCTATTGTCACTTGCAACAGGAGCCTCATTAATGCGTCCACTGCGAACACATCGGACATTGCGATAATTATTACCGGTTGCATAGCTTTTGACATTACCCTGTTTAAAATCAACAGCCCATACATTACTAGGGTTATTGACATCAACATGTGAAGACCAGTAGTGATACGAAGCAGTATTGTGAAAAAATGCTAGAGTTATTGCCGGATCATAAGCGTTCAAATCAACAATACTATATAGCTCATAAATATCGGGCAACCGCCAATCTTGTACTCCTGCAAAGTCAAGGTTTTCACAGTCGTCTACTGCAGCACTCCATTTACGCTTTTTTGAAGCAACAACACTATTATCTTGCCATGTAAGGTCAGTTATATCATCGTAAACACTCTCTAATGCATCATCACGTAAATAAGTACCAAAAAGTAAGCTTGAGCTCATTAATAGCATAATGATTTTAAGCACCAAACTCCCCTTAATAGTCAAAAAATATTTTTGTTCTATAAGTATATCTTTATTTTCTTAATATTATTTTCAGTGTAATATGAGCAAATATTTATGCTATAAATGCTAGAATCTGAACAAGTTAGATAAAGGATACAATAATATGTCAACACAAGAAGATTATATACAGGAGATTGCTTCGCATCTCATGAATCCTCAAAACTATGGAGAGATCAAAGATGCTGATGGTGTCGGTGTGGGTGTGGATAATGCTACTAAAGCGTATGTCATTGTCTATATTAAGCATGATGACACGACCATTAATGAGGTGAGTTATGCGACTAATAGTTCACAAGACACCATTACTCTTGGTTCGATGCTAACGGAGATGATTAAAGGTGATACCATTACTAATATACTGACAGAAGTAGCAAAACTTGAAAAAGATCTTCAAGCAGCTTACGCATCCGTTGAAGCACCTGCTATTGACATGAGTAAACCTGAAGAAGAACGCGTACAACGAATCTCTACCGAGCAGCAAGACAGTGCCAATATGGTATTAACAGCATTTCGGGCAGCAATGCGCCACATCGAACGTAAAAAAGAAGGCATCAAAGAGGAGCAGTTTTCGATGAATATTGCTAAACACTGTCCTTACTCTAATACTGACTGCCACTTTACTCAGCAGTAAAAAATAATTTCTAAATAAACTCTTTTTGTAAATAGCCGATATTCAAACATTATCGATAAATACAAAAGGGTTAGTTATGATAAGTTCATCACTTGAAGCTTACCGTTCTCATGATTTAAACATTCAAATGCGTACCAGTAGCGGTGATACTATCTCACTTGACTTCTCTAACGAACAGTCACTCTCAATACAACAGACAAAAGATGGAAATCAAAGCAGCAGCAGCTTTTCATTTAGTTCCATGCAATCATTTCAGTTTCAAATAGAAAGTAACGGTATTGATGCACAAGACAAAAAAGAGATTGACGCATTCATGAAGATTGCACAGCCTTACATTGATAATTTTATGAAAGAGCTCTCTGATGGCAATCAGACAACGCCTCTAAATAAAATAACAAAGGCCTTAGATGATATCTTCTCGCCGCTAAAGCTAAAAAGTCAGAATCATCAAAATCATGCTAAAAATGAGATTGTAAAGAGCTTTGATAAGGCAGCATCTCAAATTGATCAATTTGATAAAATCTTAAAAGAGAGTCAAAAACTGTTAGAGAATATTCTTAAATCATTTGATAAACTGGAGCAGAATCTTTATGCTTAATTGCCATCAAACAAAAATTCTTTTAATGGCTGCTCCATATGAGACTGCCCTGATGATAATGGAAGTTCCATCATAACACGCTTCATCTCCATATGACAATCCCGACACTCTTGAATTACATCATGTTCTCGTACATTAGGCTTATTGATTTTTTCCATCGGATGACACCCGAAGCAGTCACTCCCGCACTCTGCCATTGAGCTAGGGTCAGCACTGTGACAATTAATACATGTAAGCATCGGCTTATGACGCAAATCCTCATTAATGGTTGGTATTAATGCCGGATGACAGGTCATACAATCACCCGTACAGGCAAATAACGATATGGTTAAAAATAGAAATAGATGTATTATTTTCATACCAACATTATACATGTAAATATTAAATAGACAATTACTACTCTACAATAGCAGCACTCACGTAGCCCACTACTCTAGAAGTGTCACCACTATAGTCTGCACTGGTAGCATAATTTAATACTCTTACATTCAAATTCAATTTTTTTGCTACTTCTAAAATAGCTTTGACTCCTATCATACCACATGCTTCACACCCCTGATCAATCAAATTATTGTCTCTATTGGCTATGGCATTAAGACAGATGTTATCAAGTTTATTCGCCTCTTCTTGTGTGTAAAAATGACTCAAATCAGTACTAATGACAATGACATTATCACGATCTTTGAGCAGTTCACTACAGAGCATAGCGAGTTCTTTGTAGTCAAGCCGTCCATAAATCAGCTCAATCACTTTAGCTTGGGGAAGGTAATGCTGAATAAAAGGCATCTGTGTCTCGGTGCTATGTTCTTGGCTGTGAGCTTGTGGTGCATAACCAATATTAAAAGATTGTTTCATCTTTATAAGATAGTTGCTATCGTACTGCAACGTATCGCACGGTGTTTCATACGCATCTGCTTCAATAGCACTGATGCCTTCAATGGCGACATAATGGCTTGGTCCAATCACAATAACCCGAGATGCCTGAGTATTTTGTAAAAGCCGATGCGCTATATTGGCTGTAAAACCGCTGTAGACATAACCCGCATGTGGTACAATAATAGCTCTGGGGCTTTCATTTAAGATGCTATTACCTCCCAATCGTTCTTGTAATTGAGCATTAAACGTAGCAATCATTGTTTCAATTTCATGACACTCTCTAGGGTAAAACGTTCCTCTTACGGCTGCATTTCTATTCATGTCTAATCCTTCGTAATCTTTTCTACTTGATAAACATAGATTTCAGGATGATACTCTAAACAGTTACCCTGCATCCCCGCTTTTTGGCAGAGTGATGCAAAAAAATGTTCAACTTGAGGTAACTGTTCCCAAACCTGTGGTAAATACGTAGCTTGATACGAATTCTCTCTTAAAATAACGCCATCAATATTAGGGCGTACTTTGCTGTAGAGATCATCTATACTTTCATATTCAAGCCTTATTGGCTCACTTAACAACGAAATCTCCATAGTAAAGCCTTCATAATCAAATTCCTCTTGAGACAATGGGTAAAACCTCGGATCTTCAAAAGCAGCAGCTTTTGCGTTGGAGATAACATCATCTAAAAGAGTGCGCTGTGCTATGAGCGAACCAATACAACCTCTCAAGTTTTTATCGAGTTCAAGGGTCACAAACGTTGCACCATGCTGATTTAATTCGGGATGCTCTTTTAAAAGCTGCAAACGGTCTATGATTAGAGTACCTTGCAACTTCTCTAAAATGGCATCATTGGCTATATCGATTAAATATTTTTTATCCATCTTCAATACCTCTTTTTATATTATATGATAAGATTGTATTAATCTCACTTACAGATTAAGGAGAAATTGTTCTTATGAATGTGACTATTACACTCTCTGGAGCTGCGGTTCGCGGTGCGTTTCATTTAGGAGTACTACAAGCAATTGATGATTTACATGTAAATATTTCAGCTCTGTGCGGTGCGAGTAGCGGCGCACTTATTGCTGCAAGTTATGCTAGTGGTGTCAGTCCTAAAGAACAACTAGAACTGTTTAAATCTCAAGCATTTCGAAAAAGCATTCGATTCAACTTTTTCAAAAACGGTATTTTTAAAATTAATGAGAATGACACCATTTATGACACCCTTCTACCAAAAAAAAACTTTGAAGAACTCACCGTTGCTGTCTATGTCAACACTGTAGATTTAAGAGAGGGGAAAATGCACACTATTAATAGTGGTGACATCAAAACCGCTTGCCTCGGCTCAACCGCTGTTGCCCCACTCTTTGAACCTATTGAGCATCAAGGAATGCTCTTAGTTGATGGCGGTTTTATGGACAACTTTCCGATTCGACCGCTGAAACAACATGGCCTGCCTATTATCGGTGTTAACGCTATGCCTATTACGGCAAAACAACCTCAAGGCATCTGGAATATTACTAAACGTTCTCTTTTTATGTTAACGCAATCGCACGTTGTCAATCAGATTGAGCAGTGTGACTATTATATTACCTCTGACAAACTTGCACGATACTCACTCTTTAAATTTAAGTACATTGATGAGCTCTTTGCTCTGGGTTATGAGTGTGGGTATGAGAAATTATATCTTCTTTAAAACAGCATCAAGTATCGCAGTAGGCAGTAGTCGTTTAAATGCCCCTAGCAGATGTGTCGCAAAGGTGATGTAGTAGCGCGGTTTCGGTTTTTCTTTTTCTAAAGCTGCTACCACCTTTGCAATGACTACATCTGATTTACATGTAAAAAAATCATCATCTTTTGTCTCATCTGAATTAAGCAACTGTGCCTCATATTGCGTTTTAAAAACACTCTGCTCATGATTGACGTTTTTAACAAACATTTTAATAGCATTTTTTCTAAAATTTGAAATAACAGGACCGGTGTTTAGGGTAATTACATGTATATTGCTACCGTGTAGTTCTTGGCGCATGGTATCGCATAATCCTTCAACGGCGTATTTTGAAGCGTTGTAGGCACCTCGAAAACGCAATGAAACAAGCCCTAAAACGGAGCTGTGCTGAATAATACGACCATATCCTTGAGCACGCATAATCGGAATAATACGGCGGGTAAGTTCATGCAGACCAAAGACATTGGTAAGAAACTGCTCTTTAAGCACTTCAGTTTTTATGTCTTCTACTGCCCCTGGTTGTCCGTATCCGGCATTATTAAACAGTGCATAAAGTGTTCCGCCGGTTTGTACCAATATGGCATTTAGTGTCGCATCAATCGACTCCATTTTGGTGACATCAAGCAAATATGCATCAAGACCTTCCTTTTTGAGTCGCTCCACATCTTCAACACGCCGTGCCGTGGCAAAGACCCTATAGCCATGACCATGTAAATAGTGTGCAGTGTCGTATCCGATACCGCTCGAGCATCCGGTAATTAGAACTGTTTTTTTCATTAATCCTCTTTTTTATAATTCTCAATTTCAAAATGCAGTGTCATAATACTTGATGCTTCAAAAAGTGACGAGCAAATAATATAGAGCGTTCGATTTGTATTATTCAAAGAGATCAACGTACTGCTTTTAATGTTGTGTGTACCAAAACTCAATGCAATGTCTTTTAATAAATGATGGTTTGTCTCTAAAATCTTTTCAAACTCTTCATGCAACTTTATCTTATCAATGCGTTGCTCCATAAAGTCAATGTATAGTTTAAAACACTTTAAAAGATTCAGTCGCATCTGCTCATAGATCTCGTGAACACCGCTATTTTCACTCTCAGCAAATAAAACGGTATTATTGCGAATATCTTTAGTCATCTTTGCGACATAAGCTGACTCCCTGACAGAGTTCATAATGGCATCAATACCTTTAGAATCTTCTTCCAAGAGAGAAAGTTTATTTAACTCTTGTACAAATTCAAAAATATCAGACTCAATACTTTTAATCTGCAGGTAGTTCTTTTTATGATCAAACTCAATCAGCTCACTATTACTTTGCAATACCTCTTTAATATTAGCATCCTCTTTAAAGAGATCATTGGCTTTAATGTTACAAGAGAGCAACGTATATTTCATACATTTTACAAACAGATGTGTTGCCTCATTTTTAAGAGCTACTAAAGCACTCTCAGCAACAGTCGGATCGGTTAAATGAATATATTTAGTGGCATGCTCTTGTTTATATCTGAAAAATACATGTAAATAATCAGCCAGCTTATTAATAAAAAAATAGAGGCTGAGTACTCCTAGCAAATTAAAGATAGTATGAAAGAGTGCCAGTGCCGTGGTCAGGTCATCACTAAACCCTAATGTCTCTAAAAGAAACTGTGTTATAAAAGGGAGTATGGCAAGAGCCAATAGTGCCGTAATGACATTAAATAGAAAATGGGCAGCAGCAGCACGCTTTTTATCGGGAATACCGCCAATAGCTCCAAGCATAGCGGTAACAGTTGTACCGATATTGGCACCAATCATCATTACAGCGGCAAACTCAAAACTCAAAATATTCGCACTTAATGCACTTAAAATAATTGCTGTAGTCGCTGAGCTAGACTGAATGATGGCAGTAATGGCTAATCCTAAGAAAAGGAAAAAATAAATCGGATACGCATTAAATGCAGCAATGTCAATATTTACAGCTAATACTTCAATCGCATTTTTAATAATCTCAAGACCAAAAAAGAGCAATCCAAAGCCCATAAATATTTTTGCCAATGAAGCAAGCCGTGACTTTTCATCTAATAAAATATAAAAAAGTGCTCCAATACCCACCATGGGTAAAGCGAATAGTTCAAGTTTCAATTTGAATCCAACCAGTGCAATAATCCAAGCGGTGACCGTCGTTCCCAAATTGGAACCAAAAATGACTCCAATACCTGCACGAAGCGAGATGAGCGATGCACTTACAAACGAAAGCGTCATCAGTGTCACCACCGATGAACTTTGCAAAATTGCCGTTGCAAATGCTCCGGTAGCAATTGCTTTAATATTGGTTGATGTGTAGTTCTTGACAATTTTTTTAAAATTATGGCTGGCAAACTCTTTAAGTGCCTGCTCCATATAGATCATTCCAAAAAGAAATATCCCTAAACCGGTCAATACTTTAAATATAATATCAAACATCGTGCTTATTTTGTTCCTCTTCGCACTCTTTTTTAATCGCCACTATCACGGTAAACAGACCCATAATAAACACGCCAAAGAAAACCCAAAGCGACCTATAATAATTCCCCGCTGCAAACGACATGACTAGCAGCATCACAACAAATAGTATGAATAAAATTTTATCTTTAACTTTTAATTTACAATCGAACATAAATTCACTTTTTTTAATTTAAGATATTTAATGTAAAATACTACTGGGATTATATATTAACTTTGTAAGGATGTTGATGAAACAGTACCGAAGTGACGGCAAAAAACTTTTAGATGTAGAGTACGACGACCAACCAACTCTCGGTGATATCATTGATGGAATGAGCATCATTTCAATCAATGAACGCGATGGTGATATAGCTCTTTTTCTTCAAGAGAACAGTGGTCAAGTCGGTGTTTTTGTACTGGATGAAATCTATATTGTCGGTCGTGTCTTTGGATTTGAAAACCTAATAGAAGCTATTGAAGCGTGGATGGCAGACGAGATTTAAGAAGCGCATTAATTACCAATTTTCTTTTAGGAACTATCCTTTTTATTATTATCTCAATGAAGAGTTATACAAAGAGTGTGATAACGCACTTTACAGGGCAAAGCAAGAAGGTAGAAACAGAGTATTACCCTTCCATCATCTTTGCCACATTAGACGGCAAGGACTTTGACGTAGCTGCCCCCATCTCTTTAAGTTTATGCAGCTGCGATGTCAAACTCCCTTTACCGTCATGTAATTTATTATAGGATGCATTGTAGGTCTTCTCAACTGTTCTAAGCTGATCGCCTAATTTTTCCATGTCAGTCACAAAGCCTACAAACTTATCATACAGTGCTCCGGCACGCAAAGCAATTTCTTGTGCATTTTTTTCTCTGTGCTCATACCGCCATGTATTTTCAACCGCGCGCAGTGCTACCATTAATGTCGATGGACCAACAAGTAAAATATTTTTTCCAAATGCCCTCTCATAAAGTTCTGCATCTGCTTCCATAGCTAGCATCAAAGCACTCTCTATAGGAACAAACATAAAAACAAAATCTAAGGTATTAATGCCCTCAAGTTTCGTGTAGTTTTTATCACTCAGCAATTTTACATGTAAATTTAGAGCCTTCACATGATCTTGCAAATGCTGCTCTTTTTCATCTTCTAAACTCATATATCGCTCATATGCTCTAAGCGAGGTCTTAGCATCAATAATAATTTTGCGAGAATCGGGCAGATGCACCAAAACATCAGGACGGTACTTTTTACTCCCGTCATCACTTTTAAGGCTCACTTCCCTATCATACTCATGCCCTAACCTCAGACCTGAAGATTCTAACACTTTTTCTAAAATCATCTCACCCCAAATTCCCTGGGTTTTACTCTCACCTTTAAGTGCTTGAGTTAAATTACGTGTCTCTTGGGACATTTTCTGGTTTAACTCTTTAAGATGGTGTAACTCTTGTTGCAGCATAGAGCGCTCTTTGGTTTCATTGATGTAAACATCATTAACCTGTTTTTTAAACTGCTCAATCTGCTCTTTAAATGGAGCTACAATCTTAGAAACTTCTTCACTATTTTGCATCACAAATTTTTGACTCTGCACATCACTAATTCGCTGTGAAAGATCTTTAAACTGTAAAAGCATCTGCTCTTTATTGCTTCGTGCAAAAGAAAGTTTCTCTGCCATTGCTTCCTCGTCTTTTAAGAGTGCCATTTTTAGTGCGGCAATTTCACTTTGACTTTGCGCGAGTAAAGAGTACTGTTTTTCAATCTTAACTTGCATAAAATAGAGTAAAACTCCAACAACAAACAGGCCAAAAATGAAACCCAGAAATAGTGACATAGGCTCAATCGTCATTAAAATTTCTTGCATCAATTTACTTTTTTTAAAATTATTATAGCGATATTACACACTTGGCACTATATTTATTGCAAATAATGGATTTTTATGTAAAATATTGGTAAAATACAATATTACTAAACAAAAAGGAATATTTTAATGAGAAATATGACCATTCGAGCCAAACTGATTTTTTTAAGCATTACTGTTTTAGTCGTTATTTTTGCTTACTCTATCATAAATGCTTACACTGCATGGAATGCCTATGTAGATGGCAAAAGAGCAAGTGCTATTACGGAACTCTCTATTAAGATGAGTGCGGTACTGCATGAACTTCAAAAGGAGCGTGGAGCGAGTGCCGGATTTATAGGTTCTCAAGGGAAAAAGTTTAGAGACATACTACCTAAACAACAAAGCAGTACCAATATTAAAATAGATGCTCTTAAGGCATTTTGCACTCAAAACGTGAGTGCCTATACCGCCTTAGTTCTACGTGAGCTTGATTTTGATGCCATAGCACCAATGCGCTCTAAAGTCAATTCTCTCTCAGTACCCACTAAAATTCCTGTTACGTTTTACAGTAATTTCAATAAAAAGATTATTGATATGATCTCTAAATTCTCTATGGTTCCCCATGACAATGACGTACATACCAATTTTAATAGTCTGATTGTCTTTATTAGTGCTAAGGAGCGTGCAGGAGTTGAGCGTGCAGTACTCTCCGGTGTTTTTGCAAATGACCGCTTTACCCAAGAAACTTATGCTAAATTCTCATCATTGGCGGCGCAACAAAAAACACTGTTAAATCTCTTTAATCATATATCTATAAAAGAGATTCAGACATGGTATAAAGAGGCAAAAAGCGACCCCTCGTTTGCTGAAGTTGAAGTAATGCGTAACATTGCATTTTCAAAACAGAGTGAATTTGGGGTAGATGCGACCCATTGGTTTAAAACCATTACTGCAAAAATCAATAAACTTAAATGGCTTGAAGACAAAATTTCCTCTTCTACCATTGCTCTAGCCAATTCAAAAGTTTCTACTGCTTTAGTAACGCTCATCGCTGTAATAATTGTCTCTTTAGTGGTTCTTCTACTCATTCTCTACATTACGAGAAACATTACGATTTCAATTACCGGCTCCATTAACCGCTTTAAAATGTTAATTGGAAAAGTTAATGAGGGTGATCTCTCAGTTCAAGTTGAACGTCGCAGTGTTGTACGCAATGAGATGGATGAGATTACCGTACTGCTTCAATCACTTGTCACCATCATGAAAGAGTTAACAAGCAGAATCAATACCTCTGTTCACGCCGCATCTCAAAATGATTTTAGTTATGATCTTAACGATGATGGTCTCCAAGGTGACTTCTCAGAAGCCATTCAAATGGTAAAAAACGGTATTGATGCTATGAAAGATGCCAATATGAAACAGCAAACTATTGCCTTTAATGGTAATGTTTTGGGAATCGGTAATGTTGGTGAAGGACTGAGTCTTATTCAGACTGAGATCTCTACCGTTATTGAAGAGTTAGTAAATGTTCACGCAAGCACTCAAAAAACAAGCAATCAGTCTACGGAAAGTATGACACAAGTTGAAGCCATTTTACACAAACTTCAAACGCTTGTAGAGCATATTAATGACAGTAACGCTTCTATTGAAGGCTTAAACGAAAAGACTAATGAGATCACCTCTGTCGTTGATTTAATTAAAGATATTGCAGAACAGACCAACCTTCTTGCACTTAATGCTGCTATTGAAGCAGCTCGTGCCGGTGAACATGGTCGTGGTTTTGCCGTGGTTGCCGATGAGGTTAGAAAACTAGCTGAACGTACACAAAAAGCAACGAGTGAAATTACCATCTCAATTAACTCTATGAAACAAGAAGCAAGCATCGTTTTAGATAAATCTGAGAGTATGACTACGCTTGCTGATGAATCATCATCTTCGGTGGAAGCATTTAATGCCACTATGGGTGAACTCAATGCTGATGCCATAGAGATGGCAAATGTCGTTGAGAATATGGAAAATCGTGTCTTTATTATTCTAGCAAAAATTGACCATATTATTTTTAAATCTGAAGCGTATGACACGATTGTTAATGCTGATGCAACAAAATCATTTACCCGTCATACAGAGTGCCGTCTTGGCAAGTGGCATGAAACTACGGGTAAAAAGCGTTTTGGAAATACAACTGCATACAAAGCATCCGTTACACCTCATAAAATAGTTCATGATAAGGTTCATGACAATCTTGACTTTATGAAACCAGATGATAAACGCTTAGAAAATGAAGCAAAAATTATTGAAAATTTTAAAGAGATGGAAGATTCAAGCGACCAACTCTTTAAATTTCTTGATGATATGAGAAGAGAGGCTCATGATTAAACGATAGGGGAGCAAAGCCCCCATCACGCACCTTTGGTCCTTTTAAAACCCTAGCTAATATTTACATGTATTTCTTTGCCATCACCTTTAAAAGTAACCGTACTTCCCTCATCTACTTCACCACTCAAAATCAGATCAGCCAACCGGTCTTCTACAATTTCATAAAGTGCCCGTTTTAATGGTCTAGCACCATATACCGGGTCAAACCCTGCTTCGGCAATAATTGAGATCGCACTCTCATCTAAAATTAGTGTGATGTCACGATCTTTGACTTTATTTACAATCTCATTAAAAAATAGTCTTACAATTTTTTCAATTTCACCCTGACCAAGTGGGTTAAACGTAACAATATCATCTAAGCGATTTAAAAACTCCGGCTTAAAGTTCTTTTTGAGTTCATTCATAATGACACTTTCTAAAGCAGGGTCACCCACCATATTCATAATCTTATCACTCGCAATATTTGAGGTCAAAATAATGATGGTATTAGAAAAGTCAATCGTCACTCCTTTGTTATCCGTCAAACGTCCATCATCAAGTACTTGCAGTAAAATGTTAAAGACATCAGCATGTGCTTTTTCTACTTCATCAAAAAGTATGACACTGTAAGGTTTTCTACGAACCGCCTCCGTTAACTGCCCCCCTTCATCATAACCGACATAGCCAGGAGGTGCACCCACTAATCGAGAGACGGCATGTTTTTCCATATACTCACTCATATCAAGTCGAATAAGTGCTTCCTCTGAATCAAACAAGAATTTCGCTAAGGTCTTAGCCGTTTGTGTTTTACCAACACCTGTTGGCCCTAAAAAGAGAAAACTTCCTATTGGACGGTCACTGTCTGAAAGACCCGCTTTATTACGCTTAATGGCACGAGACACGGCATGTGTTGCTTTTTCTTGACCAATAACATCTTTGTTAAGTTCATCTTCTACATGTAATATTTTCTCTTTCTCGCCTTGAAGCATCTTTGTCACCGGAATCTGCGTCCAACGACTCACAATACCTGCAATAGCATCTTCATCGACACTGTTTTTAAGCAGCGTTCCCTGCTCTTGCATTCGTTTCCACTGCTCTTGAATGGATTGCTCCTCTTCATGCAGTTTTGGAATATCCCCGTACTCAATTTCAGCCGCTTTGTTAAAGTCACCACTGTTTTTTGCCAATTCCGCTTCACGGCGTTTTGATTCAAGCTCCGTTTTAATTCCTGCAATACGGTCAAACACCTCTTTCTCATTGGCAAACTGTGCTTCAAGTGAACGCTGTTTTTCTTGGACATCAGCGAGCTCTTTAACAATCTCATTAAGACGTTTCTCATTCGCCGGAGTCACCTCCATCTTCAGTGCCTCTTGTTCTACATGTAGTTCTTGATTGAGACGTTTTACACGTGAGAGCTCATGCGGTTCTGACTCTATCTGCATCTTCAGTTCAGCCGCCGCTTCATCAATCAGGTCAATCGCTTTGTCCGGTAAGAACCGATCACTGATATAACGATCAGAAAGACGTGCAGCTGCCACTAATGCGGCATCGGTAATAGTGACATTATGGTGTGCTTCTAAACGTTCTTTAATACCGCGTAAAATCTGTAGTGACTGATTTAAGTTTGGCTCACCAACATTAACAGGTTGAAAACGGCGTTGCAGGGCAGTATCTTTTTCAAAGTATTTACGGTATTCTTTAAGTGTCGTCGCACCAATGGTATGGAGTTCACCACGAGCAAGAGCCGGCTTTAAAATATTTGCTGCATCCATGCTTCCTTCACTCGCTCCTGCGCCAATAATGGTGTGAATTTCATCA
>CAYZUN010000026.1:0-22546 GCA_964481625.1 uncultured Sulfurimonas sp.
CTTGAAATTAAAGACAGGGGAGAGGGAATTAAAAAGCCTAAAGAGGTATTTAATAAATATTATCGTGAGAGTAACCATACCAAAGGGCTGGGCTTAGGACTCTATATTGTTAAAGAGATTGCTTCAATGCATAATGTAGAGATCACTGTTGATTCAGAAGTAGGTTATGGAACCTCTTTTAGTCTTAATCTTAAATCAATTGCTTCACTACACAATGAGTACATTGAAAGTTGATATAATAATAGTATGAAAAGAGTATTACGATATATTTTGATTATTGTTACCTTTGCTCTACTACCGCTAGAGGCATCTAATCTGAGCATAGAACAGCTTCGACTCCAAGAACGGCAGTTAGCACTGCTTGATTTTAAAAATATTTACAAAGAGCGGCAGCATTTTAATCAACAGCTTTTAAAAAGAGTCAAATATAAGCGGACTAAAATAATTCAGCATAATACTCTTTTTAATCGAGCAAGAGGAAAAGCAGACTTTCAAAAATTGCAAAAAGGAATACATGGCGATAATGCTTTTAATGGTATGAGTGGTGCTAATATGCCTCCTACGGGTGGAAATAATAATATGCCTGGATCCATGGGGCATCGCCCTGTTGATCCTTGGGGAAAGAGACCATAATTAAACATACAATTCTCTTACTGCTTTTACATGTAATAGGATATGCACAGATTCTTAATGTCAATTTTCTTGGTATGATGCATGCTGAATCAGAAGCGATGTTTGCAAAAGAGAATAATAGTACCTACCCCAGTGAGAACAACCATTTTATTAGTTTATATACCAAACTCGCGCTAACCTATGACATGAGTGATAATATTTTCATTGCTGCTGCGGCTAAGGCTAACGGTGTTATTCTTGAAGGAACTTACGAAACACCACATTATCTACGTTCTAAATTGACATCTGATGACATTAACCGTGCCATCATTAGTGAAGCCTCCATCAACTATGATGATACTTTTTTTGCATTTAATATTGGACGAAATGCCATTGACTATGACTGGCTAAACGGGTCAATGGATGGTCTCATTGCTATGGCCGGTGATGAAAATGCTTACTCCCTGCGTCTTTTTTGGATGAATAATTTTACGCAGCTGCACTATAACTACTATGCTGAATTTTCTGATATAAATGAGAACAAAGGAATGTACGGCACTATCGTAACAGCCAAACAGAGCAATATGGAAGTGACGCTCTATGACTACTATATGCAAGATCTACGTAACATTCTAGGCGGTCATATTAATTACATAGATAACAATATAGCTCTCAATGCAGGACATACTGAAGCTAGAGCACTCTCGCAAGCACTGTATGATTTAGATGAGTCATTTACAAATTTTTCGGTAGAGACCTTGGTAAATAAACATTTTTTTGAGCTTGGCGGTTCATTTACCGGTAAGCATGGACTTTTGGCAATGGTTCAGATGGGCAGTTTTATATTTGGACAATTTTATTTGAGCAATCAGGTTGACAGAGAGTCTGCTACTAACGGGTTTGTACGCTACATATATGCCAATAAACAGTGGCGTGTTGAGCTGCTTGGTGGAATTACGCGTTATGATAACACAATGGGGAGCATTCAAAATAATCTGTTATCCCAAGAGATTGATATCTACGTGAGCCATAAATTCAGCAAGAATCTTTCAATAGCTTTGGGTATGATGGGCATGAATGTACAAGAGAGAGACCCGGCTGAGGTCGATCAAGCACTGATTATGACGAACATGGTATATGCCTATGAAAATTTTTAAACTAATAGCCTATTTTTTAATAGTGGTCATCACGCTCGTTGCTACTCAAAGCGCACTGGAGTCTGCTCTGAAACGCTACCAAAACAATACCATCCATCAGAATCAAGAAGCTGTTCAAACCTTAAAAAAAGAGGCTGAGAACGGAGACAATAGTGCAGCTTTTTTACTTGCAACTGCCTACAAAAATGGAAAAATGGGCAAAATTGATCTGGATATTGCCTTATACTGGTATCACAAAGCGGCATCCAGAGGCGACCCAGATGCTATGTTGATGTTGGGCTGGCTTTACTACAAAGGTACTCCAAAATTACATGTAAATACACAACAATCGAAGTACTGGTTTGAAAAAGCGGCATCTAAAGGAATGGAAGAAGCGGCGGAGATGCTTGAACTGCTTCAGTAGCCTTGATACGGATGTTTCATACTAAGAAATAAAACATTTAGAATTACATGTATCTTATGTTCTTAACGTCTCAGTAGTTTTTGTAACAGTAGCTCTTCAACATTTTGCCTGGAATCTAAAATTGCCATAATATAGACAGTATCATCACCAACTTTGTACATGATGCGCCAAGGGGTAGATATAACTTCTCTATACAGGGTGATACCCTCTTTTTGTAGTTCAGGAACAACACAACCTTTTAATGGAAAAAAATTTGATGACTCTGCTTGTTTTCTAATTTTTAAATAAACGTCTTTAGCAATAGAAGGGTTGTCACTTTTAATATAATCGACTATATTCAATAAATCACTTTTTGCATTTTGTGTCCACTTTAGTTTATAAGTCTTCAACATCTATTTTAATAATTCATCTATAGATACAAAAACATCTTTTTCATCGAAGACATTACCTTTTCGAACATCTTCTTCAGCAAATGAAAGTAGTTTTAGTAAACTAATGGCATTTTTCATATCTTCATAGCTTTTTGGATCTTGAATAACTGCTTTGGCTTCACCATTTTGTGTAATAATCATGGGTCTATGCGTTTCATTAATCTGTTTTAATACGTCAGCAGCTCTGCTTTTGAGGTATGTTATAGATCTAATATCATTAGTTATTTGCATTTAAAACTCCTTCGGTCTTTAAATGGTACCATATTCGGACTGATTGTGCAAATGAACACGAGCTAAAGCATATTCATGTTATGCGAAGTGATGGTCTTGCTAAAAAAGGAGGTAACCCATAAAAAGTTTGAAAATATTTTTACTAAATGGATAAAACACTATATGAAAAGAAGCGATTAAAGGTACCAAGCAAAAAGTAATGAGATACCCCTAGTACAAGATTAGAGCCAGATAATATAGAAAATATTGGTTATACTTAGTAAGTTAAGGAGAACCAATATCATGAAAAAATTAGTGAAAAGTCTCTCTTTCATACTACTCTTAACGCTCACTTCTTTATGGGCAGATGTTTTCTCACAAGGTGAAAAACATATCGGTATTACCATTGCTTCGGGTAGTGGTTATGATGACTACTATACAATTTTAGGTATTAATACAAACTACTTTGTAGTAGACAATTTAGCTGTAGGGGTAGAATACCGTGGATGGTTTGGCGGTTCACCAAGTGTTCACGAATTAAGCATTCCCGTAACCTATTATGCACCGTTTCATCCAATGTATCGCCCTTATGCAGGTGGGTTTTACAGACACACTTTTATGGAAGAACCCTTTAGTGATTACAATGTTTACGGCTTTAGAGGCGGTATTTCAATGCGTCTAGGAGCCAATGGCTACAGCTCTTTTGGATGGGTTCAGGAGTATTATGAGCGTGATAGCGGTGATGGCACCTCACGAGGCTATCCTGAAGTTTCGGTAGGATTGAGTTTTTAAATAAAAATATTAGTTTTTATTATTTTACATTTTGAAAAAAATAGCCTATAATTCCATAAAAAATAAGTAAAGGGTTGCATGGCATTTTCTCCTGAAAAACGTGCCGGTACTATAAACGGTATTATTTTTGTTGCTATATTTGCAGCGGCAGCTACGATGGTAGCTAATATTGAGTCCGTAAGTTCTTTAGGGATTTCTCCTTTGGTTGTGGGAATTGTTATCGGTATTTTTTATGCCAATACGCTGCACAATCAAATTCCTTCTGCATGGGAGAGCGGCATCGTCTTCTCCGGAAAAAAAATACTGCGTTTTGCCATTGTATTTTACGGCTTTCGTATTACATTTCAACAAATTGCAGAAGTGGGAATGGACGGGTTTTTAGTCTCGCTTATTATGCTCTCTACAACATTCTTTTTAGGAACCTATCTGGGGATCAAGATCTTTAAAATGGATCGTGACACTTCCATGTTAACGGCGTCGGGCGCAGCGGTATGTGGTGCAGCGGCAGTTCTTGCAACAGAACCGGTGCTAAAATCACAAGAGCATAAAACAGCAGTTGCCGTCTCAATGGTAGTACTTTTTGGAACCATTGCCATGTTTTTGTATCCAGCGCTCTACTCGGCGGGTATTTTTGATATGACTAATCGTGAGTTTGGTATTTTTGTCGGGGGTACCATTCATGAAGTAGCCCAAGTAGTTGCTGTGGGCAGCGCATACGGTCAAGAAGCAAGTGATGCCGCTGTCATTGTCAAGATGACACGGGTCATTATGATTGCGCCAATGCTGATTTTACT
Organism: uncultured Sulfurimonas sp.; assembly: GCA_964481625.1. Taxonomy (GTDB): domain Bacteria; phylum Campylobacterota; class Campylobacteria; order Campylobacterales; family Sulfurimonadaceae; genus QNZR01. Next base: position 4,400 of record CAYZUN010000026.1, read on the forward strand.
GGGAATCTATCTCTCTTACACAACTAAAAAATCGGGAAACGAAGCGAATGGTGTAACATTAGTAATTCCTTGGTTCGCCGTCTACTTCATCGGTATGGCAGGCTTTAACTCCCTGCATATTATTCCGCAGAATATTGTGGGCCTCATTAATGAGATTGATACTTTTTTACTGACTATGGCAATGACGGCACTGGGCATGGGAACCCGTTTTGCAAAATTCAGAGGCCTTGGTATGGCACCACTCTATACCTCTGCTGCTATGTTTGCATGGCTGGTCATTGGCGGCTATTTTATTACAAAGTGGATTGTGACGTAATTAGTAGCAGGACTCTTTACGAGAGCAGATCTCTGTAATCATATTTTTGCGGATCTAAATAGAGTTTTCCTTTTTTAATAACGAGACGACTGTCATTTTGGGCAGCAGATTTAAATTTTTTCTTAATTTTTTCTTTTTTCTTCTCTTTATAACCTTTGAGTTTTAAAAAATCTTTTAATACAATAAGATTTTCTTCACTTTCATCAACGACCTCAGCCGTCACTGCATCTTCAATTATATGCTCCACACTCATATTGGCTAAGAACTTTGTAGCTACTACCTGAAGTACATTTTTGAGCTGTTCATCGCGCTCTTTATAGATTGTTTCAATCTTCTCGCGTTCCTCTATAAGCATCTGTTCACGCTGATCTCTTAGGTGCCGTGTCTCGTCTTCAAGCTTCTCAATCCGACTTTTTAGACGTTCATTCTCTTCTTCAATATAGTCATAGTAACGGCTATCTGTTCTATTTTTTGAAGGTTCTTCCTCACCGGTAACCACATACTTTACACCATTTTCAATCACACAATCAATACTGCCACGACGTATACGGTTATGAATTGCCTCTTTGGATACATTAAAATGTATCGCTGCTTCAGCTACTGTCATTTTACTCATCTGTTTCCTTCACTGTTTACAAGAAAGTTGCTTTTTTTATCACTCAGCATCATAATGAAACTATTAACAAGATTCATATCGAGGTGGGTACTCATCTGCTTTTTCATCATTGCTAATGCATCAAAAGATGAAAAAGGATCTTTATAGGATCGTTTCGTTGTCAACGCATCAAATACATCACAAGTACCGATAATCCGTGCAAACTGCGAAATATTTTCGTCTTCAATACCATCGGGATACCCTTTTCCATCCATCTTTTCATGATGATGCCTAATGCCTGAGAGAATATTTCGGTCTGTAATTCCAAGTTTTAGAGCAAGCTCGTAACCAAAGGCAGAATGATACTTCATTGAAGAAAATTCTTCTTCTGATAGTGCTCCATTCTTATTGATAATCTCATACGATATTTTACTTTTACCAATGTCATGAAGTAGTGCTGACGTACCTAAATCAAGAAGTTCATCATCTTTAATACCTAAATATTCTCCCAAACAGATTGCATAAATACTGACATTTATTGAATGGGTATGCGTATAATAATCATGCGCTGTAATCTTCATTAATGACTCTAATGCATTAAAATCATTTAATACCATCTCAATAAAACTGCTTACAACTTCTTTAGAATTTTCCAAATTTTTTAATGACTCGGGGTTTTCAAATAGATTATTTAAAATACGTGTCGCATTTTCATAGACTACGGCAACTTTCTCATCAAGGGGTATGTTCATATCTTTAGCAACGCTTTGCAGGTGTCCATCAACATAGTCTTCATATTCTCTATAGCTATCTTCACTAATATACAACTGCTCAATCTCACGTAACTGAATTTTGGCATGAGAATCAACAACACTGTTGCTTTGTAAAAAAAGCGTCATACTGCTTTTGCCCTCATTTGTCTCATAAACTTCAAAGTTAATCTTATTACCCTCAGTTAAAAATCGCTTGTCGATTGATATGTACTTTTTTTCTCTAGACATCATCTATCTCATATTGTCATATACAAGAGGAGCATCCCATTCCATTGCTTTTATGGCTTGCATCACTTTTTGAAGGTCATCAATCTGTTTGCTTTTAACGCGAATTGACTCCCCTTCAATTTGAGCAGTAACTTTGAGCTTGAGCTTTTTAATCTCGGCAACAATCTTTTTTGCCTCTTTTGCTTCAATATAATCCACCACTTTAAATGTTGCTTTTTTTGTATTACCACTAGCATCTTCGACACGAAGTTCTTCAAGAACATTGGATGAGAGTCCACGTTTTAGGAGCTTGGCAATAAGAATATCTTTAAGTGCATCAAGTTTGTTATCGCTCGATGCGACGAGAATGAGTGCTTTATCGTTCTCTTTGTAGTTGATTTCATAGGGTGTCCCTTTGAAGTCATAGCGGTTTGATACTTCCTTATCTACTAAATTAATAGCATCCTTAAAAGATTGCTTATCAATTTTTGCTGAGATATCAAGTGAGTGTTCTTTAGCCATAGTTATACCTTTGTGAGTAAAGTATAACCAATACTAACTTAAAAATTTAAAAGGAAGGGCTACCGAAGTCAGGCATTCCATCACTACCAAAACCACCGCCAAATCCTGATGCAAAATTCGGATCCATATAACCCATCACACCACTTTTACTTCGAAGCATCACAATATCTTGTTTTGGAGCAATGCCTACCGGACAGACCGGTACACACTCATTACAAAGGGTACAGTCCCAGATGCCATTGCTTTGGATAACCGCAATTTTATCAGCCACCTCCTCTTCACGTACATCACTCACATATCGCCAGTTTCGTGTTAGTGCAAATGGCCCAATAAAGTCGCTATTGACTGCATAGACCGGGCAGGCACTGTAACATGATCCGCACAAAATACACTCACTCTGAATCTCATTGACTTTCTCTTGTTCCGGTGTCACTTTTTTAGTCTCACTGCTAACACTTCCATAAGCATGAGCTTTTACATTAAATTTCAAAGCACTCTGCGCATCGACAATGAGATCACGAATCACTTCCATATTATTGAGCGGTTCAATCTGATCACCATCTTTTGGTTTGTAGGTACAAGCAAGCACTTCAGTTCCGTTAACACGCATCGCACAGCTTCCGCAGACACTTGAGCGGCAATCAGAACTAAATGAAAGTGTTGCATCTGTTGTTGTTTTAATCGTTGTTAGTGCTACTAAGAGTGTCTGGTTCTCGTCTTCAAGCTCATATGCAATGAATTGAGCACCATGAGGAGCAGCCGGGCAGTACCGTTTTACCTCTATTTTCATGACATCACTCCTTTTTGAAAATCAAGACAGAGTATGCCGTCTTCTTTCCATGCAATGGTATGGGCAGCGAATTTGACATCATCACGACGCGGAGCATCACTTCTAAAGTGTGCACCACGACTTTCACTACGGCTAATAGCACTCACTAACACAATCTCGGCCAACTCAACCATATTGCCAAACTCTACAAACTCTACCAAGTTGGTGTTATAGGTCTTTGATTTATCTTTTGGTCCCATAAACGGCAGCTCTTTTTGAATCTGACGAATGGCTGCAAGTACTGCTTTAAGCCCCATATCATCACGTACTATTGCCGCATTATTGTAAAAGATATTTCCCATAAAACGGTGTTTTTCATAAAAATCAATCTGATTGGTAAAGTGTTTAATACCCTCTATAAAGTTTTTATCTTTAACTAATTGCTCATCGTTTTTACATGTAAATTTGTTGTCTCTAGCGTATATTGCTGCATTCTTACCCGCTTGATGTCCAAAGACGATCAGCTCTAAGAGTGAGTTGCCCCCAAGTCGATTGGCACCGTGAACATTATGGTTAGCACATTCACCACATGCATAGAGTCCGCTAACAGCCGTTTGTGACTCGGCATTGACTTCAATACCGCCCATACAATAATGCGCTGCCGGTTTAATTGGGATTAAATCGTGTACCGGATCAATATCTTCGTAAAGCTTTGCCAACTTACGCTCTTGTGGAAGCTGCTCATCAATAAAAGCTTCACCCAGATGACGAATATCTAAAAAAACTTCGCCACTTTTTTCAATCTCTTTTAATATCTCACGAGCTACCACATCACGAGGTGCCAACTCATCGGTAAAACGTTCATGTTTGGCATTAAGCAGATGCCCTCCGGCACCTCTGGCACTTTCAGAAATCAGCACTGAAGATTTTTTAAGTGCTGTGGGGTGGAACTGAATAAACTCCATATCACTCAACCGTGCACCAGCACGAATCGCCGCAGCGATACCATCGCCTGTTGAACCCGTTGCATTGGTAGAGTGGTTATGATAAATACGGCTATAACCGCCTGTTGCTAAAATTACTGACGTGGCGTCATGCTGTTCTACCTCTCCGGTACGAAGATTTAGTGCGGTAACACCACTTACATGTATTTTACCATTACCATCTTCTACAGTCATAATATTGAGCAAGAAACGCTCATTTAAAAACTCAATGCCCTCACGGTTACACTGATCATAAAGTGTATGAAGCATTTTAAGACCCGTGTAGTCTTGTGCATAACATGCTCGGGCATGGGATGCTCCGCCTAAGCGGCGCTGCGCAATTTGGGCATTCTCATCTCGGCTAAACGGAACACCGATACGGTCTAGCCATGCGAGTGCCTCGGGTGCTTCAGAACACATGAGAGCAATTGAAGTTTCTGATGCTAAACCTTGTGCCGACTTCAGGGTATCATTTACATGTATATCTACCGAGTCTTTATCGGCATGTGACAACGCCGCATTAATTCCACCTTGTGCCATACAAGTCTGTGAGCGTGTCGGGTAACCTTTACACAATACCTGAACACGTGCACCGCTCTCTTTTGCCTTAAGTGCTGCACACAGCGCTGCGCCACCGGCACCAATAATTAGTACATCTACCATCTGTATTTCCAATTTTTTAAGCTTTTTATACGTCTTCAAATTTGACTAAAACAGTACCCGCAAATTTATCTTTTTTATAAAATTCAACCCGGTACATTTGGCCTTGCCTATCGATTGAAAAGCGTTTCATAAACTTCTCTTGAGAGATCGATGTACCCGTCTCTATTTTAGAAGAGTTTGAGTAACCAATGACATTAACACGATACTCATCATGATCATGAACTAGAAAGTCATTTTTAACACTTATAATTTCACCAAATTTTACTTCAATATCTTTATTGTCTACTTTAAAATGAACATTAACTTCTGCATTAATGTAATCCATATAATCCGCTTTGAGATGCGTCAACCGTCTGTTACCGTAATAGATCGTATAGGTGTCTTTATCTTTAATAATTTTTAGCAATGGGTTGCTTGGAGCGTATGCAATATGTCCATCTTTATTTACCGGAAAATATCTTAAAACACTGCGGATATCATGCAGTGGCAGACTGATACTATTGCCTTCTATGGAGAGGTAAATATTATTATCAATGACCTCTTTGACTGCCAGAGGCGTCAACTCAAACTCACGTTCAAAACCAATACCCATAATATCCATATATTTTTCAAGTGCCAAGAGATGATAATAAGCCCGTTCATGTGTCGGAAGGTTCTTACTCGCTTCATTTCCAAAAGCAGCTTTTTTATTTTTGATAGCAAAATAGGTTAATGTCTTAGCCATCTCTTCATTGCCTTGAGCCGTTTTCGTATTGTTAAAAGCATATCGATCCTCTTCTCGAATCAAGTTAGCATTAACGTGTTCTACTATCTTTGTGGAAATACGCTCTAAGTCACCGTACTTGTCGCAATCAAGATTTGCCTGATCGACAATAGAGCACTGGCCCCATTTATGAGGTGAATGGTCTTTATCTACATAGGTCTCTCTATAGTATCCGCTACCATCATGAAGATTCACCACAAGCTTGACCTCATCATCTTCAATATAGCTTTTAATCTTACTGATGGCTTCATAATCAGGATCACTCTCTTTAAGCGAGGCAAACTTTCGGTTCATATCGCCAAAAGGACCGCGTGAACGTTTAATGATGCTGTAAAAGTTCAAGTTAGGAATGACCCAAACCGAACCTTTAGTAATCTTATATTGTGTTGCAATCAGTGACGCCGCCATAAAACCGCCCGGCTCATCGCCTTGAATTCCACCAACAACAAGCAGTGTATTCTCATCATGAGACCCTTTTTGAATCAGGTCAAATCCAAAATTTTTATGATCTTTTTCCTCACTTGTACTGCTAACTCTAATAATGGGGACAATCACTTCACTCTGAGCTGCTATTTCAGGTTTAATCTCTAAAGGAATGTCTTGTACAACAGCAATCTCTTCTTCAATTTGTGCCGTTAAAATCTCGGGTTCTAATGCTGTACTTCTATTTTGCTCAATGCTCTCTTTGATTGCGTTATTATTCTCAATTGGCACAGAAACATTAAGATCATACTTAGGTGTTGCAATTAATTCGGGCTCTGCTGTATGCATATCTTGATAGAGCGAACACCCTGATACAAAAAGAAAAAGGACGGGTACAAAAACTTTATATGACTTTAACATGCCAAGGTTCATAGCGTACTCCTTCTTCATTGTTGATGGTATAGCGCATGTCAATGTAATCGAGTTTACGTAACTCTCGGAATTCTTTTGTTCGTGCAAAATGTGCCGTAAAATTTTTATATCCCAAGCCACGTTTGCCCACATCAAAATCAGATCGACTGTGATACGAATACCCCGGAGGTGCCAAAGAGAACGAGGCTTGAGAAATATTACCTCTACAGCTGTAAATTTTATCTATATAGAGGTTCATCTGCTTCACAACACTACGCACTCCTGATGTCAAAATGATTTCATGACCAATATCATGCTTGAGACGTAAATAGTCCTCTAACGGTTTGCCTTTAAAGAGGTAATGCCCTGTATAGGGAACTTTTTTGACCTCTTTTAGAGCAATATCATCCGTAATATTGTCGCAAATACGTTCTCCTAAAAAGCCATATTTTTTCGGGTCTTCATAAAATAATTTTTCTACTAAAGCCAACTCTTCACGGCGAAACATACCAATAACAGAGTATTTTTTTGCATATGACAAAGCACGATCAAAGGAGATAATATTAAAATTCCCATACCCAACAAACTTTTTAACACGCCGCAACCTATTGCGCACATCAACAAAGGCTTGCCACTCCTCTTTACTAATAACAATATCTTTCTCAGCAGCAAAAAGCTCTTTAGTCAACAGTGGAGACAATGCAGCAGCTGTTATAAATAATCTTCTATTCATAAGTAACATCTTACCAAAAGAATCATTAGAGTTCTTTATCTTATCGAGCAAGATTTTAATATTTGTTTCATGCGTGCCTCGTCATAAATTAAGTTTATAACTATACGATGAAATGCTTTAGGCTATACTTTCACCTATGAGTTCCGTACTATTTTCTGTTTTAGGTATTTACATCTTTATTGCCGTTGGTTTTATTGCCAAAATGAGCTTTAAAGAGAAAATTGATGATAAGACTATTACTATTTTATCGGTCTATTTCTTACAAATTTTTCTAACTTTTTGGGGACTTCTTAAACGCCCGATTGATGCGTCACTGCTCTTTGCGCCGTCACTTTATCTACTCATTGTCACCCTCACCCTAATCATCTCCGTAGTGGTTGCCCGTCAGCTTTTTACCGACACTAAAGAGCGCTCCATTGCTACCGTTGCAGCACTCATCGGAAATACCGGGAATCTGGGTATTCCGCTGGGTATTGCACTCTTTGGAGAGCAGAGTATTCCCTACACCACCATCATTAATTTGGTTAATGTCTTTATTGTCTACACGGTTGGTGTCTACTTCTATTCTCGCGGTGAATTTAATGTTAAAGAATCCCTTTTAAATATTATCAAGCTTCCTATTTTATGGGCTGCATTCATTGCTATTGCGCTGAATATTTATGGTTATGAGCCTAGCAATACTGTTGAGAAAACTCTTCAGATGGGAGCGTATGCTTCGATGGTCTTGCAGCTGGTACTTTTTGGTATTTACCTCTATGGTACAAAAATACATGTAATTAACAGAATCCTTATTACTTGGGTCAGCAGTGTCAAATTTATTTTGATGCCGCTCATTGCCTATGTTATCCTCATCTATGTCGATATTGATCCCATGATTAAAAGCATCCTATTTTTAGAGCTAATGGTTCCCCTTGCCGTTGCCAATGTCAATCTTGGTTCACTTTATGAGTGTCGTCCTAGAGATATTACGGCACTCGTATTCATCACCTCATTACTCTTTTTAGCTATTATTTTCATAGCAATTGAAATTATGAACACATTTTAAAGGGTACCAATGGCACTTGAACTCACAGATGAAAACTATGTAACCACGGTAGAAGATACTAAAGTCGCAATCTTTATTGACTTCTACTCTCCAATGTGTGGACCCTGTCAAGAGGTGTTACCTCTGCTTGATCTGCTTGAAGCCTACTTTGGCAAACGGGCGCTTGTGTGTAAAGTCAATGTCAAAGAGAATCCAAAACTGGCAAAAAAATATGAGATTAAAAGTGTCCCCTTTTGCATCAGCATCGGTGAAGACAAGATGATTAAAGATTATGAACTTGGCGCGTCATCCATTGACCGCTACATTAAAATGGTTGAAAAAGCGATTGGAGAAAAAGGCTTTTTCAGACGTATGTTTGGGTAGTCATGCAAGATCTTGACTTCACAAAAGCCATCCAAATTTCACCAAAAATTTACTGGATTGGGATGTACCTTGAAAACGACCCGTTTCAGTGCCACCCTTACCTCATCGAAAATGGTAATGAATCCATTTTAGTGGATCCTGGAAGTATGCTTGAGTTTGATGCGGTGGTTAAAAAAGTCAAATCTATTACCGACATTGGAACTATTAAATACATTATTTTACATCACCAAGACCCTGACCTTTGTGCCTCAGTTCCTGACTTAGAAAAACTCATTAACCGTTCTGACTTACAAATTGTCACACACAGCCGTATGACTCCCTTAATTAAGCACTACTTGACAACCTCGTCGTATTATGAGGTTGATAAAGAGGGGTTAAAACTCGAAACGTCTACCGGACTTAACTTACAATTTTTAACCACACCGTACTGCCACTCACCCGGAGCTTTTGTAACTTATGACCCGCGTACTAAAGTACTCTTTTCAGGAGATATTTTTGGCGGTATTGAAGAGTCTTGGGAGTTTTTTGCCAAAGAGGACTATTTTGATCAGGCAAAACTGTTTCATGCAGAGTACATGCCAAGTAAAGATATTTTCAACTATGCCCTAAAAAAAATTGAAGCACTTAATATAGAGTTAATTGCTCCGCAACACGGCTCCATTATTCAAAAACCCTACATAGCCGATTTAATTACCAAGATGAAAAATTTAGATTGCGGTCTCTATATTGAAAAGAAATATAACAGTGAACTGCTTGATACTATTAAAGAACTTCAAGCCAAAGAGATTGCCCTTAAAGAGCAAGAGACTCTGCTCTTTCAGCAGTCTAAAATGGCAGCCATGGGCGAAATGATCGGAAATATCGCCCACCAATGGCGTCAGCCTCTTGCTATTGTCAATACACTCATTGCCATCACAAAAGAGAAAAACAATTATGATATGTTAGACAAAGATGATCTTACATGTAAATTGACAGAAATGGAAAAAAACATCGCTTACATGTCCAATACCATTGAAGATTTTATGAGCTTCTTTAAGCCCAATAAAGAGAAACAGATATTTAGTATTCGAAAAGCCGTAACACAGGCACTTGAAGTACTCTATCCAAATATTAAAAAGCATGGCATCGAAATCGAAATTGATGGCGATCACTCTTTAGTGATTAATGGCTATATTAATGAGTACATTCAAGCAGTAATGGCAGTTATCTCCAATGCACAAGATGCACTCATGCAAAACGCTGTTGCAAAACCAAAAATCAGCATTAAATTTTTTCACCAAGACGATCAGGCACTCTTAGAGATATCCGATAATGCCGGTGGTATTGATAAAGAGATTATTGAGCGTATCTTTGAGCCTTACTTTACCACCAAACACCAATCAATGGGAACGGGCTTAGGACTCTATATTGCCAAGATGATTATTGAGCGTAGTATGCGTGGAACTATAGAGGCAGAAAATACCCTTGACGGTGTCAAATTCAGCATAGGAATAGCTCTTGCATAAGAAAATAGAACATATCTCAGTTCTCATCGCCGAAGATGAGAAACAGTTACGAGAGTACTTTGCGGAGTACCTTCAGATTTTTTTTAAAACCGTTTATCAAGCTGCTTGTGGTCAAGAGGCACTAGAGGTTTATAAAACGAAAAAGCCTGATATCATCGTGGCTGATATTAACATGCCTAATCTCGATGGTCTTAGCATGATTGAGAGCATTCGAAAAAATGACATAACTACCAAAATCATTATTGTCACCGCACACTCCGAGAAAGAGAAGCTGCTTAAAGCCATTGAGTTGCATCTCGCACGTTACCTTATTAAGCCTATTAATAGCGATGCGCTCAAAGAACTGCTGTTTACCCTTGTCCAAGAGATTGAAAATGAAAAACGCATTGTTTTTTTAAAAGAGGGGTACCGATGGGACAAAAAGCTCAAGTCGTTACAGAAAAACGGTAGTGATATCCGCTTAACCAAAAAAGAGCAGCGACTCCTTAATCTGATGTTAAATAAACCCAACCGCAGTATCTCCAATGAAGATATCTACTATACACTTTATGAAGATCAGCCCGAAAAAGAGTTTAGTATCAATGCACTGACCTCTTTAATAAAACGGCTGCGAACCAAGCTTCCTGATGATTCCATCACGAGTAATTATGGTGTCGGTTACATCATGCATACCCAATAATGCAACAAATTTATAAATTTTATCAAAAAATCTAATTTTTGACATAATGTGACAAACTCTTTGCCTATAATTCTCTTGTGTGTGTTATGTCGAATTTCAGTTAACTCAACTCTAGGTAACGAAGCCTTATTGATTCAAAGCGTTAATTCTTCATCTAACTATCTAAAGAAGTTGACTGACATTTACGGGCAGTTCTAAAAACCTTGCGAAGGTCTGACGCAAGGTTTTTAGAGGTACCTTGATATAACCGCACCCTGACATAACATCGTACTTCGTCCAACAGGAGAGACAATGTTAGAAACCATACTCAAACGAGACGGCACATCTCAAAAATTTACACCCTATAAAATTGAAGATGCTATAAAAAAAGCATTTCAGAGTGAATCTACACCTTATGATAACTCCATTTATGTTGATGTCATAACAACACTACAAGATAGACGTGTTGCTGCTGTTGAAGATGTTCAAGACCTCATAGAGCACTCTCTTTTTAAAGCGCGCTATTTTGATGTTATGAAATCTTTTCTGCTCTACCGCCATACCCATAAAATGCAGCGGGAGCATCAGTTAGGACTTAGTGAAGATACTACTTACATTAATGCAACCCAGACCATAGAAGAGTACATTAGTGGTAGCGACTGGCGCATTAAAGCCAACTCAAATACGGGTTATTCCAATGCCGGACTGGTAAATAATACCGCGGGCAAAGTCATTGCAAACTACTGGCTTGATAAAATCTACTCTAAAGAAGAAGGTTACGCCCATCGAAACGGCGATTACCATATTCATGATCTGGACTGTCTGACCGGCTATTGTGCAGGATGGAGTCTTCGTGTCTTACTCGATGAAGGCTTTAACGGTGTTAGAGGTAGAGTCGAATCGGATGCTCCAAACCATTTTCGTGAAGCTTTAGGTCAGATGGCAAACTTTTTAGGGATTTTACAAAGTGAGTGGGCAGGTGCCCAAGCGTTTAGTTCGTTTGACACCTATTTAGCGCCCTACCTTTTTAAAGATCAGCTTGAATTTAAAGAAGTTAAAAAAGCCATTCGCAGTTTTATTTACAACTTAAATGTACCGGCTCGCTGGGGACAGAGTCCTTTTACTAACATTACGATTGACTGGACGGTACCTTCAGATTTGCGTGAGCAGATTCCAACACGCCATCAATTGCATCTGTTTAAAGATATAGATGATGTCACCCTGCAACATAAAGCTGCGTTGCGTGGGGTTAACTCATTAGAAGAGATGACCTATGGAGATTTTCAAGAAGAGATGAGTCTCATCAACCGCGCCTATTATGAGATTATGACTGAAGGCGACAAGAGTGGTCAACCCTTTACCTTTCCGATTCCAACCGTCAATATTACGGAAGATTTTGACTGGTATGGTGAGAATACCGACATTCTCTTTAAAAATACGGCAAAAATCGGATCCTCTTATTTTCAAAACTTTATTGGTTCTCAGTTTATGCGCAATAGTGATGGAGAACTCGTAGAGAATCCTGATGCCTATAAACCGGGACATGTCAGAAGTATGTGTTGTCGTCTACAGCTTGACCTGCGCGAGCTGCTTAAACGTGGCGGTGGTCTTTTTGGCAGTGCTGAGATGACGGGAAGCATTGGAGTGGTTACCATCAATATGGCACGGCTTGGTTATTTACATGTAAATGACAAAGAGAGGCTTTTTGTTGAACTTGACCGTTTAATGGAGTTGGCAAAATCAACACTAGAGAAAAAACGCGTCTTTATTGAAACAATGTATGAACGCGGTCTGTTTCCTTACACAAAACGTTATCTTCATCACTTTAATAACCACTTCTCTACGATTGGGGTAAACGGAATCAACGAAATGATCCGAAACTTCACGCAAGATAAGCAGGATATTGCAAGCGGAGAGGGAATGCGTTTTGCCATCGAGGTATTAGAACATATGCGAGAGCGCATGGTGGCATTTCAAGAGGAGACGGGAAATCTTTACAACCTTGAAGCAACTCCTGCAGAAGGAACAACTTACCGTTTTGCTAAAGAAGACAGAAAACGATATCCCAACATCTTGCAAGCCGGATTTGGTGAAAACATCTACTACACCAACTCATCACAACTCCCGGCAGACCAGACTGATGACCCGTTTGAGGCACTTCATCTTCAAGATGAATTACAGTGTAAATATACCGGCGGAACGGTACTGCATATGTATATGAAAGAGCGTATCAGCTCTACAGAAGCGTGTCGAAAGCTGGTTAAAAACATTATTACCAATTTTAGACTGCCCTACATCACCATTACGCCGCTCTTTTCAACGTGCGAAAAACACGGTTATCTTACCGGGGAACATGAGTTCTGTCCGAAATGCGATGAAGAGCTTATCCAATCTTATAATAAGGAAGAAAAAAATGTCTCATGAAGCAATTTTAAAAAAAGTACAACAGCAGCGTCACCGTTGCGTAGTTTACACCAGAGTTATGGGTTATCACAGACCTGTAGAGAGTTTTAACATCGGTAAAAAAGGCGAACATCAAGAGCGCAAACAGTTTAAAGAGCAGTGTGCCTAACACGCCTCTTTATGACATTACACCCTTTAGCACGTTAGACTACCCTCATCATCTTGCAGCCATCTTCTGGTTTGGGGGGTGTAATATGCGGTGTGATTACTGTTATAACAGAGATATTGTCTTTGGTAAAGGTCACATCTCTACTAAAGAGGCATTAGAGTTTTTAAAACAGCGCGAGGGTCTGCTTGATGCTGTGGTGCTCTCCGGTGGTGAAGCAACACTGTATGATGACATCATTACGTTTGCACAGCAGATTAAAACACTCGGTTTTAAAATAAAACTTGACACTAACGGTACTGCTCCAAAGGTCATTAAAAAGTTATTGGAAAAATCACTCGTCGATTTCATCTCTTTGGATTACAAAGCACCTGAGATAAAATTTGCCAACATCACGCACCACACAGAGTTTAAAGCTTTCAGTGAGACCCTGAAACTACTCATTAATTCTGATCTGCCATTTGAAGTAAGAACAACAGTTCATGCTGACCTGTTAGATGAAAATGATATTAATAGCATTATTGAAGATTTACATGTAAAAGGCTATAGAGGAATCTATTATATTCAAAATTTCTTGTATGATGACAATACTATAGGAAAACTAGCGCCTCCTAAAAAACATTTTAATCGCAGCAAAATCAGTCCACTTTTACATGTAGAATTTCGAAATTAATGTAATCAAACTGTAAAATATGATAATTTTAATTAGCATTTAATATTACATATGTTAATCTCACTTAACATTATTACTTAAAGAAGACAAAGTGGATTTACATAATTTATTTCAAGAGCAAACAAAACTTTTACAACAGATATCACTTGAGAAAAAAAGATATCTTTATGATAAAGTTGATTGGAATCTTAAATCTATTGCTATATTAGGACAACGCGGGCTTGGTAAAACAACAATGATGTTGCAATATATAAAAGAGCATTTTGAAGGCAGTGACAAAGCACTGTATATCTCATTAGATAGCCCTTATTTTCAAACACTCTCGTTAGTTGAGTTTGCTAAAGAGTTTGAACAATATGGCGGTAAAGTGCTTTTTATTGATGAAGTACATAAATATGATGATTGGTCCACACATGTAAAACATATATATGATACATTAGACTTACAGATAGTTATTTCAGGCTCTTCAATCCTGCAAATTGCAAAGCAAAATGCTGATTTATCTCGTAGAACTATTGTTTATCATTTAGAAAACCTTTCTCTTAGGGAGTATTTATTACTAAAGTATGATGAACATTTTGAGACGTACAGCATAGAAAATATATTAAAAAATCATCTACATATTGCAAATGAAATCTCAAAGAAAATAAAACCATTAAAACTCTTTAAAGAATACCTTCAATACGGTAATTACCCCTTTATATTAGAAGACAAAGACAGCTACCATCAAAAAATAGTTCAAATTATAAATTTAATACTTGAGAGTGATTTACCACATATCAATAAAATTGAAATGCGTCAAATAAATAAGTTAAAAAAACTTCTTTATATGTTAGCTGTAAACGTCCCGTTTATTCCAAATATTACTGATTTAGCACAAGCAACTAAAATATCACGCCCTAAAGTTTATGAATACCTTGCTTATTTAGAAGATGCAAAAATTATTAATAGTTTACGAAGTAAAGAAAAAGGTTACAGCATACTCAGTAAGCCTGAAAAACTTTTTATGCAAAACTCTAACATATCATACGCATTAACAGCAGAAATAGACATAGGAAGTGCACGAGAAGCATTCTTTGTAAACCAAATAAAAAACTATTATGCTTCAAAAAATCTATTTATTAATGAATCCATCTATGTAGCCAAAAGAGGAGATTTTTTAGTAAATAATACCTATTTATTTGAGATTGGCGGCAAAAATAAGAACTTTAATCAAATCAAAGATTTACACAACAGTTATTTGGCTCTTGACGATATAGAAGTAGGTTATAAAAATAAAATACCGCTTTGGTTATTTGGGTTTATTTATTAGACTTCTTTCATAACCTTAAAACGCTAATGTTATTAAGTAATACCGCCCTACACGCAAGAGTGCCGTAATGAGAAGAAACCACATAAAGTTTAAGCGTGCAATTCCTGCCACAATTGTTAGCGGGTCACCGATGATGGGCAACACCGTCAGCGGTAGTGCTACATAACCGTAGCGATGCCCAAAATAGAGTGCTTTTGTTCCGATTTTTGATGATTCTAACTTCTTATGCATTTTCTCATAAAACCAAAAACCCAAAAGGTAGTTAACAATCACTGCGAGCACATTACCTAGCGATGCACTTGTCATGGCTAAAGAGGTGTCCATTCCTGAAGTTAACGCGGTAATAAATGCCACTTCAGAGCTAAAAGGAAGAATAGTTGCTGCTAAAAAAGCAGCGAAAAAAAGCGCAAGGGCTTCAGCCATCTATGAAGGTTTGAATATTTTGTACTATTTTTGCAATGAGCAAGTCACGTGCTTCAATGGATGTCCATGCAATATGCGGCGTAATGTAAAGTGCTTCTTGATTTTTTACATGTAAAAGCGGATGGTTTGCTTTCATTGGTTCCACCTCTAAAACATCGAGCCCTACTTTAATATCTTTAACATCAATAATACGCGCCAATGCCGACTCATCAACAATGCCACCACGTCCAAGATTAAGCAGTACCGCACCCTCTTTAAGCTGCAACAGTTCCGATTGGGAAATCAGCCCTTTGGTGTTAGCATTTAGCGGTGCATGAATAGAGATAATATCACAGCTCTCAAGTAGTGTACTTAACCCAACTTTAGGGTAGGTTTCATTGTTATTTTTATATGAGGTTGAGTAGTAACAAACCTCTGCTCCAAAAGCCGAAGCCACACTCGCTACTCCACGACCAATTTCACCTAAACCAATGATGCCCCACTTTTTACCTTTGACTTCAAAAAAAGGCTTGTCAACATGAGTAAAAATTGAACTCGAAGCCCATGAACCCTCTTTGACATATTTATCATAATAACCTGAACTTCCTATGAGGTAAAACAGCATTGAAAATGTGTGCTGAATAACTGATTGTGTGGAGTAGCCCGCTACATTTTTCACTTCAATGTTTTGTGACGCAGCTGCTTCTAAATCAACATTATTCATGCCCGTAGCCGCCACGCAAACTAATTTGAGATTTTTACATGTAAGCATCATCTCTTTAGTAATAACGACTTTGTTAGTGACAATAACATCAGCACCCTTTATGCGCTCCAACGTCTCATCTGAAGAGGTGGTTTGAAAGACTTTGACACTACCAAATTGCTCAAAAGCGCTAATATCTGTTTCGCCAAATGTGGCGGCATCAAGAAGAACAATTTTCATTAGGCATCCTTAATTTTTGTAATGAGTTCTTTAGCTTGAGAAAGGGCTCTCTGGGCCTCGTCAAACACTAACGCTACCGCCATTCTTCGCCCTACATGTGATTCTGGTTTTGAAAAGACTCTAACATAACTGTTATTGCTAAAAAGGGAGTCATCTACATCTACCACCGGTGCATTAGAATCAACTTGCGACTTAAATGCAGCACTCGCGCCATCGCCATAAAATGTAAAGCCTAACGGCAGACCTAGAACAGCACGAATATGCAGAGCAAACTCACTTTGGCTTTGTGTAATGAGTGTTACCATTCCGGTATCGTGCGGACGGGGGCTGAGTTCTGAGAAATAGACTTCATCACCGCATACAAACATCTCTACACCAAACAGTCCGCGACCACCCAAACCATCGGTTACGGTTTTTGCCATCACTTGCGCTTTCTCTTTGGCAATCTCACTCATCTGCATCGGTTGCCAACTAAAGACATAATCTCCATCACGCTGAATATGCCCAATCGGTTCACAAAAAACCGTCTCTTTCCCATTACAAACCGTAAGTAGTGTAATTTCGTAATCAAATTTAATGAACGCTTCGACAATAAGTTCGCTCGCATCACCGCGTGCCTCTTTAGCAATTTCCCAAGACACATTCAAATCATCGGCACTTTTGGCTACGCTTTGTCCATGACCTGAACTGCTCATTACGGGTTTAATCACACACGGGAAACCTAATGCATTAGCTGCACTGCAAAGCTCTTCATAAGTAGCTACAAATTGATAGCCTCCCGTTTTAACACCGAGTTCTTCGGCAGCAAAACGGCGAATATTTTTACGGTTCATAGTTTTATTCACCGCTTCAGCATTAGGAATGACATTAAAACCTTCTGCTTCTGCTTTGAACAGTGCTTCAATGCTAATCGCCTCAATCTCAGGCAAGATGTAGTCCGGTTTTTCATGACGAATAATCTCTAAAACAGCCTCGGTATCTTGCATGTTCACCACATGAGAACGATTGGCTACCAAATGCGCCGGAGCATTCTCATAACGATCAACAGCAATAACCTCAAGACCCAAACGTTGCGCTTCAATAGCGACCTCTTTGCCCAACTCTCCTGAGCCTAAGAGCATGATACGCTTAGAATTACTTTTTAACGGTGCAGCAAATTGCATTGACACTCCTTGATTTAAGTGCAGTATTATATCGAGAGAAACGGCAAACTCCTATATTTTTCATTATTGAATTACATGCGTAATTTTCCATGAACATAATGTTTTATAAAATGAATGGTATCGCCAAAGTACCTTTGAATCGGATCATACAATCCTAACGGTTCAATAATCATATAGACCATAATATTGGTCGGAAATTTTATAATTTCAGCAACAACATATAAAAGGGCTTTTCGATTCTTATAAAAGTGTTGCTTGCTCCACCATTGCGGATGACTGCTGACCACAACGGCAGAGAGACCATCATCTTTATAATGTGCAATCGTATTGGCTAAAAACATAATCCTGCGTGAATG